>CAZWQB010000106.1:0-5544 GCA_964636035.1 uncultured Roseivirgaceae bacterium
AATGGAAAAAGAAGCTTATTCCAGAAAAGAAGAACTCGCAAACAGCATCACGCACGGTGTGGGCATAGCCCTGAGTCTGGCGGCATTGGTGATTCTGGTTTCTTTCGCGAGTATGCAGGGAGATCCCTGGAAGATTGTCAGCTTTAGCATCTATGGAGCCAGTCTGGTGGTATTATATACTGCCTCTACCCTATATCATAGTTTTAGCAATGTTAAAGTGAAGCATTACCTGAAGATATTTGACCATGCCGCCATCTACTTGCTTATCGCAGGCACCTACACCCCGTTTATGCTTGTGATGCTTAGGGAAAGCATTGGCTGGATTCTTTTTGGGGTGGTGTGGCTCTTAGCGCTGATAGGCATGTGCTTTAAACTATTTTTTGCCGGCAGATTCAATGTGCTGTCCACAATTATCTATTTGCTGATGGGGTGGATGGTAGCCATTGCCTTCAAACCCATGGTAGAATACATCCCGGGAGGCGGTTTGTACTGGCTACTTGCAGGCGGCTTGTCTTACAGCCTTGGCGTGATCTTTTACTTATGGAAAAGGATTCCGTATCACCATGCAATATGGCATTTGTTTGTTCTGGGAGGAAGTATCTGCCACTTTTTTGCGGTTCTGTTTTACGTACTGCCTTCCTAAAGGCTGTTGCAAAAACAAGGAGCGAGGTTTCTGATGAAAAGATCATCGGAACCTAACTCCAAGCCCGCAGAGCTGAAGCAAATAGATAAAACTGCCTTGAAGTTTTTGTCTATTACTTCAACTTTACTTTTATTCCTTTACCAGCTTTTTAACTTCGCGTCCTTCCTCAGTATCTATTACCACCGTAAACACTCCGCTCTTCAGTCCGGAAATATCCAGGTTGATACCACTTGTACTTCCATTATCAACCCTGCGTGATAAAACTGTTCTACCCATTTGATCTTTTATTACGACCTGTAGAATTTTGCTTTCGGATGCTGTTGAAATCTTCACTTCTCCACTGGCTGGATTTGGATAGATATTCACTTCTGAGGAAATTTGCTCATCGGCTGTTTTCCCTGCTCCCAATTCAATTTCCAGAAAAACAGGAACTCCTGTCAGGGAGACATTTTTAGGCGAGATAAAAGTCTCCCGGTTTGTAACACCGTAGTCCCATTCTCTTTTGATAAGTCCACTTATATTGAAATTAGAAGGAAAAGAATAAGTGGCATTCGCGGTTTCCGAATTATCTGTTGTGGTTTTTGCCCAAAGTACTGCCACATGGGTTTTTCCTTTCTTGAAAACACCCCCTCCAATATTTGTCGGAAGCTTCAATTTCCGGGTCAGATTGGCATTGTATTTTAAAGAAGAAAGCAGCTTAGAAGTTGTTTTATAGGCAATTCCTATATCATTATATTGTTGATTGTAGGGAGTCGCCTTATTCAAATTTTTGTATAAACCCATCGCCTCATAAACATTGGTCGCCTCATTAAAATCCTTACTATCGCCTAAACCATAAACATGCAGTTGCTTCACCCCCTTCTTCTGCGTATCCACCAATGCTTTGATGATATAATTTACCTGCACCTGATCGCCCGCGATCACATCCCCAATGTTTTTACGGGGCACATTTGTTTCGGTGATGATGTAGTGCTTCTTAGGAAATTGGTTTCCGTTGTAGCCGTACTGATTGAGTACATCCTGATATAGTTCCTGCTGGTTTGTCAATACATCTACTGCAGCATCTGAATGTCTTCTGTAGACCATGCCGCCCACTGAATTGTCCCACGCCTTCAGGCTGTACTGCGGATAACAATGGTAGCTTAGAACATCGAAATAAGCACCTCCTTTATCCGGATACGCTGCTGTTACTTTTCCTCCATCGGGGTTGTCTGTATTTCTTAATAAAACATCTAAAAAACTCTGATACCCTATCCCTCCTACAGCCACAAAAGCTGTTGGATCTACATGCTTGATCACTTCATAGCTAATTCTCAACATCCTTATATAAGAAAAAACCGGTGCTCGCAAATTGGGCAAATCACAGGGATTTGGATTATTGTTCCACCAACTCCCCGCTTCATCAGGCGCTTTCCATCCAAAGTCGCTGTGTGTGTAGTCGGGTTCATTGATTATTTCCCAAATTTTAACATGATCTTTGTATGTACTCACTGTTTTGTACACATGCAGGGCATAATAGTTATTTTCGTTTACGGGTGTGCCATTTGCGCCTGAGTCCCATATAGGTTCATACAAATTTTTAAACAGCTTTGAGGGCTCATTACAGCCGCCATACCTGGAATTATCAGCGTTTTTGGGAGCCGGATATCCTATGAAGGTGGTATTGTTTCGAATGCCCAGCGACTCGTAATGTTGAAAATCGCCCACCAAATGACCATACCCATATAAGTCAAAATGTTCCTCCCGCATCATCGGACGCAATGCGTTTACGCCCGCCCCTTCTACACCCACGGCCGCATTTCCTGCAGAGATATCAGCCAACTGTTGCCGCGACCAATTGGGATAGTACCCCATGTTTGTACCATAGGAAAAAGGCGCGGAATATGCAGGCACTTTGTCGTTGGCATTGACAGAAGATTGGCTATACAGGCTTGCCGAAAAAAAGAAAAAAAATACCAGAGCAAGGATCCAGAACTTTAAAGCTTGGAGAGGAGTACGGGTTGACATAATATGACTTTTTTAATATAAAAAATAGAACGTGATAATAAAAAATATATTCAAGCGACTAAAGCAATAAAAAAATACAAGAATAATCAATATTTAATTCCTGTAAAACTAATCACTATATACTATACAAAACAAGCAAAGTGCGTCCATATTTTACAAATAAGGCAACTTTACTATTTTTTACTAAATAAATATCATTTTACAAAAAACGTAAATTTTACAACTTTCGTTAACTCGTCCGAGTTCAGCAGCAGCAGACTGCCTTACAGAACAAATTGACTTTTTTGAATATTTGCTGAAAAATTTATACCGGAAGTTAGAATATGATAAACTTTTTCAGCCTAAAAGTGTCAATACACAAATAACGGCACATTCTATAAATGAAGAGAACTTTACAAATCGCAAACATCGTGTCACTAGTCACTGCCGTAGCAGTAAACTATGCTGTAGGCACTAGTGCTTTTAACAATCCCTCCATCGGTGAAATTTCTGACAAGTATGAAAATATATTGACACCGGCAGGTTATGCATTTGGCATTTGGGGACTGATTTACATCTCGCTGGCGGTGTTCGCCGTCTTTCAGGCGAAGGGTATGTTCAAAAAAGACAATTCTTCTGATTTCGTGCTAAAAATCGGATGGTGGTTTGTTGTATCTAACCTTGCAAATGCAGGCTGGATCTTTGCATTTTCCTCTGACCAAATCGGGCTTTCCGTAGTCCTGATTTTGCTGCTGCTGTTTTGCCTGATAAAAATAACGGTGAATCTTAACATGGAAAAATGGGATGCACCTGTCCGGAAAATCGTATTGGTTTGGTGGCCAATCAGCATTTACTTCGGCTGGGTAACGGTAGCTACAGTCGCCAACACATCGCTATACCTTACCAAACTCGGTTGGGATGGAAGTCCGTTGACAGCCCAGGCCTGGGCAATCATTATGATCCTGGTGGTGGGCGGCATATTATTCGTCATGATTCAAAAAAGAAACATGCGGGAATACGCTATTGCCGGGGTCTGGGGAATCATCGCTCTGGCGGTACAAAACTGGGAAAATTATTCTTCGGTGAGCTATGTTGCCATCGGAGTCTCGCTGGCAATAATTGTGGCGACAGGATTACACGCATATAAAAACAGGGCGACTTCAATACCAAATAAACTGCGATCAAAGGGCTGAGCAGCTCCGAAACGCGGAATTTGCTAAAGTTGACCTGCCGGCACCTTGGTTATTTCTTCCAGCTCTTTTCTATTTCTTCCAAGGTCCGCTGTTTTGTTTCAGGAATCACCTTCCAGGTAAAAATCAGTAGAAATATCGCATTGACGAGAAATATGCAAAAAGTAAAAGCCCCGCCTAAATCTTCGAGAAAAATAGGTGTCAACTGAGTGATGAGCAAAACGCCTATCCACAGCACTACAGTACAAAAAGACATGGCGATTCCCCGCGTTTTTGTAGGAAATATTTCCGAGATGATCACCCAGGGAATAGGCCCCAAAGAAGAGGCAAAACAGGCGATATAACCCAATATGAATATCAACAACCAGGGTCCGCTCGTGAAATTAAAGTAAAAGCTAATTGCCACCCCTGCCAGAC
Source organism: uncultured Roseivirgaceae bacterium (assembly GCA_964636035.1). Lineage (GTDB taxonomy): Bacteria > Bacteroidota > Bacteroidia > Cytophagales > Cyclobacteriaceae > CAMPJM01. Next base: position 4,237 of record CAZWQB010000106.1, read on the forward strand.
AGACAACCATTCCTGCAACACCCCATAGGAGCAAGGTTTTTCTCCCTGCCTTGTCTATAAATATCAAGGCAACAAAGGTGAACAAGGTGTTTACCAGGCCAATGAAGACGGTTTGTGAAAAAGCTGAATCTGTACCAAATCCCACGCTTTTAAAAATCTCCGGAGCATAATAAATGATGGCATTGATCCCGGTAATTTGCGAGAATAACGCCAGGAACACCCCCACCACCAGCGCTATCCTCAGCCCTGGTTTGAACAATTCTTTGATAGTGCCCGTCTCCTGATTTAGTACCCCTTTTATATCTGCCAATATTTCCCTGGATTTCTCGTATCCGTTAATTTTTTCCAAGGTTATTAGTGCTTCAGCTTCCCGGCCGTTTTTCACCAGCCAGCGTGGGCTCTCCGGCACAAAAAACAGCAGTACAAAAAACAACAAGGCAGGAAGCGTTTCAGAACCCAGCATCCAGCGCCACCCGTATTCCACATTCCAGGCCTCGGTATTGAGCGTGGCAATTTCAAGATTGATGAAATAGACGAGGTTGATGCCAATGACAATCGCCAATTGGTATAGACTCACGAGCTTGCCCCTGTTTTTAGCGGGTGCAATTTCGGAAATGTACAAGGGAGACAACATAGACGCAGCCCCTACCCCCAGGCCCCCAATAAACCGGGCAATAATAAATTCGGTCAGCGAATTGGGAATGGCAGAACCTATGGCCGAAATGGCAAATAAAACTGCAGTCAGGATCATCACCTTTTTTCGCCCAAACCTATCACTCAAAAAGCCCGTGCACAATACTCCAATTATGCATCCCCATATAGCACTGCTGGCCGCCCATCCCACCATAGCGGCAGACAGATCGAACTTTGTTTGCAGGTACCCGATCGCCCCGGCAATTACAGCCGTGTCATAACCAAACAGCAAGCCTCCCAGCGCTGCCACAATGGTGATTTGAAGAATAAATACTGGGCTTGACTTTCCTTTTTGGTCAGATTGGTCGGGTTGAGCCATACGCTATTATTAAATTTAGTTTATAAAATTCTTTTTCACATCTAACAAAAGTGCAACCAAGAGCTTAGCGTTTCATCGGTTCCCGCCCGAAATTTCCTCGACGTTTACAATACCCAACCTTAACGTTTGATATCAATTTCATAGGTAAAACTATCACCCCTATAATAGCCAAGGTTGTACTCGATCGGCCTGTCGCCCGGGTCACACACCAGTCTTTTCCTGAAGAGCAAAGGATCTCCCTTCTTGATATTCAGCTTTTTTGCCAAAAAAGTATTGGCAGCCATGGCACTTATTTT
>CAZWQB010000106.1:5644-11004 GCA_964636035.1 uncultured Roseivirgaceae bacterium
GTAAGCCTGGTGCTGACCGTGTTTTGTATCACTCTGGTCCCCACGCCTTTTTTCCGAACCAAAAGCCCTTCGTGTTCAAGCTTATTGGTAGCCTGCCGAATGGTATTTCTGGAAATTCCCAATATTTTTGCCAGCTCTACCTCCTTGGGCAATAATTTACCATTTTGATAGTCTGGATGAGCAATTAGTTTGCGCATCAATTCTTCTACCTGTACATGCAAAGGGACGGGGCTTCTGTGATCTATATTAAACTGTATATGATCCTTATTTGTGTCTATAGCCATGCTTTCTGTCATAAAGGAAGTAAAAATAGACGCTTCAGTAAGAAATACAAATGATTTGTTCAATTGTGCGTACATATTTAATCCTTCACATGCCTAGTCAACCTCTAAAACCCGACCTTTTCCAAACATTCTACCTTCAGTTGATCCTTGCCAGGAGTCACAATTGGCTATCGTACAAACAAAACCAAGCCTGAAGACTGCCATTGAAGGCATCACGAGCAAAAAAGCCACAATATCATGAAAGAAATTTTTTTTACCCTGCATTGAAGTTGTTCGTTTTTTAATGAAAAGTAGTACAAGCGAGTACATCTACGTTCTTACGTAGGCCTTTATGGTGGCACATTTCGTTCCTTCAGAAGCGCCAAAAGGCCTGATGGTATAAGCACCTACCGCTGCAGGAACTATAAACGTTTCGGCAAAATGAACCACGAAGGGTTCAAATTTTCCTTCCGGACTTTCTACAATTGCTTCTTTTCCTTCTACCAGATTGAGCACATTCACGCCTCCATTGGTATGGTGCGGAACAGTTTTTGAGAACCAATGCCTCCTGGTTTCGATAAATTGCGTTTCATAAAGCCCTGTCCGCTCTTCCGTCCACCCGTCGCCGGCTCCCACCTTCTCGAACCGGTTGATCAGGTTTTCTTCTGTCCAGGATTTATTTCTGTCCCAGGCAATTACCTTTTCTCCATGGTCTACGTAGATAGGTCGTGGTTTCCCGTCCAGCCCCAATCTTCCCCAATCCCAGAGTTTAAAGGTAAATATGTAGGGTGTCGCACTAATTTCAAGTACCACGCTGTCTGTACATGAGCAGTGTACAGAGCCCGATGGAATCAGAAAATGATCGTGCTTTTTTGTCGCCCATTTCAGCACGAACTTATCTGCATCAAACTGCGCTTCGCCCTTTTCTGCCTCCTTTAGCTCACTTATCATTTCAGCAGGATCAACATCATCTTTCAACCCCAGATAAATTTCAGCATCCTCTTTTGCGGCCAGCATATAATAGCTTTCGTCCTGGGTGTATTTCATACCGAACTTCTCCTGAATGTATTCAGCGGTGGGGTGCACCTGCAGACTCAAATTGCCCCCGTCCATGGTATCCAGAAGATCAAAGCGGATTGGAAATTCTGCGCCAAAGCGGTCATAAACCTGTTCTCCCAATAGCGCTTTTGGTTGGTCGAAAACCAGATCTATTGAAGGTATTTCCACTGTATTTTCGCCAAATTTCAGCAAAAGACTATTTTCTTCCGGCACACAATCAAATCCCCAGGCAAAATTTATTGCTGTGCGATCGAGGTCCATTACTTCCTTTAGCCATTGTCCGCCCCATGGCCCCGGATCAAAGAATGGCACGACCCTGAAAGGACGATGCGCGGCTATTTTAAGGCCTTCTAGCACGGCCGCACCACTTATCATCTTTGGTTCACCGGCTTTGTTGGTATCAATCAGGAAATCCCACTGCTGCATGTATTTCACTTTGTGCCGGTCCAGCACCCGCCAATCCACAAAAAATGACTGCTTATACAAAGCAGAGAACTCAGCAGACTGTTGAGGCACCCCCAAATTGCGTACTTCATTCCTACGCATTCGCATTTGAATTTCCCACCGTGCCATATCCAGGTAAATCAACAAATCTGGCTTTTTAGCGAGATATGCGGCTCCTTCTCCGTAAATAATGATTACTCCACTCTCGATTGCCCCTATCTCATTAGATATCAAAAGCGCTTTTTCTCTGTCATAAAAATCCTCAATGGTAAGCTGCGACATATATCCAAAAACTCTGTCGTCCGTCACAAATGGGTAAACCATTTCGGCAATTTCACTTTCTGATTTAAAGGCATCCGTAGATTTGTAAAATTTCTGAAATGAAACATGCTTCCGAATGGCATTTTCCACCTCTGCATGGTTTACGCCCTGGTAGCAATCTACCACCACAACCGTTTTTTTATTGCCTGCAGCGGCTATTCGGTCGTTGATTTCCTTAGTAATTGCTTCCCAGCCTATTGTACAGTCACCGCTTTTCTTGCTGACCTCGATAGATGGATATTTATCATAATTTGTCTTCATAATATATGTTCTTTTTTTGAAGCTGTTGACAGGTAACAAGCTCCAAGTATTCCGGCATACTCCACCTGGGATGCTGCCATTAATTCTATTTCATCTTCATTAATCCAGGAGTGTTTTGTGATCATCTCCTTTAAATAGGGTATTATGACTTCTTTGCTTTTCATAATGCCACCACCCATTACTATTCTTTCGGGATCGTAAGCATGTATAAGATTGATTATTCCAAACGCCCAATATTGGTTAATTTTCGTATAGATTTTCATTAGGTTTTTCGCCAAGTACAAACTGGATCCGTGCACCTTCATTCAGCTTTTTTAGACTGATATCTCTTTTGCTGTTATCCTTACCATCAATGTTGATTGACTGAATAAAATAATTATTAGGCTCATTATTAGTTGTTTCAATAGTCAGTGTGTTACCTTTTCCGGTTGTAATTTCAACTTTGTCAAATATTGGACTTCCAAATTGAAATGTGGGGTCGAGTTCCGTCAAACCTTTCACGTCAAATAAACCAATGGCTGCCATTACATACCAGGCTCCCAACTGTCCCTGATCCTCATCCTGACCATAGCCATAACCATGAATTTCCTCGCTACCGTAAAACTCGTCACATATCCTTCGCACCCATTTCTGTGTATGCCATGGCTCATCCGTATAATTAAAAAGCCATGGAATATGCAAACTTGGCTGGTTGCCGTGGTTGTAGAGGTAGGTTAAGCCTGCAAAAGCGTCTATATCCTCCCCGCCAAACTTGGTTTTTTCTGAGATCGTGAAAATAGAATCCAGCCTGTTTACAAACTGATCTTCTCCCATTTTTTCGATCAGGCCTTCAGGATTATGGGGCACATAAAAAGTGTATTGCCAGGCGTTGCCCTCCTGAAATCCAATCCACGGTGCGAAGGGGTCAAAATCTTCGAGAAATTCATCTGAAGCTGTTTTTGGCCTCATGAAGTCTATACTTTCATCGTAAAGGTTTTTCCAGTTGTCGGATAATTTCATCAGTTCTTCATATTCCTTTTCTTTACCCAGCGCTTTGGCAAACTGCGCAACAGCGTAACTGCTATAACTATATTCTAAGGTATGAGAGACAGAAAAGCCTGAGCCTTCGGGGGAAGAATCCCATCCGGGCACATAATTTATAAAGCCATCTTCAACAAAGCCCTTAAGATCCGTCTTTCCTGCTCCTTCGTGACGATTCACATAGCGCACTTCATTTTCATATGCAGCTTTAAAAGCAAGTTCAACATCGTAGTCCCTGATTCCCGCCTGATACGCGGATGCGATAATTAATCCGACGAAATTAGTTCCTACCCCGGAGACGAAATTTGAATTTGCCAGGCCATCTCCAAGCCATCCGGAATTTTTATAGACCGCCAGGTGGGTCTGAACAAAATCGTTATAATATTCAGGCCATACGAGTGCCCACAATTGCGTAAGGTTCCAAAAGGCACCCCAGACAGAATCGGTATTATAAAAGCTAAACTCCGGATTGCCATCTTCATCAAGCGGTATCCGACCAATTGTGCCATCATTCTCAGGAAAGTAGCCATTCACATCGTTGGCCAACCCTCTTCCCAAAAGTGCGTGATACAATGCGGTATAGAACTTCGTTTTATTTTGGCTGGAGGAGTCGGAAACTTTAATTTTGCTTAATTCTGTTTCCCACACCTCCTGAGCATTTGACCTGGCCTGTTCAAATTCCAGATCGGCTGCTTCCTCCATCAGATTTATTTTCGCATTCTCGACTGAGGTATATGAAAACCCCGATTTAAGCACAATAGACTCATCAGCAGCAGTATTATACTTCAGGTAGAGCCCTGCCCCTTTTCCGGAAATTTCGGTCAGATTATCGTGCCTTTCTTGTCCAATGAAGGTCCCTACCGAGTTTGGCGCTTTACTTAGCTCAGCAGAAAAATACATCCTGACTTCTCCCTCAGGCTGGTACTTTTTCACATATTCGGGATAGGTAATTACCCAACCTTCAATCGTGCCATCTTCATTGTATGAAACGTGGGCATCTTTCACTTTTCCGCTTTCGCCCAATTGATTTCCTATATCCAGAATAATGTAGGACTCGTCGGATTGGGGAAAAGTATATTTTTGAAAGCCCACCCTTTTGGTAGCAGTTAACGCTGCAGTAACCCCATAATCTTTTAGCTTCACCTTGTAATAACCGGGAGCCGCATGCTCATCCGCCTTATCGAATCGGGAGCGGTACCCTTCATCCGGTTTTTCCAAAGTCCCCGGAACGGTCTTTAGGTCTCCAGTCATGGCTGTAAATAAAAACCCGCCTATCTGAAACTCATGAAGATTTGCGAATCCCTCAATACTGTTATGTCTGGAATCATATCCTACAGCTTCCCAGCCATTCGCATTACCATAGCTCCCGTCAGTGGAGGGACCAAGTTTGGCCATTCCAAAGGGCACTGCGGCCGGTGTGTAAAAAAACCAGCGACTGTGGGCTGTACCTATATTAGGATCAACGTAGTTTAATACTGAGGTTGCTGCCGCCTCACTGTTTGTTTGATTTGTTGATTGACAGTTAATCAAAATCAACGAAAAACTCACTATAATAATAAATCTGTACATTTTTGCTGTTTTGCTATTTTGCTTATTCCAACAATTATAATCTGGATTTCATATGTATGAACATATGGACATAACAAATATTATAATAAAAGACGAGAAAAAAAATAAATTGCAAATACTTTTTCAAACGATTGCGGCTGAGGATTGATTTGGTGCCGGATAGATAGACACAGGGTAGCCTTGCGTTTTAAGATGACTGTCAAAAAATATTTGACCGGGGAAGAAGAAATTGAGTATTAGTAGGTACGAGGTCTTATGTAGCAGCACCGAACTTGTTGCACATGTAATCTAAAGATGATAAGATTAGCTAAAATCTCTAAGACCTCGTTTTAAAAATTCTATACTGATACAATTTTAATCCTGAGGATCCATAATCTTGCCCATAAAAAGTATATTCTGGCTGCTCTTCTCCATGATTAAAAA
>CAZWQB010000107.1:0-8309 GCA_964636035.1 uncultured Roseivirgaceae bacterium
TAACTTACAACTGCAATTTAAACTCCGGTGCTTCGTTGATAAACTTTTCTGCCACTTCCAGTGAGAGCATCCTCTTGCCATCGGCAGCGCCCATCTCAATCAGAAACTTTTTGCCTGGTTCAATTTTTAGCTTCTCAAAGATGTAAACGATGTGGTGTTTTCCATTTACATTGAAGACGTCCTTCTCATTAAAAACATATACAGGCTTTTTTAGCACCTCTCTGTACACTTTTCCAAACGCCCAGTTCTTATCTGCCTGCTGAAAATTTACTATGTCCAGGTTAAAAGGTTTTTTTGATTGGTTGTAGGCGTGCATTGAAAAAAAATGATAGCCGTTGTATTCATAAATGTTATAGATATCCAGCCCCACATTGCTGGTAATATCTCCTATTGCCAGGGACTTTTCATTTTGGATCATTCTTAAACAAACCTCGTGGAATTCTTCCTCTTTCATCGTCATTGGCTTTTTGTTTTCCTCAACCACGGCTGTAGGCGCGTTATTCTCAACCAAGGTTGGTTCGGAATTAGTCACTAGTGACGCAGTAGCATTTTCTGATGGCGCACCACCGATGGCTTTACCACTACTTTGCTCCACTATCAAATTTAATTTCCGTGGATCTTTATTGTAGAGCAACAAAAAGCTATACAAGATATTTCCCTCCGATATAACGGTAAGATTCGTCTCGGGGAATCCGGCTTTGGTTGCCGTAAGCTTAACGATATTATCTGTTGCAGTTGAAACAACATGCTCACTTCCAGTGTCGCAATACTTTACTTTAGTAGGAAATACGAGGTGTACCGCTTTCTGCTGGCTTACTTCAAGTGGAATTAATTCCTGCGCCGCTCCCTGTTTTGTAAAACACACTACGCACAAAGTGAACCACAAAATACCGTATTTTGATATAAGATGCTGCTTGTTCGTTTTCATATTCATACCTTTTTCCATCTCAAAAAATTTTTTTACCATTTTCATATCAAGATACCAGGAGGTTAGTTTCTGCTCAATTGCCTACAGATATCAAGGTCTCGCTGCGCCTGTTTTAATTCTTCATTATATTGATCCACGAGCTTGCTGTATTCGTCAATACTCATTTCCACATCTTTCATTTTTATAAGCGATTGCTTTGCAGTTTTCAGTTCCAGGTATGTTTGCAAAATATTGCTGTACATGTCTTTCCGGTAAGAACTGTCATTTGAAGGCACCTCACTTTGAATATCGGCCAGTTCGGTGCTGATGATTTGTTGCATATAATCCACGTTTACATTCGGAAGGTCCATAGAATCCAATAGATTCTTAACGTCTTCCATTCTTCTGGCAAACTGTCGCTCAGCATGTGCATTACGTTCTAAAATCTGCATCTTTTCTCTCAAATAAGCATTTTCCTCTGTTGGGAGGCGCATTCCAAAAAACACAGCCATAACTATAAGACTGCATGTAATGGTGAACAAAAGGATAAATTTTAAAAATGCTATATTTCTTTCTTTATAGTTCTGAGGCTTCATTTAGTAAAAATTTACTTTCAATTTTCTGTAGCTCCTAGCTTCTATGACCGCATGGAGCACTGTTTATATCTTAAAAATATACGCGGTATGTCTCTATTTCCTGAACCAGTTCTTCAACAAAGGCTTTTTATCGTCGACTGCATTTTCAGACAGTTCCTCTGTAACAAAAAGATTTGTATCTACTTTCTTTCCAATGTAATCCAAGTCAGACAAGGTCTTAAACAAAGGGATAATTATTTTCAGAAAATCACTGGCTTTTTGCACAGCATTCGCGGTATTGTGATGCTGGTATTTCAATACTGCCAATTCTGACAGGGTTTTATCCAACATTCCCTGGTTCAGATCGCACCACTCCGTCAAGTAATTCAGCAGCTCTTCTTTTCCCGTCCCCTGCCATGTTTCAATACTGTTGTAGGTGATCTTCGAAAGCGCCACAATTTTCTCTATTAAATAAACCGGCGCTTTATGTTGAAAATACAGTGAAATAGAAGGAAGGTGATGGCTTAAATAAGTCAACAGATTCTGCGAAATTCCCCCAATAGATTGCGCCAACTTGTTTTCCTGCTGTTTGCCTCTAACCTTCTGGACAATTTTTGTCACATAACCCTCCAACTGGATAAGAGACGCTTCAGTACTCTCCAAAAAACCCATTAGAACAGGTAGCGCATCCAGTGAGGCACAAGGAGGAATAAATTCAGGATCAATGTTAAATTGGCCGTTTTTATAGTGGAAAATCCCAAGGGTTATGAACGAAGGCCCAATTTGTGCACCTCCCAGCTCTTCATAAGGCACCAGGTCCAAGGAATATTCCGGTAGCACAAAAGGCTTTCTTGGCGGCGCCTCCTCCGGATCAGGATCACCAAAAGGCCTTCTGGAAAAAGGATTTACGCCGATTACCAGAGCAAATGTTCTATCCTTATTTTTATCCAGTTTAAGATCCGACAAATTCATGGTCAGCTCCAGCGTAGGCAATGTAGCCCCCGTAATTTCAATTCTTGTTCCATTTAAGGTGACAGCCCGTAAATTTCGGATTTTTACTTTTACGATTTTCCGGTTATCGATGTCGCTTTGCAAACTGTACTGCTCCCCGTCGTACGAAGGAAGCAAGCCATAATTATACGGGTTCAGGTTTTGTCCAACAGCGTCTATATACAGCTCCATCATGTGGTTTTCCTGCGCAATAAAATGATTTTTATTGATGCTCATCCCGTCAAACCAGTTTACACCATGATGGGTAAATTTTTCCTGCAACATATCTTTATTTTTTAAAATTATTCTTTATTCTATACATCCAACCACCACATTCACTAAATTCCTCGCCCAATTTATTTAAGTTAAGATTTTTTAATACCTCATCCCCAAGCCTTCTCCTAAAGAGAGAAGGGGCAAAGGTCTTAACTTAACGACATTGATCGCTCGCCCGGATATTTTTTGTGAGAAGAAGGTTAAAGTGCCCCCTCTAATACCATAGCATTAATCACGCTGTCTTATCTGATTCGTGCCTTCACAATCATTTGCATCACGCAGCCGTCTTCTCCCCTAATTGTCCTAAAATCTCTTATTTTGAGGGTCTTCCCCTTAATTTCCTCCAGAAAATCCGGCAGTTTCGTAACTTTTCCATTGGAAACTACCAGCGCTTCGTTAAATTTTTCACAAAATGAAGGCGCAAACTGGTTGCCTTTTGCCATATTTTGGGAGTAGCTGCCAATCAGGGCGCGCAGTTCCTGATCGCTCAGTACCTTCACTGGCTCGCTCTCAGGTTTGTTTGTCTGATCTAACAAAGCATCATAGGAAGCCCATTCTGTGGGTGCATCTGGAACATATACCGGCGTTTCCTCATCTGAATTCCTTCTTTCCGGACGGTTTCTTTGTGGCGCCTTCACCACCGGAGCCATCACATGGATCATCCTTTTAGCGATATATTTGTCGTTGCCATTGATGATCAGGCTTACTGTTTTCAATCCCGGAGTGGAATAGGTATACGTAGGATTTTTTTCTCTTGAATCTACTTTACCAGTTTCTCCAAAACGCCACTCGTAGGAATCGGCAGCCTCAGTTAAGGAAACAAACTTAATTTTTTTGTTAATCTCGATTAAATTGGGATATGCAAATTTCGGGATCAGGTTATTGTCAACAATGTTCTTTTTCGGCTGAACATGGACTCTCCTGTACTCAGCACAAGAACCATTTGCTTTTACCTTAATGATATATTCGCCCGGAAGCGAATACGCATGGCCAATGTTAGACGCAGTTTGAATGGCGCTGTTGTCGCCAAAATCCCATTGAACGTAGCGTTGCCCCTCCGTTCTGTTCGTAAACATGACCATCTCCCCTACTGCTATATTATCATCAGAAATATCAAAAACAATATTTGGACATTCTTCAACCGTATAAAATTTATACATAAACGAAGATGTGGCAACAAGCACTACCACCAGTAAAAACCATATCACCTTGTAGTCTAATCTGTAATTGGGACTGCTCATCTTATGCTTCTATTAAATTATTATCAATAAACAGGCGGTATGGAAACACATTGGAAGATTTTTTCTCCAGGGTTACAAGAAAATCTTTACACAGATAATGAATATCGCTTTCAGAGACCATTTCATGTGGCGTAAAATTGATATAAAGGTCAATAGTGCGCTCATAAGACTCTTTGGAAGAATTCACTTTCTGCACTCCTTTTTTTATTTTAACCGTATCAAGATACTTCCCAAAATGCGCGCTGCAGAAGCTTTTGATATCCTCTTCACTTACAATTTTGTCCCTCGTAAGAAGGGCTTTTTTAAATGTATTTACCCTATCCTCCCGGGTCATTTTGGACCTTCCGCCTATAGATGCCGTCACCAGCTTTATACCACCTTGTGCGAATTGGGCCCCTTTAACAATATTTAGGGCGGTGCCGGGCTTTAACCCATTGCCATGATCTCCGGAAGTGTTAAAATAATTGACGAATATGGAGAGATTTGATTTTTTGGTGTTCAAATAGAGGTAAAAAGTGTTGGAAAAATCAGGCAAATCTTCCTGGCTTAGCTCCAGTCGTGCAATGATCTGACTTAAACTTAAAAGGTCCCCATTGAAAGCAGTTTTATCCACAAAGCTGAAACTTGCACTTTCGTTCTTCAGCTTTTCAAGAAGATAGGTGATGTGTTCAGAAGCCTTTCTGGCGTCAAAACTCTCCACCCCACTACTCCTAAGCAAATAAAAATTCTCCTGTATATCGGTAACTTTTTCAGATTTAGACTCCAGAAATACATTTCCATCCCCATCTTCAACACTTTCCAGGTCGAAAAAAGCATCTTCATCTTTTAAAGCAAATAAGTTCAAATGCCTTCTGGATTTGAAAATTTTTGAAACTCTGTTAAGGTTGGTCACGGGAAAAGTATTGATACTGCAGGTAATATCATCCAGCAGCTCATAATGAACGCTTTGCGGAAATTTCAATTTCACCCAGGTGTGAGACGAAACCTGATCGAACTCTTTTTCAGGAAGCTTCGAAAACAGCTCTTTGAACTGGATCGGAATCCCTGGACGCAGATTTTCTTTGCTTAGGTTTAGCGTAACAAATCTTTCTTCGTAAAACTTTCGGATGTGGTTCAGGTGCGCATCGTGCCTCACTGCTCTTTTTCCAAATATCTTAAACAAGAAATCCTGTTCATTCAAGGCTTCGCTAAAGCCTGGCGTGCTTACAATCGTTTCTTCGTTGCTGGACCAAATGGCATTCCTCAGCAAGTAGTAAAAATTTTGCCGAAAGCTACTTTTCCTGCAATTGAAATAAACGCTTAAGTTGTTCAGCTCGGTGAGGCCGGGAGGGAAATCAAAAGCCAGCCACAATGTACCCGGCTCCGGTGCCACTTTCGCAGACATCTCTATAAATGCTGACTTAATGTTATTTTGGCCTATCTCATAATAACCCCCGCCGTGCAACATCCCTGATATGGACCCATTTACCAACTTGAAAAATCCGGCAGGCGAAAACATAATAGGCCTGGCTGGTTTTTGATCAAAATAATCGCCGCTCGCATAGAAGCTATCCTCAGGGCTTGTTAATACTTCTGCTTCCGCTGTTGAAGCCGCAGCCAGTGCGTGTGCAGCCAAAACCCCTGAATTCACGTCGGGTACCATCATGTCGATCACCTTTTCAGAAACCCTGAGCCTGGTTTCTTCTATCTCTCTCGAAATATTTTCCAGTTCAAAGGCACAGGCAGATATCAACATCCCGACCAGGGGATCAAACGAAGGCTCAGAAATAACATCATTTCCTCCCCACATTCTCGCTGCGGACCTAAGCATCCGATCCTTTATTTCATTACTATTTTGCTGCATTGAAAAAGAATTAATAATAAGATAAAGGCCCTAAATAAAAATATTCGAAATACTGAAAATCTTCATTGGTTTTTACCAGTTTGGCCTGAAGCGTTACATCAATTTTCTTCTTTAAACGTGTTGTATTTTTTAAAGAAATAGAAACCTGCGAAATGGTGACGTTTACCGTAAGATCTTTGATGCGGGTTTCGTTTTTGGTGATGGCCTCATGAAGACTTTCTCTCAGGATATTTTTTAATTTAATGTCCGTCATCGAATTCACAAAATCATAATCCCATATGCTACAACCGAAGGCAGTATCATACCGGCATTCTCCCAAATAAGTAGTGGCGATAAGGTGGATGTATTGAGCTACCGATTCTTTCAGTCCCTTTCCCGGGTGATCCTTTTGCTCCATAAACATATCAAACGAAAAGGGTAGAGAGTAATACTTTGAAGCGCCTTTTCTGATATTTCTTTCTTGTTTTTCCATAGCTCTTATACAAAAGTACATGTATTATTATGAGAAAAAAAACATTTTTTTCAACTTTTTTAAATTGGCCACCAAATACGGGTTTTTCCTACATATTACATGTTTGAACATATAATTACGTGTTCATTAAATTTTTTAAAATTTCCGCAATTATTTTTTATATTAATTATAATTATTTATCATTACAAAAAATTTTGTTTTCTGAAACAATAAAAAACATAATCAGCTAAACCAGCAAAAATACAATTCCCTGGATGTAAGTTTTTTACTGAGGAATTGGCACATTATATATGGAGATATCAGAGGAAATAACCAGTGCCCTTCGAATTGCCAAGGCCATCGCAAGCGAAAACAGCAATCAAAAATTTGGCGCAGCGCATCTATTGAAAGCACTACTTCATAAAGACATTGGTTTGTTTTCCCTCATCAATGCCTGGGGAGAAGATCCATATTTTATTGAAGAATGGGCGGAAGTTAGGTTGGAATCTTATCCAAAAGGAAGGTTAATGTCAGAACCGGAGGGCGACGAAACCATCAGCCAAATATTTGTTGAAGCCGAAAATATAAGTGTAAAACTCGGAAAAGAAGCGGTAGATGCGATCGCCTTGCTGGCATCCATTAGCACCCCGGGAGTTGGATTTAACTATGAACAACTCAAAACTTTCCCTTTAAATCAGCAGCTAATTTTAGCTAACGCACAGAGTGACAGCACGGTACAAAAAGCAATCCACAATGCCGTGTCTGATGACAAACAGCATAAGCTACCCGCTGGTAATCTCCTCAAATATTGCCAAGACCTGATTGAATCCAGCTCCACCGGATCGGCTGAAATTTTTATCGGAAGGGATCAGGAACTAATAAGTATTTCAGAAATACTTTGCAGGAAAAGCAAACCGAACGTCATAATTACAGGAGAAGCAGGTATCGGTAAAACGGCCCTCATTAGGGGGCTTGCGAAGCGAATACAGGAGAACCATATTCCACAAAACCTGAAAAATGCCAGATTATTTGCGCTTGACCACAATGCGCTTTTGGCAGGTGTTAGTTACAAGGGAGAGCTAGAAGACCGGTTCAGGGGCATCGTACAGGATTTAACCCGCTTTGATGTACCCGTTCTGTTTATTGACGACATCCACCAGATGTTTGACTCAACTTCTGGACTTCAGGGAGTGATTAACATTATAAAAGGTGAATTGGCTAAAAAGAGCTTTATTTTATTAGCAACCACCCTTTCTGATGAGTACCGCAAAAAACTGGAACCGGATACATCGTTAATGCGCTGGTGTGAAATGCTTCCTGTATATGAGCCTGTGGAAGAAGCCTGTACGGAAATTGTAGCGGGCGTCATTTCTGCTTACGAAACGCATCACCTCCTGCAATTGGAGGAAGATGTAATCAAAGAAACGATAAAACTCTGTAGGCGGTATATCAAGGAGAAAAACATGCCCGATGCGGCAATAGATGTGCTTGACAGGACTATGGCAGCACTGCAATTTATGCACAATATGGCGCCTGACATTGCTGCATCTTTTGATGAAAAGCTGAATTTACTTAAATCTGCGAATCCATCAGATGAAGCCTATGAAAAACTATACAATCAATTGTTGGGCAGTCTGAATTACCTCACAGTTTCTGAAATTGATGAGGAAAGGAAAAGCGATAGCGTGCCGGAAAAAATAACCGAAGAAAAGATCAGCAATTGTATCGACCGCTTGCGTGAACTTGGTGAAAGAGAAAACCTAAAGGTTACTGTTTCTAATCTAGCAGCCACTATTTCTAAAATCTGTGGTATACCTGCCGGTAAAATTCTTTCCGGTGAGCGGGAACGACTCCACCTAATGGAAAGTCACCTTTGCAGGCGGGTAATAGGACAAGATCATGCAGTGCAGGCATTGGCCGATTCTATTCTGGAATCACGCTCCGGGCTTACAAAGGCTGGCCAGCCAATTGGGTCTTTCTTCCTGCTAGGACCAACCGGTACCGGAAAAACAGAGCTGGCGAAACA
>CAZWQB010000107.1:8409-10910 GCA_964636035.1 uncultured Roseivirgaceae bacterium
TAACGCAAATATAACGCTCAATTTTATAAATATGGATACATACGGATTAGGAGGCAACGAGGTAAAACTAGATGCCAGTGAAGCGATAGCAGAAATACCTCAGAATAAGACGCTGCTGATTGAAAAACTAACTGCATCTGCTCCAGTAAAACCTCAGGTGGTAAAAGGACTTAAAACAATTGAGGATGTTTTCGTCCACTTTCAGCCAAAGGTAGATCTGCAATTTGAAGATGCTGAAGGTACCGAAAAAAAAGAAACGCTTTCTTTCAAACATCTCGGTGATTTTGGATTGAAAGGAGTCACAAATCAAAGTGAGTTTTTATCTGATCTTACAACAGAGAAAGATCAATATCAGAAAATAATGAAGGCGCTAAAGACCAACAAGGTATTAAGAGCTGCACTGGCAGACCCTGCTTCCAAAGCCGCGGTCATCAATGCCATAAAAGGATTAATAAACGAATTGGAACAAACACAATAACGTAAAGGACATGGCAGAAAAGGAGCAACTAACCCAGGCCCAACCGAATGCTTCGGATGAGCTTTCTCTCAAGGAAAATTATAGCAAGCTGGAGCAGTTTGGAGGGTTTGATCTTTTGGAAGGCCTCATTGAGGGTGCCCAGAATCTGAACCCCGAGAGAAAAGCCCGAAAAAAAATATTTCTGACGGAGGCACCCAAAAAACAGGAAAGACAAAACCTGAAAAAAACGCTGCAACTGTGGGAAGAAATATTAACCAGTTCTGACGAAATACCTGAAATGGTCGAAAACTGCTCCAGGAAAGCAGAAATAAGTGAAAAGATCCTGGCTGATAATCTCAAAAAAGCGATTGAGGCCACCAGCGAGCTGGAAAGATCATACAGGTCAATGGCTTTGTTCTTTAAAAACACCGAACAGGACAAGCTTAATAATATTTCCATCATGAACGCGGAGCTGGATCAGTTAAAAGATCTTGACAACACCCGCTTTATTGATGCTGCGGCTGATGAATTAAGGGATAATTATGATCGTCTTGATTTAAGCAATAACTATGGCCTACTGGTAATTCCGGGGTACCTGGGATCCAACATGGTGGTAGAAAAATGGGCAAAAATCGCCTATGAAAACAAGGTCTTGTTGGTGACTGACTTCGAACACCTAGATGAACCAGATGACGTGTTGGAAATGTTTGAAGCCGCCCATCTTACTGGCGGGGAAATACACCGTTCTAACGTCATTATGACTTGTAACTGGTTGGTGGGAAGAGGTAAACTGGATGAAATTGGTGAAGAAGATCACCTCTATGTGCCACCGGCAGGTGCACTTGCAGGAAAAATTTTCAAAACCCTGATGTCTCAAGTTACTGCTGGTAAAAAGCACGGTGGGATCAATGAGGTAGAAGGCGTAAAATTTGACCTGAAGAAAAGCGAAATTGCCAGTTTGGAAAAAATGGGATTGGTGCCCATGGTAAACGAGTATGGCAAAGTAATGGCTTTTTCAGCAAAAACGCTCTTCAACGGCGATAATCTTGGCTTGCAGACTTATTCTGTTGTGCGAGTATTTGATTATGTCACCAAAGTGCTCATGGACTTCCTGAACAGAAGGGCATTTGAAAATTTCAATGCAAAAACCAGAAAAGACCTGATGAATCAAATCATACGCTTTTTGGACAGCATTACCGGTCCAGACAAACTGATAGAAAACTTTGCTATCAAACGTTTTGAACAGGATCCGATCCAGAAAGACAAGATTCATATTGACATTCATATGAAACCATATTTCCCTGCTAAGAACTTCCTGATTAAAATGGAAGGCCAAAAAGGAGATGATGGCAATGAATGGGAAAGCGAATATCAACAACAATAATTAAATGCGCTATTATCTGGGTCTTCTTTTCTTAGGAGAAGAAGACCTATTTTGAAAATTGTTTAATCTTTAAAGTATAGGCAAGCGAATTTGAAGCCTTGAATAAGACCTAATCCAGCTATGTGATATGTTCGGCAATAGGAGAAAATTTTTCCTTTTTTTACTGCCGCAAGTCCCTTCCTGCTGCATTGGTTGCAATCAACTTCAACAATTGACAAACAGAACCAAAAATTTTTTTATTTATTTTTCACATTTTAAATTTTATTTTATGTCATTTAAAGCAAAAATCAGTGTCGGTGGTACAGAATTCAACGTTTTGGAGTGCCAGTATGACCTAGTTCAGGAAGTTGACGCGACAGGTCGTCCATCATCAATCACCAGAGGTGGTAAAATTCATCTAACAGTTGAAAGTAAGGGTGAAACCAGCCTATTCGAGTGGATGTGCAACAATTTCGAGAGAAAAGACGGTACTATTACCTTTATCAAAAGAGACACTGATGCTAAATTAAAAGAACTTTCATTTAGCGAAGGTTATCTTGTAAAGTATGAAGAGAAATTTGATGCTTTCGACAACAAGCCTATGGTAGAGTCATTCATTATTTCTGCCAGAGAAATTAAAATGGGTAACGGACAACACACTAACGAGTGGGTTTAACCCTT
>CAZWQB010000108.1:0-10865 GCA_964636035.1 uncultured Roseivirgaceae bacterium
CGAATGGTTTCGGGAGGGTCGTGGGTTTAAATCCCGGTTTTCCAGAAGTTTAGGTAAAAAGATTGTATTAAAGTTCGGGGTGTAGCGCAGCCTGGTAGCGTACTTGCATGGGGTGCAAGGGGTCGTGGGTTCAAATCCCGCCACCCCGACTTAATTTTTACAGAGCTGCATGATTTGTAGCTCTTTTTTTATTGTTTCTTCAGAAATTTTCATCCGGCTAATTTGCAATTTCTAGCGAGTCAGAGAACAAATTATTATATATTTGTTTAATAAATTCGTTAAAAGAAGCGAACTTCTAAATAAACTATGCCATTATTACTCTTATATTTATCATTAGCCTTATTGGTGTCTTTTTTATGTTCGCTTCTTGAGGCTGCATTGCTAAGTACCACCCCCTCATATATAGAAGCGCTTGAGCAGAAAGGCAACAAAACTGGGACCAAGCTAAAAAAGATGAAAGAAAATATTGATCGTCCGCTCTCTGCTATTCTTTCTCTTAATACCATTGCACATACTGTGGGAGCGGCCGGAGTCGGAGCCCAGGCCGTTAATGTTTTTGGCGATGCGTATATCGGCCTCATTTCAGGAATTCTAACTTTTCTCATTCTAATCCTATCCGAAATCATTCCTAAAACCTTAGGCGTGGCTTATTGGCGAAATTTAACGACATTTTCTGCAAATGCGCTTTCCGTCATCATTGTTTCAATGTATCCCCTTGTTCTACTTTCTCAGGGAATTTCCAGACTTTTATCGAAGGATGAGAAGCATCCAATGGTGAGCAGGTCTGAGATTTCCGCTATGGCAGATATGGGGCAGAAAGAGGGCGTATTTTTAGAAACAGAATCCAGAATATTAAAAAACCTGGTGAAGCTCAAGTCGGTAAAGGTATATGATATTATGACGCCCCGAACTGTGGTGGTAATTGTTTCAGAGGATATTACACTTGCTAAGCTTTATGAACAAAAAGAGAATTTGCGCTTTTCAAGAATTCCGGTTTATGAGGATCAAATGGACAATATTTCCGGATATTTTCATAAACATGATCTTTTAGACCGCCTGGCAAAAGATGAACATTCTATCCTATTGAAAGAGATCAAGCGTGACATAATGATGGTGGACGAAGAAATTTCCATCATCCAACTGTTTGAAAAGCTTATCTCTGAAAAAGAACATATTGCGCTGGCAATTGATGAATACGGCGGCATGACCGGCGTTGTGACCATGGAAGATGTGATCGAAACCTTATTAGGGCTGGAAATTACAGATGAATTTGACAGTACGCAGGATATGCAAGAATACGCACGTCAAAGGTGGAAAAAGCGCGCTAAAAGATTAGGAATAATTAACGAAGAAGATGTGGCGCTGAAAAAAGATGCCATAAAATTTGGGTTGACAGGTACCTTAGATTCTCAAGACGCGAAGGCTGCGGAAGAAGAGGAGATTCAGGAACCGCTTGAAACGAGAAAAAACAATTCCGGATCAGACGATGAGCAAGCAATGAATTAATATTCCTCAATAACTGCGTGGCACTACTGCCAGGTCGGCCTCAGACCCGCGCAAAATACACGCTGTGCATGAAGCCTCCAAACATTCCTCTATTCAAGCATAATGGATCGGATCGCTCTTGTTCCCCGTCCTTGCAGCCCAGTGTCGGTAAGTAAGGCGATTAATCCTTCTCCTTTAGTAGAGGGACCTCGGGTGAGGTATTTTAAGATGCTTAGCTTAACGAGACATTGTCCTTGCAGCCCGCATGCCCTCAATTGTCTATGATAATAACTTCTGCAAGCGTTTGCTAATTACAGCTAGTGACAATTGCTACATGTGTGTTCTGTTTACCTAAAAGCTTTCAGCTACAATCCGGGTTTCTTAAGAACCGGGAATTTTTTCGATATTCGTTTCCAGAACATGGCATTCAATGGACGGAATTGTTACGTATTAATTGGACGAGCCAGGCCTGAACTACAAAAAAAAGGACTGTCCCACATCCGGAACAGTCCTTTTTTACATCTCAGCTACCTTAATTAAGCAGGCTGCTGTCTTGTCGCGGTGGCTGAGGCCTGAACTTTGGCAGGTCCCCTTTTTGTCAAATCCAAAACGATTGGAGTAGCAATGTAAATAGACGAATAAGTACCCAGAAGGATTCCAATTAATACTGCGAATGAGAATCCGCGTAACACTTCTCCACCAAACAGGAACAATATCAATACTACCAGAAGTGTAGTTCCGGACGTGATAAGGGTTCTGCTCAGGGTGTTGTTAATAGCGGAATTTATAACACTGTTGAATTCAGATTTTGTTCTCAAACCTAACTCCTCCCTAACCCGGTCAAATATAACAACGGTGTCGTTGATGGAATAACCGATCACAGTTAATATTGCTGCAATAAAGACTTGATCGATCTCATAGCTGAAACCCAAAGCTCCCGCAATTGCAAACGCAGCCAGCACCATGGCGGTATCATGGAACAAGGCCACAATTGCACCTAATCCAAACTGCCACTTTTTAAATCTGATTAAGATATACAGGAATATAATCACCAGTGAAAAGATTACAGATTCATAAGATGAATTCTTTACGTCATTGGCAATAGTAGCGCCCACGGTTGATGAGCTCAGGATTGTAAAATGCTCAGCATCAACCTTTGAATCATCTTCAATAAATTCGAGGTTGGTGAAATCCTGTATACCGGCTATCAATTTTTCTTTTACAATATTATCGGAGCTTGGGTCTTCATTTTCACTTAGATAACTTGTGGTTACTTTTAATACATTGTTAGCGCCGTAAGTCTTCACTTCAGTGCCGGCATTTTCAAAATCTTCCTGCAATGCAACTTTAAGGTCAGAAGGTGTTACAGGCTCCTCGAAAGCAACCACATAAGAGCGACCACCTGTGAAGTCGACCCCAAATTGGAATGGCTGGATAAAGGCAGCTATGATTCCCAGAATGATTACAGAGCCAGAAAATATATATGCCACCTTTCTTTTCGAAAGGAAATCGATGTTAAGGTCGTTGAACAAGTTCTTCGAGAAAGGCAGAGAGAAGCTCAATTTGCTTTGATCTCCTTTTCTTGCCATCCACTCAATCACTACTCTCGAAATAAATACCGCAGAAAAGAATGAACAAACAATACCTACCATCAGCGTGATAGCAAATCCTTTTACAGGGCCCTGACCTAAAACATAAAGGATCACGGCAGTAAGAAAAGTTGTCACGTTGGAGTCAATTATAGAACTATATGCTTTAGCATAACCACCGGAGATCGCGGCTCTTAAACCTACCCCCGCTCGCATTTCTTCCCTGATTCTTTCAAAAATCAGCACGTTCGCATCTACAGCCATACCAATGGTCAACACAATACCAGCAATTCCCGGCAGGGTGAGGGACGCATCCAACTGCGCCAAAATTCCAAGGATAAAGAAGATGTTGAACAAGAGCGCCAGATTGGCTACCAATCCCCCTTTTGCGTAATATACGACCATGAAAATAACTACCATCGCCAATCCAACAAGAATGGAAGTCAAGCCTTGAGCAATTGCTTCTTTACCCAATGAAGGACCAATTACTGTATCCTCTACTATGTTTGTCGGTGCAGGCAAAGCGCCGGCCTTTAGCAGATTGGCTAAATCTTTTGCTTCGTCTATGGTAAAATTACCTGAAATTACAGAGCTACCACCACCAATTTCTTCATCTACCGTAGGGGCAGAAAGTACATAGTCGTCCAATACGATCGCAATTTGACGTTGTTCTCGGGCGGCATCAGCGGTTAATCGTTTCCAGATTTTGGCACCGGTCGTATTCATGTTCATAAATACCGCTGGCCTTGACAACTGATCTAAATCCTGTCGGGCATCAGTAATTACTTCTCCGCTAAGGGGCGCTTTTCCACCTCTTCCCTGTTTCAGGGCATAAAGCGTCAGAAGTTCCATGTCATTGCCTTGGCCAAGATCCATAGGCTTTACATCCCAGGCAAATTTGAGGTTTTGAGGCAAAAGATTTTGGACATCCTCTCTCTGGATAATGTCATTTATCTTAGCTGTATCTTTTAATTCGTACACCAAACCATATTGTGAACGAAGCAGGCTAAACAAGGGAGAAATTTCTGTATTGGTCAATGAGTCCAAAGCAGATGAATCGGAAGCAGTTCCTGCCAGCTGAGACTCCAAATCATTTTCAACTGAGTCTGTCGCTACGGCCGCAGAATCACCCGCATCACTCAGCCTGGGCTGATTCTCTGTAAGCAAGGCAGCAATATCTTCCTGGGAAGCAGCATCATTACTTTCTGACGCATTATTCGCTGTGTTATTTGAAGCGTTTGCTTTTTGCTCTTCCACTAACAAGGTGTTGATCGCATCTAAAGAAGAACCAATTTCCTGGATGTTCCATACAGGCAAAAACTCAAGCTGCGCAACCCCCTGCAACAAGTTTCGCACCCGCTCAGGGTTATCTATTCCCGGTAATTCAACCTGAATTCTTCCTGTGCCCTGTAATTTCTGAATGTTAGGTTGCGAGGTTCCGAAACGGTCAATCCGAGTACGCAGAATGTTAAAAGATCTGTCTACAGCATCTTCAATTTCGTCATCCAGAATGTTCAGTATGTCCTGGTCAGAGGTATTGTAATCAATTCTTCCTCTGTTAGCGGCATTTGCAAAGAACGCGCTTAATTTTGTATTGGGCTTTCTATTCTGGAAGGCGTCATAGAAAAGTGTTGTAAACTTTTCCTGGCTTCCACTTTGGTTTCTTACGGCATCTTCAATTGCAGCCTGGAACCCGGGATCTGTAGGGTCGCCGGCCAGTCCTTTAACAATTTCTACCGGAGAAACTTCCAGGGTTACGTGCATTCCGCCTTGCAAATCAAGACCGAGGTTCAGCTCATTATCTTTTACTTCTTCATAGGTATATTCAATGCCCAGTAAGTTGTAAACCGGCACTTTGTACACAGAGTCTAGATAAGCTTGTCTTTTGTTGAAATCTACAGTTCCGTTGGCATCTGTGGCAAACTCTGTAGCATCTTTCTGAACTCCTCTTGAGACAAAGGTGAAAGATAAATAGTAGATACATAACAAAGTAACTACTGCAGTAAGGAAGATAATAAATCCTTTATTTTGCATTTTTTTACAATTAAATTTTATTTGAATGAAATTTTGATCAACCAGCGAGTGGTGTGATTAGGTAATTCTCCGGCAGGGTACACATACAAAACAAGAATTTGTAATCCCTGCTGGCAGAAAATAGGTTCGGGCATTAGGCAGCACGCCTAGGGAGCATTGGGTGCGATGATAAGTCGAAATAGTGTATTGAAATACGAGATATGCGGAACCACGAAGTCGCTTTCTCCTTCCACCACATGATCAAGAATGTCCTGTAGCTTTATAAAGAAGTAAGCAATGGTGGTTACATTTGCCTGAATAAGGGGCAATACTGCTTCGTAGGCAACAATTTTTAAAGAAGACTCGGGTTCGGTCTGTTGCTCATCATTTGAGGTATGCATATCCGCCACAGGAGTTTTCTCATCCACATCAATACCATTCTGGATTTGGCTACCAAAAGAAGCCAGCCAGATGATTAAGAGAGAAAGTATTCCGATAATGGAACGTTGGTACATATATTATGATGAAAATGCTTTTTTAAATAGCCCGCTAAATTAGCGATTATGATTTAAATAACAAGCAAAACTCGGAGGTTTATTTATTTACTTCTATAAATTTTTCAACAGAATCTTTACGGCCCAGTAAAATAATTACATCTGAGTCCTTTAAAACTGTTTCTCCGGTTGGCACCCCTATTACGTGTTGGTTCTTTACTACTTCACCTGCCACTTTTTCTTCGAATTCTCTTTTGATGGTGATGAGATTTAAATTATACTTTTCTCTCAACTGTACTTCTCTGATCGATTGGTTGACAATTCGTTTGGGGGTTTTCAGCTCCACAATTTCATAATCGTCTCCCAGCGAGAGGAAGGATTTCATGTTAGGATGAAGCAGCATTTCCGCAACCGAAACGCCTACTGTATCTTCGGGAGAAAGCACTTCTTCTACTCCCATTTTTTTCAGAATCATCCTTTGCTGGGCATTTGCGGCCCTGGCTATGATCCGTTTTACATTCATCTCCAATAAAAGTACGGTGGTGAGCAGGAGCCCTTCAAAATTTTCACCAATCGCAACCACCACTGCATCCACATCTTCAATATTCTGCGCCTTCAATGCCCTTTGGTCAGTTGAGTCCAGTGCCACAGCATAAGCAACCTCGTCTTTCACCTGCTCCACCTTATCAATGTCAATGTCAATAGCCAAAACCTCGGCTCCCCGGTTGGACAGTGTCCTCGCAATAGAATTTCCAAACATTCCCAGACCTATCACTGCAAATTTGTTGTTCATTGGATGATGTCTTAGTTTAAACGAAGTCTAAAATACCTATTTGTCGTTGAGTTTCCTGCCTAAGAAAGTGACAAGTACTTCCAGCCCGTTCTTGAAATGTTGGTTGTTTGGAATGATGATGTCTGCCTCAGACTTGTAGGGCTTTATATATTTTTCGTAGGTAGGTGCAACATGACGCTCATATCTATACAGCACATCCTCCAGATCATACCCTCTTTCTACTTTGTCGCGTATGATCCTCCGCTTTAATTTTACGTGTTCTTCGGCGTCAATAAATATTCTCAGATCTATGAGTTCTAAAATTTCGGGCTTGTAAAACACAAAAATTCCCTCTACAATTACGATTGGAGCAGGGTTCAAGGTAATCAGATCCGGAATTTTGTCCGGATTGTTGAAAGTATATTCTGTCCGCGCTACAGATTTCCCTCCCCTTATGGCTATAATGTCTTTTTTAAATGCTTCAAAATCAATGGACGACGGAATGTCGAAGTTATGCACGCCCTCTTCATCCACAGTTTGCAATTCAATGGGTTTATAATAATTATCCTGAGAGATAAGGCAGATGTCTTTGGGATCAAAAGCAGCTACCAAACTCTTTAAAAACATTGTTTTACCAGAAGCGCTTCCTCCTGTAATTCCTACGATATACGGTTTTTCCATTCCGGCAAAATAACTTAATTCCTAAGACTTTCTATATCCAAAATGTTTCAAAATCAAATCTTATTTAGGAAATCCGCGAGCTTTCGGACGGCTATTCCTCTATGACTGATCTTATTTTTCTCTGTCAGGCTCATTTCTGCAAAAGTTTGCTCATAGCCTTCGGGAATAAATATGGGATCGTAACCAAAGCCTTCGTCGCCTTTAAATTCCTTAGCAATGCTGCCTTTAACCACCCCCTCGAATTGCTTCACTTTTCCATCCATACACAGAGAAATAACAGTCCTGAATTGGGCATTTCTGTTTTCTTTGACCTGTAGGTTTTCCAAAAGCAGCCTCATGTTTTTTAAACTGTCGCGCTCTTCCCCTGCATATCTTGCAGAGTAAACGCCCGGTGCGCCATCCAGTGCAATTACTTCCAGTCCGGTATCATCTGCAAAACAGTTGATACCATACTTCTGACAAACATATTCTGCCTTTTGCAGGGAATTTCCCTCCAAAGTCTTCTGAGTTTCCGGCAACTCTTCGTCGCATCCGATATCCGCTAAACCCAGCAGCTTAACTTTTCCCTCCAGCAAATTTTCAATCTCTTTAATTTTATTTTTGTTGTTCGTTGCAAAGCATATCTCCATTTTTAATCGATTTATAATTTCAAAGATTAAGCGTTAAAAGTCTTTAGGCAAATGTACCGATGATTCGGCGGCATTGTGATTCAAAAAAACCATCTGGTATTTAGCATTGACAATGTTGGTGTTCGGGCTGAACTGCTACCTGATTGTCTTCAGCAACTGTTGGCTTGTAATCAAACCCGAGTAATTAAATATGAAGGTAAAAAAACTTTGATCCAATATTAAAATTTTTTGCAAGCACTCAGCTATCATGACAATAAAAGTTTTTCGTTATGCCGGAGTTCAAGAAGAGCAGGGATTAGATGTTCGAAAACGAATGATTCGAATGCATGGTTTGCGAACTTCTGCATTTCACGGACAGGGGTTCCTGGTGTTTGCTCCGCTTCCTCAGGAGGCCGTTAGTTGTAGTTGAGCGCAGCACGATTTTTTTAACATGATGCTCACAGAGTTATTCTTGTCGAAAATCCCCGTTCCATCAAACACTTCCATATATTTTCGATAAATTTGAAGGAGAACAATTTTTTCTACCCATTTTCAGTATTTATGTCGATAGCGCAAATTTATAAGCTGTACCTCGAACATCGGTCGGTAAGTACCGATACACGAAAAATAAAAGCAGGAGATATATTTTTTGCATTAAAAGGCCCAAATTTTGATGCAAATGCCTTTGCGTCAAAAGCGTTGGAGGCCGGTGCTTCTTATGCGGTAATAGATGACGAACAGTATAAGATCAATGATAGGTACATTTTGGTAGAGGATGTGCTGAAAACTTTGCAGGCACTTGCACTCCACCACCGAAGGAAATTAAACATCCCCGTGATCGGTATCACAGGCTCAAATGGAAAAACTACCACAAAAGAACTCATCAGGAATGTGTTGAGTACTACGTATAAGACATATGCTACGGTAGGAAATCTAAACAACCACATCGGCGTTCCCCTTACCCTTTTGTCTATTGACGAATCCGTAGAGGTCGCGATCATTGAAATGGGTGCTAACAAAATTGGAGACATCCAGGAGTTGGTGGAAATTGCCGAACCCACACATGGACTGATCACCAATATCGGACATGCACATACTGAGGGTTTTGGGGGTATAGAGGGGGTAATCCGTGGGAAAAGCGAACTTTACCAGTTCCTGATTGCGCATGAAGGAGAGGTATTCATCAATTCCCAAAATGAAATTCTGCATAACATGAGCAAACGCTTTGCAAAGCCTTTACACTATCCGGCAGCGGGCGATTTTTATCATTGTAGGTTTTTAGAGGCTTCGCCATTTGTAAAACTGGAAACAGAAGAAGGGGAAGTAATCGAAACCCAACTAATTGGGTCGTATAATTTTGAAAATATAGCAGCAGCTTTATGCATAGGAAAGTATTTCGAGGTTCCTGCCGATAAAGCAAACAAAGCTATCAGCGACTATGTGCCTTCCAACAACCGTTCGCAGGTAGTAAAGAAAGGCACCAATACCATCATCATGGACGCATATAATGCAAACCCGAATTCTATGGAAGCAGCAATTAATAACTTTCAGAAGATGGAAGCCTCACGCAAGGTGGTAATATTGGGAGATATGTTTGAACTGGGAGATTACAGCCTGCAAGCGCATACGAAGTTAGGTGATCAGGTGTCTAAAGGCGGCTTCGAAACAGTAATTTTTTGCGGAAAAAGCATACAAGCAGCACTTTCGTCCAACCCCGGAGCACATTACTTTGAAGATAAAGCTACTTTAAACGAATTTCTGCAGAAGCAAAACTTCATTGATACTTTGATTTTAGTAAAAGCTTCGCGAGGCATTGGCCTGGAAAACACGCCAGATTATATCAACTAACACCATGAACGTTTCTTTTATACTTGATTTTTTAGAGGAGCTATCCGACAACAACAGCAAAGAATGGATGGACGCCAACAAAAGCAGATATCTGCAGGCCAGAGAAGCATTTATAACGCTGGTCAACGAATTATTGGATGATATAAAACAATTCGATCCCGACATTGCACCGCTGGCTGCCAAGGATTGTATTTTCAGAATTAACCGGGATATCCGATTTAGTAAAAATAAAGATCCTTATAAAAATAATTTCGGAGCAAGCATTTCTGAGGGAGGAAAGAAATCTGCCAGCGCGGGCTATTATTTACATATTCAGCCTGGCAATGAGTCGTTTATTGGCGGAGGCCTGTACATGCCACCTGGCGAGCACTTGAAGAAAGTAAGACAGGAAATAGATTATAATGCTCCTGAATTGTTGAAAGTTGTTTCTGATCAAGGCTTCAAAAAATCTTTTGGCGTGGTACAGGGGGAAAAATTGGCGAGAGCTCCCAAAGGATACGATCCGGCCCATCCCAACATAGAGTTTCTGAAACTGAAAAGTTACGTAGTGCTGCATAAACTATCCGATGAAGATCTTAAATCTCCGCGGCTGCGACAAAATCTGGCTGAGCATTGCCACGTGATGAAGCCATTTCTGGACTTTTTAAACGTAGCTGTATCTTAATGCCCACCTCAGATCCTAAGCTAAATACAATGGACCGACCAAATCCCGAAAGGCGGGAAGTTAAAATCATTGAAACGGAAGACGGCTCCCACTCTTTATATGTCCCGTCGCTCAATGAAACCTACCATTCTTTTCACGGTGCCATTAGGGAATCAAAGCATGTGTTCATTAAAGAAGGGCTCAAATATTGGCTTGAAGCGCAAAACCGGAATAGTGCAAACATCCTGGAGGTGGGTTTTGGTACAGGATTGAACGCTTTGTTGTCTCTTGAATACGCCCAATCGAATAAAGTAGATTTATTTTATCATACATTGGAGCCGTATCCTCTTGAAGATCATGTGGTGAAGCTACTCAATTATGCGGAACTGCTGCAATTGCCAGCTTCAGCGGATAATTTTGGCGCGCTGCATGCAGCACCCTGGGAAGCTGTTGCAGCAATCGCACCGTATTTTGCCATCCATAAACATAGTTGTAGATTGGAAGATTTTGTTGCAAAAGAAGAAAGTTTTGATATCGTCTATTTCGATGCCTTTGCACCCAACAAACAAGCCGAACTTTGGACAATTGAAGTGCTGGAAAAAATTTTCAGTGCGCTTGCTCCCAACGGCATCATGGTCACTTATTGCGCAAAAGGACAATTAAAAAGAGACTTAAAAGCGCTCGGATTTGTGGTAGAAACCTTGCCCGGCCCTCCCGGGAAAAAAGAAATGG
>CAZWQB010000109.1:0-10803 GCA_964636035.1 uncultured Roseivirgaceae bacterium
GCTTATCAAATGAAGATATTTGAAAAAAGACAGGAAGAGGCTGCTGTTCGTGCCATGGAGCAATTGGAAAAAGACAAAGAAATAATAGCGAATTATCTTGAAGAAAATGGCATCGAAGCACAGTCTACAGAATCAGGGCTGAGTTATGTTGTATTGGAAGAAGGAAAAGGACCACAGGCTGCCCGGGGAGACAGTGTGGTTGTAGACTTTACCGGATCAACCCTCGAAGGAAATATGTTCTATACAAGCAGCAGGAAAGTGGCTGAAGAAAAAGGTGCCGTAGA
This sequence comes from uncultured Roseivirgaceae bacterium, assembly GCA_964636035.1. Lineage (GTDB taxonomy): Bacteria > Bacteroidota > Bacteroidia > Cytophagales > Cyclobacteriaceae > CAMPJM01. The sequence continues at coordinate 285 of CAZWQB010000109.1, forward strand.
CCAACAAAATCCCTACGAACCCCTGACATTTGTAATAGGCGCCGGCAGGATGATTCCTGGTGTAGAAGAGGGAATTTCGTTGCTAAAAGAGGGTTCTAAAGCCAGATTATACCTTCCTTCAGAGCTGGCTTATGGTGAAAGAGGCGCTGGCAATGACATCAAGCCAAATCAGGTGCTGTCCTTTGACGTAGAATTGATCGATATCAAAAATAAATAGATTTCTCTATCAGTTATTTTATAACTCCTGAAAAAGATCTGATCGCAGCATCAGATCTTTTTTATTTATTCTTTTAGCCCTTTGTTGATCCAACTATTTTGGTCAATACTGTGTCTTTTGTCTGGAAAACTTTAAATTATACGATGAGAAAGAAAAATTTTTTGAAGGCTATGCCCCTAATGGCGTTAGTTCTTCTGGTTGGTTGCCTTAAGGATGAAGACACTGCTGCTGAAAAACAAATAAAAGCAGATGATGAGTTGGTAATGCAATACATCGAAAACAACAACATCGAGGCAGAACGGGATGCTACGGGTTTTTATTATTCACCAATTATATCAAATCCAGACGGTGCACAAATAAAAGACAAAGACATCATTTTATTTAACTATAAGATAAGTCATCTGAATGGAAGTCTTATAGAAGATAAAACTGACACGGTTTTTAAAGCGATGCATAATGTAGCTCCCGGATTGTATACTCAGGTATTTGGCCGGTCCCTTAACCCCAATGGATTGGATGTCGGTTTAGCATACATGCGCTCTGGAGAAAAGTTCAGATTTATCATACCTTCTTATTTAGCCTACTACAATTATACGAACAATGGCAAGCTGGGCGCTTATTCCAACCTGCTTGTTGACATGGAAGTGGTGAGGGTAATTCCCGAACAAGAGCAGAAGCAGATCGAAAATGACTCAATTGATGCTTATATCGCAAAGAATAATTTGGAAGGCGTACAAGAATTATCTTCAGGTCTTCATTATGTAAAAACAGAGGAAGGAACCGACAACGTGGCCACAAAAGGTAAAACCGTGAGAGTGCATTATACAGGAAGACTTTTGAGTGGAAAAGAATTTGACAAATCTAAAGCCGGTGCACCCATAAGTTTTACACTAGGTACCGGGCAGGTGATAAAAGGATGGGACGAAGGTATTGCATTAATGAAAAAAGGTGAAAAAGGAAAGCTCATTATTCCTTCTCACCTTGCTTATTACCAAAGCATTTTCACGCTGCCCTTGTCAATGAATGCTGCGACTATACCGCCGTTCTCTGTGTTGGTTTTTGACGTAGAGCTGGTAGATATTCTATAGAAAATTAAGAATGCTGTTTTTAAAAGCCTGTTTGATTTTTTAATCGATCAGGCTTTTTTACTTCGGCCCCAACCGTTGTTTCCCTTCAAATGCTTGCTCGAAGTCGTTAAAATAAGACAACTTCTCTTTTGTGGAGGAGGTAAGGGCCATCGAGGGGGAATGAAGTATCGAAAAAAGCTTAGCTTGGCCGCCTTGCCAGCTTTGCTCCTGTCTTTCATTCGCTAAAAATCATTAACTTAACGGCTCACATGCTTATATGATACTACCTAAATTCATTTGTGTGGGCATTTTTTGTCTTCTAGTCCTGGGACGCACGGCTGTGGTTGCACAGGCGGTTTATGAGTTTGACAGTTCCATCGAGGTCGTTGAAAATGGCTTTGCATTAAAGATGCCCTGGGCTGGAGGAATTAATTCAGGCCAATACCAGGCTATAGATTTAAACAGGGACGGCCAAAACGACCTGGTCATATTTGATCGCACAAGCATAAAGGTGAACACTTATATTTGGACGGACGGGGGGTATCTTTATGACCCTGACTATGAAGCTTTGTTTCCTGATGACCTCAATGCCTGGCTGGTTATCGTAGATTTCAATTGTGATGGTGTTGAAGATCTGATTTCAAGCAGTGTCTTTGGCATGAAGGTTTATATAGGCAAGCTTCAGGATGAAAAGCTCCAATGGGAATTGCTGATGGATCCTGTAACCACCGAAGGTTTCTCTTCTCAGGTAAATTTACAGGTAAATTCGGCGGATATCCCGGCAATTGTAGATATTGATAAAGATGGCGATTTGGATATTTTTGTATTTAATTTCGCCAGAGGAGGTACCATTGAGTACCATCAGAATTTCAGTATGGAGAATGAAGGTGAATGTGGTCTTCTTTTTAAAAGGGTGGAATCCGTATGGGGAGATTTTGAAGAATGCAGTTGCGGTGTGTACGCTTTGGGTATTAGCTGTTCAGAAATGACCGGACGAGCTGAGCTGTCTCCGGCAAAAACCATGCACGCGGGGGGCAAAACGTTGTTGCTTCTTGACTATGATGGCGATGGCGATAAGGACATGCTTTTTGGTGACGAGGAATGTAACAACCTTGCCTATTTTGAAAACTCAGAAATAAATGAAGTAGCAGATTTCAACAGCTATAGAGTGGCATTTCCAGATTCCAATCCTTCCAGCTATCCTTTTCCCGCTGCTTATTTGATAGACATTGATCAAGACGGCCTCCAAGACCTCATCATCGCCCCCAATTTGGCTACTCCGGCAGGGCGACAAATCGATTTTTCCAAATCCAGCAGCATGTATAAAAATGTGGGCACAGCGGCGAAATTTGAATTCCAACTGGTTGCAGAAGATTTCCTGCAGAATGAAATGATTGATGTAGGTTATGACGCAGCCATAGCATTGAATGACATCGACAATGATGGTAAAACGGATTTTCTGGTGGGGAACGGAGGGAACAATTCGACGGCTTCATTGACGTATTACAAGAATACGGGGACTGTCAACGCACCTGCTTTTACCTTACATTCAGCAGACTTCCTGAACCTTTCTGCAGCAAAACTAGATAACATACTGCCTGGTTTTGCAGATCTAAATGGTGATGGTGAAGATGATTTCTATTTTACCGGCACTGCAGAAGATGGCACAACTTCCCTCTACTATGTAATTAGGGAAAATGGCACGTTTGCTGAAAATTCTCTTCAGGTGGCAACTGATATTTCTTTGGGCGCCGGGGATAATATGGCCATGAACCTGCTGAGTAATAATGATTTCGCAGATTTGCTCATCTTCAGGAGTTCAGGAAGGGTAGAATATTACGAGAACATGGGTTCGAATGGTAGCATTGCCTTCGAACTTGTGGAAGACAATTTTGCCGGATTTACGGACAAATTTGAAAACAGAAATCTAACTCCGGCCATTTATGATGTAGATGCTGATGGGAAAAACGAGTTGGTGATATCAAATGGGAAAGGCCAGTTGTATATTATTAGTGATTACTTCAACCACCAGTCAGGTTTGGCGGAGGCTGAAACTGTCAGTATAAAGAACATTAGATGGAACAACACCTACCATAAGTCTTTTGGTTTTGAATCAAAGATTGCTTTTGGCCCATTGTTTAGGGGCGAACTTCCCTCCATGTTGATTGGAAGCAGGCAGGGTGGTGTATATTTGCTTCGCAATAAAAATGGCTCAGTCAATCCCGGAGAGGATGGCTTGACATTAACATGCTTTCCTGTTCCTACTGATGACATTTTAAATGTGGAAGTAAGCCATAATTCCCGGATCGTTCTGTACAACACAATGGGTAAGATTGTATGGGAGGGCAGGGAACAAGCGGGAGGAATAAAATATAGTTACAACACCAGTACATTGGCGTCCGGTGTCTATTTTGTAACGGCGATCAGCGAATCGGGTGCACGTAGCACCAGGAAAATCATCGTCCTGTAAGCAGTTATCTGTCAAAATGTTTGACACCTCTATCTTTTGCATCGATCCAGGTTCTGAATTTAGCCGAACCAGATGCGTAAAAAATTAAAATGTACGTAGCTATAAATATAGAAATAGGTCTATTTGAAGAACTGTCTTACACCAAAGAAGTACTATCCTGGCTCAGAAATTTAGATGCTCAAATAATAACCTTTGATTTTGATAACCACTCCGATCCGGCTATAATCGGCCATGGAATTGACCTTTTAAATAAAGGGGAGAAAGTGCTTGTGATGATTAATCAGCTATCAAAAGGAAGCACGGCGTCGATCTTAAAGTTTGTGGATAGCCTTACAAGAAATAAAAGCAAATCCATTTTGGTGCTATTCAATGGTGACGATGTACATTTAAATCAAATGCTGAATATACTTGCACCGGGGCAGTTGATTAAAGACGCGGATATTGATGGTCAAAAGAACATTGCAAAAAACTTTTTTGGCATCAGGTAACATTATGCGGCTATAAAAATTAAATTTACAGATATGGACTTAAGTCAATTAAAAGATATCCAAGAAATTGTTGTTCAGAAGAGATGGAAAGAAGTTGAAGAGTTATTTAATTCGTCGCTTCAGCTACAGCACATGCAAATCCGGATATCCTTGGCACAACCAGAACGCCCGGAGGTGATTATCGATCCGGTTACGCCACTTCATGCCGGCGGCATAGGCAGCAAAGCAGTGAACGGAGGTGTAATTTCAATGGTGAGCGACCTCGCCATCGGATTACTGGGATTGTCTTTTTTCGAACATGGGATGACTGCCACCCATCATTTGAACCTCCATTTTGTGAAACCTCTGGTTACCTCCAGGTTACAGGCAATCGCCAACGTAGACCAGGTACTGGGCAAACGTATTTTCGGAAAGGTAGAAATTTACGATGGCGGAGGTGAAATTTGCGCCTACGCAACAGGGATAGTAGTTTTCGGGATTCATATTGAAAAACTGCACGGTGGGAAGACCGAAGTGTAATAGCCTATTAAATTAAATTTCGTATGGAGAAATCTGGTTTGCCAGAATATACGATTGCACAACTGGCACTCAGAAACGGGCAGGATAGAGAAGAAATCTGGTGTGCATACCGTGGTTTTATATATGATGTAAAAAGCAGCAGACTTTGGAGAAACGGGCAGCACTATGAGCATTGGGCTGGTCAGGATTTAACGCGTGAGTTGGAAGATGCGCCGCACAATGAAAATGTCTTTGATAAATTCAAGGCTGTTGGCATACTAAAGAAAAAGGAAAATGATATTAATAGCAGATAGCGGATCTACAAAAACTGACTGGCGCATTATACAGGAAGATGCCCAAATTCAACAGGCGAAAACGGCTGGTTTTAATCCTTTTTACCAGGAGCGGGAAGAAATACTGCTCGAACTTCAAAACGTTTTGCTTCCGCAGATTGCGTCTCCGGAGCTGGTAACAGAAATCCACTTTTATGGTGCGGGCTGTTCTACGGAGAAAAACATATTGCTCATCACTGAGGTACTGAAAATGGTTTTCCCGGCGTCCAAAGTAAATGCCCATACTGATATGCTGGCTGCGGCCCGGGCGGTATGCCTCAATGAGCCCGGCATTGTGGGTATTTTAGGAACAGGCTCAAATACCTGCCTTTACGATGGGAGTGATATTGTCTACAGTCGGCCGAATCTGGGTTTTATACTGGGTGACGAAGGAAGCGGCTCCTTTATGGGAAAAGCGCTGATCATCGCCTATTTATACGAAGATTTACCAGCACATCTTTTAGAAAAATTCACCAAACGCTATAACAACATCTCCAGAGCTGAAATATTGGAGAATATTTATAAAAAACCATTTCCAAACCGCTACCTGGCTTCTTTTTCCAGGTTTTTGTACCATAATTTAAAAGATCCTTTTATTTACCGCCTGGTTTATGAAAGCTTCAGCATTTTGATGGACAAGCACATCATGAGGTATGAGAATCTCAGCGACTATAAGGTACATTTTGTAGGATCTGTGGCTTTCTATTACAGCAATATCCTAAGACAGGTGGCCAATGACAAAGGGGTAACTTTGAGAAACATCATGGAAACCCCCATAGCCGGGCTGACACTGTATCATCAAAAAAAGATATTTCCTGCCTGAGCCGCCCATAAGGGAAAAATGCAGGGAAAAAATGAGGCTTCCTGTGAGATAAAATTTTCTCATATCGTGGAACAAGATTGTTTACAGAGGAGTTATTCCTCGAGAGAAAACCTCATCTTTCTGTCTCCCGAAGAGAATAATGTCGTTACGTTAACTATTAATCATTCTTTTAAAAAGAGCGGAATGAGGATTCCGAAAAAGCTTTAATAAGTCGTTCCCGCGCGGATAGCTGAATAATTAGAACAACAATGCACGAAATTGAGCCATTTTACAACTGGTATAAGTATTATAACGTTTCCGAGGATGAGCGATCGCCATTTTATGGCAAAGAGTACAACCTCGACCTTTATTCTGATGCTATATATAACTACTATATAGATCCTGCCTGGGATTTTATGGGTTCAGAAACCCTGTATATTAAAATACTATTTGCTGACTATGACAGAGGTTTTGCAGTAATTGAATTCATTGGCGAATGGAACGACGCACTCTACAATGACATTATGCATTTAAAACGTAATATCATTGAACATATGATTCAGGAGGGCCTCAACAAATTTATCTTGATTGGTGAAAATGTCATGAATTTTCACGGGTCTGATGACTGCTACTATGAAGAGTGGTTTGAAGATGTAGAAGATGGTTGGATTGCTGCTTTAAACTTCAGGGATTTTGTGCAGGCAGAGTGGAAAAAGTACAATCTAGATTCTTACATTAATTTTGGAGGCTCATTAGAAATCTTCAATTGGAGGACCATGCAGCCTGTTGGCTTGTATGAAGTGGTGAGCACCCTGATAAACCGCCGAATCTCGGTTCAATAAAAGATTATTGAACCGACTATTTTAGATTTTCCACCAGGGCGACCTTAGAAATAAGATATTTTCTTCCCGAATTAATTTCCTGACAGAGTATCCGTGTCCTGCGGAGCGACTCTTTCTTGAATACGCGGGTATTAAATTTAAACAGGTCGCCATTTTTTATTTCTCCGAGGTGTACCAGTCCGGTGTTTTCGTCGTATTTTCTTAAACACATATTCAGATGAGGATCCGCACTGCTACTTGCTTTGGGGTTTTTCATGTGGCTACGGAGTGCCTCTAAAATATCCTCCGGAAAAACCAGGTTGCTCAATACCGGGTCCATTAGTTCCTGGAAGGTCCTTTTCCATTCAACCCCATGAGGTGCTATTTTTCTCCCAAATCGCTTGTAAGCTACCAGATGAGCCGCTTCATGCACATAAGTGACCAGAAACGCATAAGGGTTCATATCTCCGTTAACAGTGATGGTATGTGAGCCATTTAGGGGATTAAACCTGTAATCACCATATTTTGAACTTCTTTTCCTGGTCACCTTAAAGTTAAACTGGTGACTTACCCAAAGATCATAGGCATAATGAACAGCATTTTCCGGAATATGGCTGTTCAAAAGGAGATAGAAGGCATTTTTGGACATTGACGCAATATTGAATCTAATTTTTGTGCATAAAAAAGGGCTTTAGAATCTAAAGCCCTTTCAACAAATTTCTAAAAAAGAATTACAAAGTAGCTGTAGTGTCTTCTTCAGTTACTGCTTCTTCAACGTCTTGCTCAACGCCTTCAGCGCCTTGCTCGATGTCATCACCAGCAGCATCTAATTCATCTTCTACCTCATCCATTTCGTTTTCTAATTCGTCACCTGCATCTTCCATTTGTTGCTCTACGCTTTCAGCGTCTTGCTCAGCACCTTGCTTAGTACTATCACATGCAGTGAACGCGAATAAAAATCCGCCAACTAAAAATAACGCAAATAATTTTTTCATAATAATAGATTTTGATTTAAGGTTCAAATATAAATATTATTCAATTTCGATCAAATGCAAATGCATATATTTTAATACATCAGGGGGTATATGTAACTTATCCACTATTTACTTATCTGTGCTATAAACAGGGTGATAATACCACACCGAAATAATGCTATTTCTTTCTGAAAAAGACGCGAATTGGAACTCCTGAAAAATCGAAATGTTCCCGAATCTTATTCTCAACAAAACGCTCGTAAGGCAACTTAATGTACTGAGGCAGATTGCAAAAGAAAGCAAAAGTGGGTGTATGAACCGGTAACTGTGTGATGTATTTTATCTTAATATATTTTCCCTTAAAAGCAGGAGGAGGATAATTTTCAATTTCAGGTAATATTTTATCATTTAGCGCAGAAGTAGAGATTTTTTTAATTCTGTTTTCATGTACTTCCATCGCTTTCTCTATCGCCTGAAAAATTCTCTGCTTTTTAGTAACGGAGGTAAAGATGATCGGAATGAAATCAAGTGGAGAGAGCTTTTCCTGAATGGTTTTCCTAAACTTCTCTGACGTGTGGGTGTCCTTTTCTACCAAATCCCACTTGTTCACCATGATCACTATTCCCTTGTTATGCTTGCTGGCCAGGCCGATAATATTGACATCCTGCGACTCAATACCTCTCTCCGCATCCAGCATAATAATACATACATCGCTGTCCTGCAAAGCTTGAATGGAACGCATCACAGAGTAAAACTCTATATCTTCTTTTACTTTGGATTTTTTCCTCAAGCCCGCCGTATCCGTCAGAATAAAATCCTTTCCATACAATTTATAGCGGGTATTAATTGCGTCGCGGGTTGTTCCTGAGATATCTGTCACAATGCTTCTTTCAGTACCCAGCAATGCGTTAAGAAAAGAGGATTTACCCACGTTAGGCCTGCCAAGAATAGCAATCCGCGGAATGCCTTCTTCAGGATTTTCCGGATCTTCGTGTTCAAAATGTTTTACGACTTCATCCAACAGTTCTCCGGTGCCCGACCCGTTGCTGGAGGAAATGGGAAACACCTCACCCAAACCAAGTCCGTAGAACTCCCCGACCATGTATGATTTCTCGGTAGTGTCTGCCTTGTTGGCCACTATAAATATAGGCTTTTTGGTACCCCTGAGCACCCTAGCGAAATCTTCATCCAGGCCGGTGAGGCCTGTGGTGCAATCTACCATAAAAAGAATCACCGAAGCTTCTTCTACCGCCAGCTCTACCTGCTTCCGGATCGCCTCTTCAAAAATATCCTCTGACCCGGTCACATAACCCCCGGTATCAATTACAGTAAAGTATTTCCCAATCCACTCACCATACCCATAATGCCTGTCCCTGGTCACACCGCTTTCGTTGTCCATAATGGCCTTCCGCTTTTCGATCAGGCGGTTAAAAAATGTTGACTTTCCTACGTTTGGTCTCCCGACAATCGCTACTATATTTGCCATGATTCTAATTATTAATTTGTTAATGTACCAATTAATCAATGAAAAAATCCTCTGCCTTAGTCCCTCATACAGATGAAGACACAGTGGATTTAATTCACATTAGCAAACTGGTATGTTAGTTAATTGGTACATTAGTTAATTGTCCCTTAAGTTAGTTAACTGTTGTATCCGAATCTATTTAGATGAATTTCCTTTTTACGCCAGTCTTCGGCTACTTTCACGTGAGTTTCTAAAAATACCTGTTTCCCAAAAAAAGCCTCCATGGTCTCCCTGGCCTGAATTCCCACTTTTTTCAGTGCTTCCCCGCCTTTACCGATAATAATGCCTTTCTGGCTTTTGCGCTCCACGTAGATTTCTGCCCGTATCCGGATAATCTTCTCTTCTTCTTTGAATGACTCTATATTTACTTCAGTACTGTACGGAACTTCCTTTTTATAATTTTGAAAGATTTTTTCCCGGATGATTTCTGCCGCAAAAAAACGCTCCGACTTGTCTGTAAGTTGGTCTTTCGGGAAGTAAGCAGGATGAATGGGCAGATTGTTAACTATACTCTCAAAAACCTCGGTAATCCCAAGCCCCTGCAGGGCTGAAATGGGGATTATTTCCTGTACCTGAATGTGTTCTTTCCAGTAATTGATTTTATCCAGAACCTGGCTTCCTTTGGCCTGATCGATTTTGTTGAGCAACATGATTACCGGTACCTCAGCCCTTTTTATTTTAGCTATTACTTCATCGTCCTCAAACTTTTCATAAATATCGGTCACGTACAAAATCACATCTGCATCTTCAAGTGAAGCATTCACAAAACGCATCATGGACTTATGAAGGGCGTATTGAGGATCAATGATTCCAGGCGTATCAGAGTAAATGATCTGAAAATCGTGGCCTGAGATGATGCCGAAAATCCGGTGCCGGGTGGTTTGTGCTTTAGAAGTAATAATTGAAAGCCTTTCCCCTACCATTTGGTTCATCAGGGTTGATTTTCCCACATTCGGCTTTCCGATAATGCTGACAAATCCCGCTTTGTGTTCTTTTTCAACCATTTTTGTAATTAATTTACAAAGATACTTGATTTTGCAATCTTTATACTATACTTTTGTATTCCCTTTAGCGATAAGCGCTAATAAAGACGTGAAAACAGAACTTTATCGCACTATAATTGTTGATAAAATAAGATATATCGCGGGATGGAGCAGTTGGTAGCTCGTCGGGCTCATAACCCGAAGGTCACAGGTTCGAGTCCTGTTCCCGCTACTAGAGAAGCCTTGAGAAATCGAGGCTTTTTTTATTGAAACTAAGTAATTTCCAGGGCAGGTGGGTTAAGCAGTTGGTAGCTCGGCCATACGGCAGGTCAAAGGTTCGAA
>CAZWQB010000110.1:0-10777 GCA_964636035.1 uncultured Roseivirgaceae bacterium
TCCAATAACCTCCTTTGGCGGGACCAATTCGTTCGATAACCCCCTTTTCTTTCAGCGATTCAAAATGCTTTTGAGCTGCTGACTGATTGATACCCAAGACTTCCCCAATTTCCCGGTATCCAACTGAAGGATTGCTTTTTATGAGTGCTAAAACTTCTTTTTGTCTTCTTGTAAGAATAAAATCTTCACTATATCTTTCATCTTCATTATTCGAACCACTATTTGAACCACCTATTGAACCACCGGATGCACCCATTTTATCATCTTCCTTGTTAAGCTCAAAATAAAAGCTAGCCTTGGTAAAATCCTGTCCCTGTTCGAACACGGGTTCCGTTTTGGTGTAACTAAACCATCCATCTTTCATTTTATCAAATCCAAAGCCCGCATTTTCTGCTAATTTCACCACCCTGAAAAACTTGGCAATAATGGGATTTCGTGGCATGGAAATGTCCTCTGCCATAATTTTATCCAATGGTTTAGGCAAGGCCCCGGGATTGAAGAATTCAATGCGATCATCAAACACTCTTATCCGGGGCTTCGAAGGGCTAAAATAATCGCTATGCATTAGAAAATTTACCAACCCTTCCCTTATTGCATTTAGCTGTGGATAGTCCTCTGTAGCAAAGCCTTCGGTTGTTAATTTAAAAGGTAAATCCAACTGCCTGCGGAGGCGGTCAAATAAAACAAAGTAGTAATCCCAGAGATTTTCCTTCTCGTCAACCCGGTAGGTATAGCGAACAGAGGCATTGTTATAACTGGTTCCAGGGATTTCCAAATAATCAATCCGAAAATCGGGAAAAATAGCTTGTATGGCATCATTCTTTCCAAAGAATAATAATCCGCTGTAAGTCAGCACTCCCTTTACCACAACACGTAATTTTTGCAGAAATTCATCTTCTGTCAACCGATTATATGCACTCGCTGGATTATTCCTATTAAGATATTCTCTGTACTGCTGCAGCGAATTCTCATGGAGATCTAAGATAGAAGTCCCCGGAACCTCCCCGGCACTTTGCGTACCAAACGCCTGGTCTCTAAATAGCGCGTCCACCTCTTCTTTAGATGCGCGCTGGTCGCCACTCGCACTTCGTATAAATGTATTGGTGGGATTATTGAAATATATCGGCTTCTTATCAGAGATGGGAATGTAGAACCCTAATACAACACCTTCGGGGAACTGGTATTTCTCACACTTAGGTAGCAAACGGACATTAAATTTATCTCCCCTTAAGGTGTTGATAAAATCCTGTTCTACTTTTCCGGGCTACCCACTCCTTGAAATTCAAATTTTTTCCCAGATTGCTTCACACCAAAAATCAACCAGCCTCCCCGCGTATTGGCAAAAGCACTTACGGTTCCAATTATAAATCGATCTCAAAACGCTCTCTAACAGCAATGCAAATCGCCCGGCTTCTCCAGTAGCTTAAGTGCTTGTTTCTACTCGAAAGCCGAATTGTGGCGATCAGGTGGCTGGAAATTCAGGATACGGATTCTACGAAGTGCTGACCGTGCCGCCCGCTTTTGCGGAGGTGTGCACGGAAGGCAACAGTGCGGTGGAGCGTCCCAAAAAAGACAGCATTCGCATGACCATTTTGTTTCTGCAGATGATTGACTGGCGATCTAAGGGGTTCCGTCCAGCGTATTGTTAAGAAACTAAAGGCATTTACCAACGATTTTTTGCAATAATGGAATTTTTAAGCGCAAGAATTGTTTACCTTTACAGCAAATGGACAGTAAAGGCAAAAATTAAGCTGGATTCTTGGTTCATTTGATTAATTCCCTTCTATAAAGCATCTTTTAAGAATCAGAATTAATAAGCATTCAATCCTCTCGTAGGCTTTATAAAAATTTTCATTTTAACAATTATAGTTTGACATTTAAAGAATTAAACCTCATTGCACCCATTTTGGAAGCGGTGGAATCAGAAGGTTATACAACACCAACACCTATTCAGGAACGGGCAATTCCCCTGATCCTTGCAAAGAAAGACATTTTAGGTTGCGCGCAAACCGGCACAGGTAAGACTGCGGCATTTGCCATACCCATCTTACAACTTTTATCGCAACTGCCCGCTGAAGGTCAAGGGCGCAAAAGCATAAAAGCGCTCATTTTAACGCCTACACGAGAGTTGGCAATTCAGATAGAAGAGAGCTTCAAAGCTTACGGAAAGTTTCTGAACCTGAAGCATCTTGTCATATTTGGCGGTGTGCCGCAGAAAAAGCAGACAGACGCCCTGAGAAACGGCGTGGATATTCTGGTAGCCACTCCAGGCAGACTGCTGGACCTGATGGATCAGAAATTTGTGCACCTGCAAAGTATTAGCATGTTTGTGCTCGATGAAGCAGACAGGATGCTCGACATGGGTTTCGTACATGACGTGAAAAAGGTGATAGCAAAGCTGCCTGCCAGGCGACAATCTTTGTTCTTTTCGGCTACCATGCCCCAGGAAATAGTGACGCTGGCGGACAGGATTTTAGTAGATCCTTCCAAAGTTGAAGTTACCCCAGTATCCTCTACAGCGAATACCATCAAGCAGGCCGTTTATTTTGTAGACAAAAAGAATAAGAAGCATCTGCTCCTTGACTTGCTGCAGGATGAATCTATTAAGTCTGCACTGGTTTTTAGCAGGACGAAACATGGGGCTAACAAAATAGCCCAGGACCTGAATAAAAAAGGAATAGTGACAGAAGCTATCCATGGGAACAAGTCGCAGAATGCCCGGCAGCAGGCGTTGGGCAACTTTAAATCTGGCAAAACGCGCATTTTGGTGGCGACAGACATCGCAGCTCGGGGTATTGATGTAGACAATCTTTCTCACGTGATCAATTATGAACTTCCCAACATACCGGAGACCTATGTGCACCGGATCGGTAGAACCGGGCGTGCCGGAGCCAACGGGATTGCCTTGTCTTTTTGTGACCATGAGGAGAAGGCTTATTTAAAAGACATTCATAAATTAATCGCAAAAAATATTCCTGTGGTCAGTGACCATGAATATCCAATGGAGGCTGCGGCTCCCGAAAGCGCCCCCGCTGACAAACCTGGCGGGCAGAAGAGGAACGTATCTAAAAATACAAGGGGCAGAAAATGGATGGGAAACAGAACCAGCAAAGCCAAGCACAGCTCCTGAGAAATTATTTTACCATTTACCAAACTTAACAGCTATATTTGTATGTTAATCATGGGTAAAACTTCTTAATTATAATTATATGGATCTATTGCTTTTCATTGGGGGTTTAGGCGGAACAGAGATTGTGCTCATTCTGGCAGTAGTTTTAATATTCTTTGGCCCAAAGAAAATTCCGGAACTGGCTCGTGGACTTGGAAAGGGTATCAGAGAATTTAAAGATGCCACCAAAGAAATAAAGGATGAAATAGGAGAGGGGTTGAACGACATCAAAAAAATTCCTTAAAACTTCCTTATTTGAAAACATCAGCTCCCATTCTTATGCCATCAGGCGGGAATGGGAGCTTTTTTTAGCCCTGCTGAAAAACGCAACCGCTTGTAAGAATCTTTTATGGGCTAGCCTCAGGCACGCCATCTAATCGTTGGCTTCAGCTGGAAGTATGAAGATACATCTTCGCTTTGTTGCCTAATATCTGACGCACCTGAGACTTTTCAGCAAGGGCTATTTTGCTATTCTTCATCCAGGAATGGATAGCGAAAATCTTCTGCCGGAACAAAAGTTTCCTTAATAGTACGTGGCGAAACCCATCGCAATAAATTAATCATAGATCCGGCTTTGTCATTCGTTCCTGATCCCCTGGCGCCGCCAAAGGGTTGTTGCCCTACCACGGCACCGGTAGGCTTGTCATTGATGTAGAAATTTCCTGCCGCATTGCTTAGCTTTTTGGCGGCAAGCTCCACAGCGTATCTGTCTTTCGAGAAAATCGCGCCTGTAAGTGCGTAAGGAGAGGTGGCATCTACCAGCTCAAGGGTTTCTACAAACCTTTCTTCCTGATAAACATAGATCGAAATCACTGGACCGAATATTTCTTCGCACATGGTCACATAAGAGGGATCTTTGGTCAATAAAACGGTGGGTTCTATGAAATACCCCTTCGATTTATCATAGTTCCCGCCGGCAATTATCTCCACCATATTACTGGCTTTGGCCTCGTCTATGTATTTGGAGATTTTGTCAAAAGATTTTTCATCTATTACGGCGTTCACAAAATTCCGGAAATCCTCCACACCTCCCATTTTGATATTCTTCAAATCTTCCTGAACATAATTCCGAACCTCGTCCCATAGATTGGCAGGAATATAAGCCCGTGACGCAGCAGAGCACTTCTGACCCTGGTATTCAAATGCCCCCCTGACTATCGCTGTCGCTACCTGCCGAGGGTTCGCTGACTTATGAGCGACAATAAAATCCTTACCGCCTGTTTCTCCCACTATTCTGGGGTAGGACTTATACTTATGAATATTTTCTCCTATTGTTTTCCAGATTGTTTGAAATACTTTTGTGCTACCGGTAAAATGGATGCCTCCAAAGTCGGGGTGATTGAAGACGACATTTCCCGCTTCAGGCCCATCCACATATATGAGGTTGATCACTCCGTCGGGCAATCCGGCCTCTTTCAATACCTGCATGATTACATTGGCCGCAAAAATCTGAGAGTGCGCCGGCTTCCAAACCACTGTATTGCCCATCAGTGCTGCAGAAGTGGGGAGATTTCCCGCAATGGCAGTGAAGTTGAAGGGGGTTATTGCAAACACAAAACCCTCGAGGGGTCTTTGCTCTACCCTGTTCCATACTCCGGGCGAAGACTGTGGTTGTTGCGCATAGATCTCTGTCATATAATGCACATTGAACCTCAAAAAATCTATGAATTCACAGGCAGAATCAATTTCAGCCTGAAAAGCATTTTTTGACTGTCCGAGCATGGTGGCAGCATTGATCCTTGCACGATAAGGCCCGGCCACCAATTCGGCGGCTTTCAAAAATATGCTGGCCCTGTGTTCCCAGCTCAGATCAGCCCAGGCAGCCTTTGCTCCCAGTGCAGCAGATATGGCTCTTTCTACGTGCTCAGCATCTCCCTCATGAAAGTAGCCTAGAATGTGTTGATGGTCATGCGGTGGTCTTAAGGCTTGCCGGTTGCCGGTCCTTACTTCCTCGCTGCCGATATACATAGGGATATCAGCCTCTGTAGCTCTGGCTTCAGCAATGGCTTTTTTGAGGTTTTCTCTTTCTTTTGAGCCGGGGGCATAGCTCAATACAGGTTCATTAGAAGGAACCGGAACTTCATATATTCCTTTTGGCATATCTTAGCATTTTATTTATCAAATCAGCTACTAAATTACAGGCTCTATCTCAGAAGCCCATAAAAAAGTTCAATCAGTAACGTCTCGTACCAGACAAAATGGTCTCACAGAATGGTGAACAACTCACTGAGGCAACTAATTTCATAGGTGATTGTTTCCTGATGTGCCAGGCGTTCCGGATTAAAATACACCTGGTCAATGGTGGCATTTCTTGCCCCTTTTATGTCGGTTTCCAGGTTATCTCCTATCATCAGGGATTCGTCGCACTTACAAAAAGTTTTCGACAATGCATAAGTAAAATAGCCCTGCTCTGGTTTCTGATATCCGGCGGCATCTGAGGTGATTACCGATTCAAAGTAGTGGGAGATATTAGCGGCCTTCAGCTTTAAATGTTGTATTTCTTCAAACCCATTGGTAAGAATGTGGAGCATGTATTGTTTATCTTTTTTCAAATAATCCAACACTTCCCGAACATAAGGAAAAATGTGAGGCATTTGCGGACATCGTTCCAAATACGCTGAAGAAAAAATTTGGGATAGTCTGGCATCTTGAAGGCCCAGCGAAGAAAAAACCAAGGGAAATCGAGTTGCTCTCAGTTGCTCTTTACTGATACTTCGGCAGTTGTACTGCGCCCATAGCTGATGATTGACGTTTCGAAACTGCGAAATGAGGGCTTCCTTAGAAAACAACCCGGACGAATTTAAATGGTGTTCATCGTAAAGTTGTCCCAATACTTCTGAAGAATTTCTGTCAAAGTCCCAGAGGGTGTGGTCCAGATCAAAAAAAATGTGCTTGTATTTCTCCATCTTAACCTCGCTTTTTCTATGCCTTCTTTGCCGGCGACCAGTGTCTTGTTTGTATTTTGTTTTCTGCCAGCTCTCTGTTTGAGTGTAGAATCCTATATGTTTCCATGTCTTTTAAGAGCAACGGATCCTTCCCCAGGTATGTAAAGACCTGGCTTAGCAGGTCATAAGCTTCGTCTTTGATGTTGTAGAAGATCCACTGTTCAACCTTTCTGGGATTTATAAGCCCCGCATTTTTTAAATAAGCCATGTGTCTTGAAGTTTTTGTCTGCGTAAAATCAAGAATATGTTCCAGGTCAGAAATGCACATTTCTTTGTTTTGATAAATTAACGAAAGTATTCTTATCCGCGATTCATCAGACAGGGCTTTAAATATTTGTGTTCCAAAACTTAAGCTAAAGTTTTTTAAGCGCATTCAATTATCGTTTTTTTTTAAGAGTTCTCGCTTGTCAACCCGGTATCTTCTCCAAATTTACAGTAAAATTTCAAACCGTAATGGCTGAATCAGCTTTCAATCTACGGCTTTTACCTCCTAAATGAAATGCTCTTGCCCTGATATCATAGGTTCTTACCACTTTTAGAATTTTATTACAATTGGATTGGTTTTAAACTTTTTGAACTATCTTTTGAAAAGAATTAGGTAAATTAGAGGATTGATTTTTGCTGATTCTTTGTTGATAGATAAATTATGAGTTTTTGCACCGTTCCTGTTTGTGCTTCCTATTCCGAAGCAGGTGGCCATTTAGGATGTAAATCAATTAATTTTGAGATTTAGATACTGTTGTTGCATATTTATTTTATTGTGTGTTTTTGTGCCTTTGTATGAAAGCAAAGCGCAGGGAGGCAATCCGGTTATTCAATTCTCAGGAATTATAGTTGGGGAAGACAGTACTTCCGGCGTTCCTGGCGTTCACGTTTATGTGCCAAAAGCTGGAAGGGGAACTACGTCAAATCAATACGGTTATTTTTCTATGCCGGTGTTGAAGGGAGATAGCATTGTTATCAGTACTATTGGCTACACAAGGCAACATTATATAGTGCCAGGCGATGAGGGCGAGAGCATCACGGTGGTGGTTGAACTGACTGCCGATACCACCTTTCTGCCTATTGTGGAAATTTTTCCCTATCCTACCGAAGAGCTGTTCAAAGAAGCTATTCTGGCATTGGAGCTGCCTGAGCAGTTGGGCAAGGACAGCCCTAATATGGGAGAAGATGTATTGGCCCGGATGTTCAGAGATATGCCCATGGATGGCAGCATGAACCACAGCTATTATATGAATCAGCAATTCCACCAAATGCATAACAGGTTCAGCAATCCTTATTACAACAATCCGCTTTTGAACCCGCTCAATTGGGCTAAGTTCATCAAATCCATTAAGAATGGCGATTTGAAAAAGAAGAAGCAATAAGGAAAACGTTTCGTTAGAGCTTTTAAAAATTTACCAGCTCTGCCTTTGTGTTTCAGAACAACTAGCTTTTGCTCCAGAAATAAGGAGTGAATAAAATAAGTACCGTAAACAATTCCAGTCTGCCCAGCAACATCAGGAAGGAAAGAAACCATTTTCCGAACATGGGTATATGACCAAAATTATTCACGGGGCCTACCAATCCGATTCCGGGGCCCACGTTTCCCAAGGATGCTGCAACCGCCCCCATTGCTGTAGTAAAATCCAAACCTATCAGGGCCATAATTAAAGATCCGATCGCGAACACCGTTAAATAAATAAGTATGAAGGCAGCAATGTTGTAGGTGATGTTCTCGGAGATGGCTTTTTTGTTAAATCGTACAGGTATTACTGCTGATGGATGGATCTGGCGCTTTAGCTCTAAAACCGAATTTTTAAGTAGAATTAGAAGCCTTACCATTTTTACTCCGCCGGAAGTAGAGCCTGCAGACGCACCCGTAAACAGCAAAAAGAAAAAAAGGATGGTGGTAAAAGGCGACCAAATGGTGTAATCAGAAGTAATGAAACCCGTAGTTGTGATGATGGAGGTAACCTGGAAAAGCGCATCTCTGAAAGCCCGCTCCCAGGTAAGTCCTGTATAACTATAAATTGCAATTGCTGTGATCACGCTAATAATCAGAACCGCGAGCAAATAACTCTTGAATTCCTCATTGGAAGATACTTTTTCAAACTTTCCTTTAAAAAAGAAATAGAGCAGGCTAAAATTGGTGCCGGCAACGAACATAAAAAATATCAACACGTATTGAATAAACCCGCTATCATAATAGGCAATGCTGGCATTTTTAGTAGAAAAGCCTCCGGTGGCTATGGTTGACATGGAATGATTGATGGCGTCGAAAAAAGTCATGCCTCCTATCATCAATAATATGGTTTGTGCGAAGGTAAGAAACAGATAAATATACCAGAGCCGCTTAGCCGTTTCCTTTATCCTGGGGTGCAGCTTGTCTTGCGCAGGGCCTGGCGCTTCTGCCAAAAATAATTGCATACCCCCAATGCCCAACACTGGTAAAATAGCAATGGTTAATACGATAATTCCCATACCCCCGATCCAGTGCGTGAGGCTGCGCCAGAACAGAATGCTATTGGGCAGCGCTTCAATGTCAATTAAAATGGAAGCGCCCGTGGTGGTAAATCCGCTGATGGTTTCAAAAAAAGCATCCGTAAAATCTGGAATAGCACCACTTGTGAGATAGGGAAGGGTTCCGGTAAAAGACATGCATAGCCAGCCAAGGGTGACAATCAGGTATCCTTCTCTTTTCCTTAGCTCCTTTACTTTATAATTATTTGTAATTATATAAATGATGATGCCGAGAATGATTGTAATGCCCGACGCAATGATTATTGGTCTCCAATCTTCATTATAGTAGAAGGCGAACGGGAGCATCAAAAGCATAAAACCGCCATTCATAGCGGTTAAAAGCCCTAGTAGGTGAATGATTACCCTTGAATTAATTGTCATTTAAAAAATTGCTCTACATCGTGAATACACTTGTACAGACTGAAAACCACCACCCGGTCATCGGGCTCGACCTGAAAATCGCCCAGGGTGATCAATCCCACGCCATTTCTGATCACCCCACCAATAATGGCGTACTTCGGGAAATTCAGGTCTTTGATGGGTTTTCTTACAATTTTTGATCCTTTCGTTACTTTGAATTCGAGGATTTCAGCATCTACCCCATGAATTCCGGTCAGCGATATCACCTCCCCTTTTCTTATATACCTTGAGATAAAGTTGGCAGCAATCAATTTTTTGTTGATTAGGGTGTCAAGGCCAATGTTTTGGGAAAGATTGATATATTCAATATTCTCCACCATGGCGATTGTCTTGGCCACGCCTCGTTTTTTTGCTACCAGTGCTGCAAGAATGTTGGTTTCTGAATTGCCGGTAACCGCTATGAAAGCGTCCATTGCGTGGATTCCCTCTTCTTCCAGGAGGTCAGCATTGGTGCCGTCACCGTTAATGACCAATACTTCGGGTAGCTCGTCAGCCAGTTCAAAGCTTTTCTCTTTGTCCAGTTCAATCAATTTGATGTTGTATTGCCGGCATAACCTGCGTGCTGCATGTACACCAGTGCGGCTTCCACCCAGTATCATCACATTTTTTATCTCAATACGTTCCTTGCCAGTAAACTTGAGCACCTGATTCATGCCAGCCGACTGGGCGATAAAATACACCTGGTCGCCTAATTTGATTTCTACATTTCCCCGGGGAATGATGGTCTCGTTGTTGCGGTGAACAGCCACCGTAATAAAATTATTGTCGGGGTTTAGGTAAGCGCTCTCTCTTAATGTTTTGTTGATGCAAGGGGCATTCTCAGAAATTTGTATTCCTATAAATGTGAGTTTGCCGTCTTCAAACTCGAAGGAATCTGTCAAAGCGGATTCTTTCAACAGTCTTTTGATCTCACGGGCAGCCAGCGATTCCGGTGAGATCAGCTCATCTATTCCGATGGATTTCAGATCCAGAATATCTTTGTTCACCAGATATTCCATATTGTTGATCCTGGCTATGGTTTTTCTGGCTCCTAGTTTTTTACCAATGATACAGGTGGTGACATTCGTGTCTCCCGAGGAAGTGACTGCAATCAAAAGATCTGCGCTTTCAATGGCGGCTTCTTTTAAGACTTTAAAAGAAGTAGCATCTCCTCTTAAGGTGTGCACATCCATCAGCGACTGGGCTCGTTCCAGCTTCTCTTTTGATGTATCTATCAATATGATGTCCTGCGCTTCTGTAGCCAGCAAACGGGCTAAATGGAAACCAACCTCTCCTGCTCCGGCAATAATAATTTTCATATGAATGAAATAAATTACCTCGAATCAAGCACGTTACCGGAGCAAATGACCGGAAACTGTAGGCAGCATTTGCTTCGGAAACAGCTTGTTCAAAAACGGAGGTAAAGGTATGAACTTTTCAATTAGAACCCAGACCTTCGTGTGCTATTTAAGTCGTGTGGGATTATAGCCCATGAACTTGTGCCATCCAGCCGCGGCGCCTCTTTCGGCAAACATTCTGGCTAATCCTACGGCCACGCCCGAGGCTATGCTCCATATCACCGCTTCTCTCCAGGACGTTTCAGGGTCTGCCGGGTTTTCAGGAGCAACCTTGTGGTTAATAGATTCCCAGGTTTTTGCCATTCCTTTTCGTACCAGGTTTGCAGCAATGATTGCCGCGCCTGCAGCCAATAGGTTATAAGTTAGTTTGTGGTAATTAGACATCATGTATTGTTTAAATAAGT
>CAZWQB010000111.1:0-1059 GCA_964636035.1 uncultured Roseivirgaceae bacterium
ATGAAACTAAACTGGGGAATTTTAGGAGCAGCGAAAATTGCGAGGGAAAAAGTAATTCCGGCAATGAAAGGAGACGATGCTTATCAGGTTTATGGTATAGCGTCCAGAAGTCTTGACAGAGCTAAAACAGTTGCTGATCAGTTGGGGATTCCGAAGGCTTATGGTTCGTATGAAGCGCTCATCGCCGATCCGGATATCCATGTCATTTATAATCCGCTGCCGAACCATTTGCATGTGGAGTATACCTTAAAGTGCATCGAAGCTGGAAAACATGTGATGTGCGAAAAGCCTCTAGCCCTTAACAGCAAAGACATTCACAGGCTTATTGAAGCACGCGATAAATATGGTGTAAAAGTAGGAGAGGCCTTTATGGTTGATGTTCATCCCCAATGGCGGAAAACCAGGGAGTTGGTTCAAAGTGGCACACTGGGAAAATTGAAATTGATTCAGGGTGCTTTTAGTTATCACAATGTTGATCCACAGAACATCAGAAACATCGCAGATTATGGTGGCGGCGCCATGTGGGACATCGGG
This sequence comes from uncultured Roseivirgaceae bacterium, assembly GCA_964636035.1. Taxonomy (GTDB): domain Bacteria; phylum Bacteroidota; class Bacteroidia; order Cytophagales; family Cyclobacteriaceae; genus CAMPJM01. Next base: position 535 of record CAZWQB010000111.1, read on the forward strand.
TGCTATCCCGTCCATACTTCACGCTTTGTATTGGGTGAAGAGCCTGTCAGGGTGGTCGCCCTAATGGATCTTGACAAAAATTTCGGTTCTGATACGTTGAGCAGTGTAATTTTGCAATTCCCTTCTACGCAGGTGGTTTTTTCTGTGGGAACGCAACTTGTGCCTTACCAGAGAATGCATTTTGTCGGCGATAGGAAAAGACTGGAGATCAAAATTCCTTTCAATGCACCCAATGACAGGCAAACACAATTGCAAATAGACGCAGGCGATATTCTGCAGGAAAATGTTGAGCAGTTTAGCTTCGAAATAGCAGATCAATATGGCCTACAGGCAGCTGCTTTCACGAAGGCAATTGTAGAAGATACAGAAGTACCTGTCTCATTGGAAAATGCTTTGGCAAATACAAAAGCCCTGGAAGCAATCTTTAAATCTGCCAAAGAAGGTGGATGGGTGGATGTTTAGTTAGTTTAAAGTTCAAGGTTCAGAGTTTAAAGTCTCAGGTTTAAAGTTTAAAGTCTCAGGTTT
>CAZWQB010000111.1:1159-6477 GCA_964636035.1 uncultured Roseivirgaceae bacterium
GGGTTTTCAACCAGTACTTTATTGCCAAGGTAGGGGGCTGAGCTGCCTTCTACTTCTACTTCGTCCACCAACAGTGCGTCAGGAACAATGTAGGATGTGATGCTCCCACCTGACTGATTATTAAAAACATAGTCAGAACCACTTCCTCCCAGAATCCGGCGCAGGGATTTGATATTAAGCGGTTTAACCTGGGCCAAACGAAGCAGCTCTTCTGATCCATCTTCGAGGGAAACTTTGTACACATTTACGCCCATATAATTGCCGTAAGGTATTCTTTTCACCATCAACGCATACGGTAAGCCAATTTCTTTTGCATTTGAAATCAATTCTTTCTTCAGGTCTGCAACGCTACTTTGTTTATCGAAAGTTATTTTGATTACCCCCGGCCCAATTGCCTGGTTCGCATTGCTGTGACCGTTCAAGACCGGGTTGTCAGTAGTGGATGTGCGGCTATTGAGAAGCGCGATTAAATTACCGTCCTTCACAAGCGTCAAGGTGTCCTGCGGAATCACACCCTCCGCATCTACTTTAAAAGATCCTGGCAGGGGCAAATTGTTATAATATTCCATTTTTGGCATACTCACTACGTTCAGTCCTCGCGCCAGTATTTTATTGCCGATTTTATCATCCAAAAACTGCCCGTGGTACTGGTAACTGTCACGGGTGCTGATATCATTAGCAGTCATCAGTCCGTCGTAGCCAAATAAGCTCGTTGCAAAGACAGTCCCAACAGCTTCGTTGGTAAACAAAACGGGCCCTATGTAACTGTCTTTATAAACCTTCGTGTTCTTTAGCGTTTTTAAGCCATCAATGAGTGCCTGCACATCTTTTTTTAGCTCCTCTTTTTTAGGAAGGGTTTCCGGTGAATAGCCATAATGCGCAATTTGATCTATGATTGATTCTCCATCTGCGGTTTTAATTTCAGCATAAACCTGAAGCGTTGTTATAGAATAAGGATATCTTACTCTGGTGCCTTCGCTGTTTATAAAATAGTTGGTGCTGTTAAAGGTGTTGAGTGAAACCATGGAATGGTGAATATCGCCTTCGTCGGAAAACATGGAAGATAATTCTTTGGCCAAAGCTTCTAATTTGGCCACATCTGGTTCCAGGAATTTATTTTCTACTTCCAGATTTATAACGGGGGCCTTTGCAAATCTTCTATGTGGCAGCTCCTCCAGCTTGAGATTCTTCTCCTCCAAATATTGTTTGTTTTCCTTAAACAGTCTGGCTGCAGATTTATAAACTGCATCAGTTGTTACCCATAGCGACCTGCGGATACCAAAATAGTCATCTTCAATGGGAATCTGGATTTCGCTTAAAGAAGCGGGACTGTTGTAGTAAGCCACGTCCAGACTTTCATCATTAAAACTGTAATCACCTACCAAAACCCGTACAGCTTTATTTCTGACAGGAAAACGATTCGAGTATAAAATAGCCCCAAGAGAAGAAGTAATGGAAACACCGTCAATATCATTGATCGTGTAACTTATAAAGAAAGGTTTATCATAATCTTCATAGCTCAGCTCTTCCATGCTTCTTTCAAGTTCGTCCGCCATGGCCTTTTCTATCACATTATAGCCACTGTGTAACGAATCAGCCGTTTTTGTTGCTGTTAGCTTCGCATCTTTCGCAAGATCCTGCGCAAATCCGTTCATACCAAAGCCGCTCGTTATAAGTAAGAGAAATAATATTGAGCAGGGAATGCCGTTAAAAAACTTCGTCATGATAGATTATTTGTTAAAAGAAGGAGCATGACCGCTGGGCCTGCTTAGCAAAGAGGGCTTTGCATTTTGTTTCATTTTTTTCTGGGTCTCAATTCTCCTTACGTACAAGGCGGGTGCGATTGCACTTACCGGAACACTGCCGGATTCTGCCCCGCAGATACCTGTGAAGATTTCCTTTTGGCCGCCCGCAGCTTTTATTTCAGCAAACATGGTCAGCGGTGTTCCGATCAAATCGACACCCCTCACCAATTCGTCGGGTCTTCCATCCACGTAAACCCTGTATACTTCCGTGGGCATTACGTTAAATACATTTGCTGAAAACCGGTCCGTATTAGTGAACCCTCCAATAACATCGGAAAACAAGTACCCATACGCTTTGCCCTGCTTTTTACATTCTTTAATTAGCTTCTTTCTCAGATTAGCTGTTGAAAGCGGCTTATTAGAGGCTATTATTAAGTTTGATTGTCTCGAAACGACGTTCAATCCTGCGGAAGCTCTGCCATGACCATTTGAGGCCGGAAATTTTTCAAGCGGGCTTCGCGACATCAGGAAATTCCTTAGAATTCCGTTTTCTACAACTACTACTTTTTGTCCCTTAACTCCTTCATCATCATATTTGTAAGTGCCTATCAGGTCGCGGTTATTATATTGTTTCAATGAAGGATCAGAAATTACCGTAAGCGACTTGTCAAGCACCTGTGCGTCCACCTTATTCAGGAAAGTTTGCCCGTCCATTTCACTTTTTAGACGGTGCCCCTCAATCCGGTGCCCAAAGATTTCATGGAAAAACACCCCTGCAGAACGCGCAGCGAGAATAGCAGGACCGGAGTAGGGTTCTGCCAAAGGTGCCTCTCTCAGCTTGATCAGTTTGTCTACCATTACCTTTACGTCATGTACCAGGCTGTCTTCATGAGGCAAATCAGCCGGTAAAAAAGCAAAATAGGATTTATAAAGTGGTAGAATATCACCATCTTCAGCAAGTATGCTGGCAGAGATGTTCAGGTAGGCATAGGTCATGTTTTGAGCTATCCTGGTACCCTCGGTATTGATGTAGTATTTTCTTTCTTTGGAGAATGACAATGAAACCGAGCCCGATGCCAGGTGAGGGTTGTCTAAAAAATAGCCGGAGATTCGCTTTGCCTTTTGTTCCCATTTATCCTGGTCTATGAGTGCATGCATTTCCGGCAATACAGGCTCTATGTACACAACCGGTTCTTCCTTTGAGAAATCAGCAATGTCTTTTTTTGTTTCGCTTTCCTTCGGGATGTTATTTTTTACAGCTTTATACGCTTCTGTAGCATTTTCGTATTCCGTGGTGGTAGCCCGCCACAAAGTCTGCTTTATTGCCAGCGGGTTGTCATCCAAAGGCAGAATAGCATTAATATTTCCAAAGCCATTTCCATTATAGCCATAGCCCGTAGAAGCTACTTCATGGGAATTGTCCAAAGAATAATCGCCTACCTTCACATTGGTGGTAAGTATGCGCGACCTTTCTTTATTAGACTGTGTAAGGCTGCCGAAAGAAGCAGAGATGGTGATGTCAGCCACATCATCGACCCGGTAGTCGATAAAATAGGGAGGAAATTCAGCTTTTTGAAGGCTTTCCATCTCTCGATTGAGCTCTTCCTCCATGATATCCAATAATACTTCCTGACCGATAGCATTATTAATAAATGAAAACATCAGAAATAAATATAAAAATTGCTGTTTCACTATATTAATATTTAAAGATTAATTTACACAAATTCAAAAATACGGTTTTGATTCCTTAGAACAAATAGATATTTTGAAAAACCTTCGGTGCCCTACCGGAATTCTTCACTCGAAATGCTGGCTGCGGAACGTCACAAATTCAGGGTGGGGCCGGCTGCTTGCCGCCCAAGTTCATGAAATTGAGTTCTTTATGTACATGCGAGCATGTGATTAAGTTAAGGCCACTCCATCTCCTCTAGTGGAATGTCCCCGAAGAATTTCAGGGGGGATGAGGTATCGAAAAAAAGTTAAACTTAACGACATTGTACATACAAGGTCAGCGCTGCAATATTACGAAAGCTGGTTAGAGATTATTGTTCTGCGTATAAATCAGCAGGATTAAGAGGATCGGTTTATATAGAGGTCTTTCAATGGTAGGGTCTTCAAACGCGGCAATTTGCTATTTGTAATTCGGGAGTGCATAATAGATTGTGGCAGGCCAGGAAAACTATATCGCCATAAGATGAACCAATGTACATATTTCTAGTTATTACGATAGATCAATTGGAGTCTCTGAATAAGGGCTGTTGCAAGAAGATACTAGTTCGTGCAAATTGTTGAATTATCAAAAAGCCCTCGACTCCTGCATCCAATCCTGTTTTACTTTGAAACCATCGTTGAATGTTTAAAATCGCAATTAAGTGGTTCTCCATTTTTTTTCTTTGTTTTCTTGTCTTGTTTTTCCTGGCCCCCAATATTTTTAATACGGAGGAACGCGCAGCATTTTCTGATGGCCTGCGACTGCAAAACGCTATCGAGAATTATAACATCAATTCGCTACCGGATTCCGTAACGGTAAAAGCGGGAAGCTACTACAGGAAATCGGGACTTCACATTTACTTGTATGGTGAAAAATACCGTAGCTTATGGGACACGCCTGTAAAAGTGAAAGTGTTGGATGTCAATAAATTTCCTGGCGGCCTCATAGGCGAAGAGTTAGGAGGGGGGATGCAGACCATTGGCTTGGATATGGTATCAGGCGATGGTTATTCCTACGACCTTCGTTCTGTTAACAAAGATCAATCAAAAGCCTTGGCACCCTGGCTACAATATTCTTACGCGCGACTTATGTTCAGAGACCAGGCAGTGGCCATGAATCCGTACGGATCATTGGTAATCCCGACTCTGGCAGAGGCCATTGAGATAATGCATACACATCCCAAACTGGTATTTGTTCCTTATGACTCAACAATGAAGCAAATTTTTGCAGAAACGATGGCCGGAAGGTTGGCCATACTGGAGGAAAGACCTGATGAAACATGGACCCGGATGCCGCTATTCAACAATGCGGAGGAAATTATGGATACGGAAGACATGTTTCTTATGGCATCAGAAGAAGGAATTGCTATTGATACGGCTATGTTTTTAAGGTCAAGACTATTTGATATCCTGATCAGCGACTGGGACAGGCATGAGGGGCAGTGGGAATGGGCTTTGGTAGAAACAGAAAACAAGAGGCTGCTGCAGCCAATTCCCAAAGACAGAGACATGGCATTTTATAGATTCGATGAAGGCATATTAAGTTCTGTGGCTTTAATCATCAATCCGAAGTTTCAATCGTTTAGAAAAGATTTCGATAAGATAGCTGCATTGACTTCGAATTCGGACAAGCTTGACCGGGATATATTGGGAAATTATAATGATGTTGAGAAATTTAAAGCCGAAGCCGCATTCATTAAATCCAGACTTTCCGATGGTACGATTGAAAAAGCTTTTCGTAATTACCCACCTGAAATTTTTGCCATTGTAGGAGAAGCACATATAGAAATATTAAAATCGCGAAGGGATCAGCTCGCCAAAGCCGCCGAAATTTTTTATGGGGCATTGCGCGACAATTAGTTT
>CAZWQB010000111.1:6577-10696 GCA_964636035.1 uncultured Roseivirgaceae bacterium
AAAGAGATGATCAACACACCGGCCAGAACAAATAGGGTGCCTACGATCTGACTGATGGTGATCGCTTCGTTCAAAAAGATGTAGGCCAGAATAATGGTGGAAACCGGTCCCACGCTCCCGATAATGGAAGCATTGTCAGAGCCTATCATTTTTATGCCTCCGGAAATCAGAAACGAAGGAATTACCGTTGAAAAAATTGCCATTAACATACTGATAATATAAACCTCTTTTTGAAAATTCCAGATTTCCAGTCCGTTAAAGAAGTAAGAATGCAGTATGACCGCCAGTGCTGAAAAGGTCATGGCATAGGCGGTAAACCGAATCGTGCCCACCTTGGGAATCATCTTTCCGCTTCCTATCAGGTAAACAGCGTAAGTAAAAGCACTCAAAAACACGAGGGCTGCTCCAAGTCCGACGTTTGATTGGGACGTAACAGTTACATCATAAGCAAAAGCAATAAAAATCCCAATGTAGGTCATTCCCAGCGCAAGGTACTGGAATCGTTGAATGCGCTTTTTATACAAAACAGCCGAAATGATGACTACCAGTGTAGGATAAACGAACAAGATCAGACGCTCCAATCCGGCAGAAATATATTGGAGTCCCTGGAAATCAAAAAGGCTAGCCAAATAATATCCAACCATCCCGAGAAATAAAATTTGCAGCCATTCTATCCTTTTAACGGATACCGTCTGTTGCTTTCTGCCCGAAAAATAGCCCAATGCCAGGAAGAAGGGCAACGACAGTACCATCCTAAGCGTTAGGAGAGAAACCGGGTCAATATTGTATTGGTAGGCCAACTTTACAAAAATCGCCTTGGCAGAAAAAAGAACAGCACCTGAAAATACCAGCGCTGCTCCCAGGAAGGTCGTATATTTCAATTTAAAGGATTAATAAAACAGGAGTGGTTTTCAAACCAATAAGACTTCAGATTGAGGGGGAGTATTGTATTTTAATGACCGGATTGATCAATCATCTTTATCATCATCGTCTCCTTCACCTTCATCAAAATAATTAGACATATAGTCCAGATCGGAATACTTGTCTTCATATTCATCTTTAATTTCTTCCCTTAAGTTGCCATCATCATCATAATCCTTGTCGTCTTCTATAATTTGTCTGGCTTCAACATTGGTCATTCTTACCAAATAATACTTGTCATCGGTTTCGAAGGGCAATGCGCTTACCAGTTTTCCTTCTTTGTTCGTAAAACGGATCAGGTGATTGTTGAATCCATAAGGATAGGCCAGTTTTATTTGCTGTTGAATATTTTCATCCAGCTTTTGAAAGTCTTTTATTACCCTTAGTTTGTCGTTTTTCATTTACAAATAGCTTAAGCTTGAGGTTGATCTAATAAGATTTAAATTTTTATGCTAATTAATAAATCTTTTTAGTTATTTACTACCTCCGGGTTAAAGATGTTTTTAAAACCTTTAAAAAATGTAGAATTACACGTAATATTTTAAATATTTATAACAAATTAGGTAGCAAAAATGGCTCATTTTGCCTAAAAAATCTGTTACAAAATTGCCCCTTCCATACCTGATAATATAACCTTTGCGGGTATGCTCCAATTATTGGCTTATTCATTAATTCCTTCTTATAATTTTTAGATTTAAAAAGCACATGGAGGATTGGAAAATGAAATACATGAATGCACTATTTGTTTTAACTTTACTTTCAACCTAAAATAGACATTTGTTGCTTTCTCATCTAAATACCGTCTTTGCTAAAGTAAAGCCTTTCAAAAAGAGGTATAAGGTATTGCTTTTATCATTGCTTGGGATACTTATTTTGTTTCTGGTTATTCCCGTTCCCAGCTTTAAAAATGTCTCTTACTCTACTATTCTTGAAGCCAGAAATGGAACCTTGCTAGGTGCCAGAATTGCCTCCGATGGACAGTGGCGCTTTCCTTTGTCTACCGAAGTTCCCGAGAAATTTCGGCTGAGCATCATGCATTTTGAAGATGAATATTTCTATCATCATCCTGGTGTAAATCCTGTATCTCTTTTCAAGGCGCTGGTACAAAATGTGAAGCAAAAGAAGATCAAAAGAGGGGGTAGTACCATTTCCATGCAGGTTGTCCGGCTTTCCAGAAAAAACCAGCCAAGGACCATTTCCGAGAAGCTACTGGAGATTATGATGGCACTTAAAATGGAAGCGCTGAATTCAAAGGAAGAGATTCTCCAGCAATACATTGCCCATGCGCCTTTTGGCGGAAACGTAGTAGGACTTTCGGCCGCTTCGTGGCGTTACTATGGTCGCCCTCCCCACCAACTTTCGTGGTCGGAATGTGCTACAATGGCCGTTCTTCCGAACAGCCCCGCTTTAATTTATCCTGGAAAAAACAGCGAAAAGCTGGCGAAAAAACGCGACAACCTGTTGGATAAGCTTGCTTCTAAAGGCTTTATTTCTACTTCTGAGGCAATGCTCGCGAAGGCAGAGCCGCTGCCAGGTTTGCCCAGGCCGCTACCGGAATTGGCAAACCACCTCCTGAACCGGGCAATGGAAGACGGACATCAGGGTACAATTGTAAAAACCACGCTTGATGCCAACTTTCAGAAAACTGTGAAGGAGCAGGTGCAGGCTTACCACAAAACCTTGCGGGAAAATTATATTCACAATGCGGCTGTGCTGGTGGTGGAGGTGGAAACAGGCAACGTGGTTTCTTATGTTGGCAATGTCGACGTAGAGGGAGACCATGGGCAGTATGTAGACATTATAGCATCCAATAGAAGTACAGGAAGTCTCTTGAAGCCTATTCTCTACGCTGCTGCCATAGATGATGGCGTGATCATGCCAAAGCAATTGCTGCCCGATGTGCCTGTTTTCTTACAAGGTTTTGCCCCGCAGAACTTTGATAAGAAATTTCATGGCGCAGTAAGTGCCGACAAGGCCCTGGCAAGGTCTTACAATGTTCCTTTTGTTCATTTGCTCCAGGATTATGGGTATGAGAAATTTCATCAGAAACTGAAGAACATTGGGTTCAAATCACTAAATAAACCTGCGGGGCATTATGGCCTTTCCATGATTTTGGGTGGCGCTGAATCTACCCTTTGGGAGGTGACGGGGGTGTATGCCAGCATGGCCAGAAGCCTCAAAAACTATTACAAGCGCCAGGTGGGGGCACAGTATTCTCAGGAAGACTACCATCCTAATCAGTACATTAAGCAAGAGGATAAGGAATTTGACCTACAGAAGAAGGGTGCTTTGGGTGTAGGTGCTATCAGTCATATGCTACAGGCCATGCAGGAATTAAATCGGCCAGAGGAACAGGCAGGCTGGGAACATTATGCATCATCCAAAAGTATTGCCTGGAAAACAGGCACAAGCTATGGTTTTAAAGATGCATGGGCCATAGGTTTAAATGCAAAGTATGTTGTAGGCGTCTGGATTGGAAATGCGGATGGTGAAGGACGGCCGGAATTGGTGGGCGTGAAAGCGGCAGCACCGCTTCTGTTCGATGTCTTTTCCTATTTACCCAAGGCGGATCCTTTGCCCATCCCACTTGATAATCAAAAAACCTTTGAAATATGTGGCAGGAGTGGTTATAAGGCGGGGCCCTATTGTGACGAAAAGATACCGCAACTTTTACCTGAAAATGCTTCAAGGGGTATTTTATGCCCTTACCATCGGCTGCTGCACCTCGATAAAACCGAAACTTACCAGGTAAACAGCGATTGCTATCCGGTAAACAGCATGAAAAGGAAAAGTTGGTTTATTTTGCCACCTGCTGAGGCCTGGTATTACAAACAGTACTACACGAACTATGCGGAGCCACCTGAACTGTTAATGCAGTGCAGAGAGAAGAAGTCAGACAATGATTTGATGGAACTGATTTACCCTAGAAATTTCACCCGGGTGTATGTCCCTACTGAATTAGATGGATCGCCGGGTTCCGCCATTTTTGAAGTAGCGCATCGAAGCGCGGACGCAAGGGTGTTCTGGCATCTCGATGACCAATACCTCGGAGAAACCGTCCAAAAACACCAAATGGGCCTGAACCCCACCAGAGGCAAACACCGACTGCACCTTGTTGATGACCAGGGAAGGGAGTTGGACCTTAATTTTGAAGTTATTAGCGATAGGAAGTAGGAACACTACAACTGCCAAACCTTA
>CAZWQB010000112.1:0-10603 GCA_964636035.1 uncultured Roseivirgaceae bacterium
GAAAATGTAGAGTCCCAGCTTTTATTTGGAAAAGGATGGTCTTATGGCGCTGAATTTTATTTGAAAAAGAACGTCGGGGATCTGACCGGTTGGATTAGCTATACCTGGTCAAAAACAGAACGAAAGTTTGATGGAGTGGATAACGGCGAAGTTTATCCGGCGGCTCAGGACAGGACGCATGATCTTTCCGTGATAGGCATATATGAGCTCAATGATCGGTGGTCGCTCTCTGCATCATTTGTTTTCAATACGGGGAATGCGGTCACTTATCCGGTTGGAAAGTACGAAGTTGACGGTGAGCCCATCAATTTGTATAGCAAGCGAAATGCCTCCCGAATGCCGGATTACCACAGGCTCGATTTAGGAGCAACCCGAATATTGAAGAAAAGGGAAAATTTCGAATCAAGTCTGAGTTTTTCGATCTACAATGCCTATGCACGCAAGAACGCATTTAGCATTTCCTTCAGGGAAGTTGCAGGAGACCCTACTATGACCGAAGCAGTAAAGGTTTCTTTGTTTAGCATCCTTCCTTCCGTTACTTATAACTTCAAATTCAAATAGCATGAAATATATTAAACTTAGTCTGTTTTTATTAATCTTTTTAGGAGGTGTTACAGCTTGTGAGGAGGTGATAGAGCTGGATCTGGAAAGCGGTGAGCCCCGGGTAGTAATAGAAGGCATTGTAACCGACCAGCCCGGCCCGTACACAGTCACCATTTCTAAATCAGTAGATTTTTATGACAAAAATATTTATCCCGCAGGCACCGGTGCCACTGTTACAATTGCTGATAGTGAAGGCAACACCGATACGCTTACTGAAGTCGCCGACGGTGTCTACCAAACCAATACATTGGAAGGTGTGGCAGGAAGGACTTATCACCTTACTGTGGTTCTTGATGGTGAAACCTACACTGCTTCCAGTACTATACCTGCAAAAAAAGTAACCATAGATTCGTTAGGGACCAAATTTGAGGAGGAGTCGCTTTTTTACGATGAAGGCTACTACGTGACGTGTTATTTCTCTGACGTTCCCGACGTCAAGAATTTTTTCCGGGTAAACCTTTTTGTCAATGGAGCGCCGTATCAGTATGAAGTAAATGACGAGATGGTGGAAGACAATAACTTTAATTTAATTAACGATAAATTCTTTGAAGGGAACCAGTTAGACTGGGAATTCTACGCCGACCTGTCTGCGGGCGACTCTATTTACGTTGAGCTGCATAACGTGGATGAGGCTACTTATGATTATTACGCTACATTGGTTCAGGTAATCAATGGTGGAGGAATGGCTCCTTCCAATCCAATTACCAACCTCAGCAATGATGCTTTGGGTTATTTCGGAGCATTTTCTGTGGACAAAGCCAGTATTGTGATAGGGGAGTAATCGGTTCGGGCACTCTTGAAAGAGGGCTGCGAAGACCAGCCATGAAGTTCAAAAAGATATTTTAAAGGGGAACCGAATTTTAGGATCCCCTTTCCTGGTTGGTTCTTTTCGGGAGTTCTTTATTGACGTATTCAGTAGGTGTCATTCCAAACTGTTTCAAAAAGTTCCGGCCAAAACTGGTTTGGGAGTTATAGCCCACCATATGTGCTACCTCATAAATTTTATAGCTGCCATCCAGAAGCAGTTCGGCTGCCTTTTTCAGTCGCGCAATGTTGATCAACTCATTAGGAGTGAGGTTGGAAATGGCTTTGATTTTCCGATAAAGCGTAGTCCGGCTCATATTCACAATTTCTGCAAGATGGTCTACACTTAAATCAGGATCAGCGATATTCTTAAGGATGGCTTCATCAATTTTCCCCAAAAAAGCATCATCTGCTTTGGTGTGCGCCATGCTTTTAATATGGGCTAAAGGTGAGCTTGAAAAGTATGCTCTGATTTTGTTGCGGTTTTGAAGCAGGTTGTCGATTTGCACCTGAAGATGTTCGAAAGAAAAAGGTTTTTCAATATAGGCATCAGCCCCCGACTCCAGGCCTTCAATTCTTGCGCTAAGGGAGTTCCTGGCGGTGAGGAGAATAATAGGAATGTGGCTATGGTTGAGGTTCGTCTTTATTTGTTTTGAAAGTTCAAATCCATCCATTTGCGGCATCATCACATCGCTGATAACCAGTTGTACATTTTCATTTTCAATAATTTCCAATGCCTGTACGCCGTTAAACGCTTTTGCAGGATAATAATCTTTTCCGACTGCTCCAGCTATAAAATCCTGCATTTCCTTATTGTCTTCTACAATTAATATAACTGGCTTTGAAGCATCAGTTTCTTCAGGGTGGCAAACCGGAGCTTCTACAGGTGTCAAATCACGCTGCTCTTTGGCAGGGGGTGCATATAAATTAAACTCATTTTCCTGATGTACAGGCAAAGTAAGGGAGAAAACATTCAGGTCCTTGTCCATCATATCCAGTTCGAGGCTTCCTTTATGCAGCTCGGTTAGCGAAAGCGAAAGGGAAAGCCCAATGCCAGTGCCTGGTTTTTTTTCAGATTCTTTTAACCTGAAAAAGGGCTCAAAAATTTTGATGCTTAACTCCCGTGGAATTCGCGGCCCATCGTTTTTTATAACAATGGTAAAGCTTTTGTCCACTTGCACATCAAATGGCAACAGGCGAACATGGGCTTTATGTGCTGCATATTTGATCGCGTTGCTGATCAGGTTGCTCAGTATCTTGATAAAGGCTTCCGGATCTACGTGTGCGAAAAGGGCTTCATGAGGCATCTCAATGGAAAAATCAATTTCATGCTGCTCGGCTGCAGGTTTGAAACGCGAGAAGGTTTCCAGGATTAGTTTCGAGATGTCTGCATGGACGAAGGTTAAGCTGAACCCTTTGATCTCCGTTTTCCTGAAGTCCAGTAGTTGATTTGCAAGATCAAGTAGCCGGTTGGTGTTTTTCTCCATGATCATCAGGTTTTCACGGGAATCTGAAAGATCATCCGTAGTCTTGATGATCCTTTCCAGCGGGCCTTTGATGAGGGTAAGGGGTGTCCTTATTTCGTGGGCTACGTTGGTGAAAAACTCGATTTTTGCCTGATAAATTTCTCTTTCTTTTTCATTCTCCAATAGCTTTATCTTATGCTTGTTTTTTAGTTCTGTTCTTCTGTGATAACTTCTGAAGCTATAAAAAGCCAAACAACCTGCTAAGACGGCATAAAAGAATCGTGCCCAATTGCTGGCCCACCAGGGGGGCAATATTTCAATTTGCAATTGCGTCGGTTTTTCATTCCACAAGCCGCTACTGTTGGATGCTTTGACCATAAAGGTATAAGCGCCGGGCGCCAGCTCCGTAAAATATACCTTCCTGTTTGTTTTCAGGTGTGTCCACCCTTGGTGTAAACCTTCCAGTTTGTAGGCATATTCTGTCATTTCCGGAGCAGTATAGCTGAGTGCAGCAAAGTCGATACTGAAAGAAGACTGGTCATGCCCAAGGGTTATGGTATTGGTTTTCGTAATCGATTGTTGAAGCGGAGATTGTCCTTTACCAACAGCCAATTCTTGATTGTTAACCTGAAAACCGGTGAAGCGAACAGGAGCAGTGTGCTGGTTTTTGATGAAAGTAGAAGGATTAAAACTGATCATCCCGTTCACACAGCCAAAATACATCCTCCCATCTTCTTCTTTCAGCGCAGAACTATAGTTGAATTGATCGCTCAACAAGCCGTGTGCTTTCGTGTATATCTTCAACTTCTCGGTATCAGGGTCAAAACGAACCAGTCCCTTAGAGGTACTGACCCATAAATTTTGCTGTTCATCTTCCAGAATCTTGTAAATAACATTGCTCGGAAACCCGTTCTTCCTTGTATATCTTTTGAAATTTTGTTCTTTTTTATTGAATTTACACAAGCCGCCTTCGGTAGCAATCCAGATATTCTTCCTGGAATCCTGGAAAACAGCATTTACAGAATTACTGCTAAGGCTGTTTTTGTTAGTGGGGTCATTCTTAAAATAGCCTTTCTCATTTGTTTCAGGATTGATAGTATAAACGCCGTCTTTATACGTACTTGCCCAAATAGTGCCAGAATCATCTTCAAAAAGAGAGACTGTATAAGGATATGGATCCGGGTAGGTGTTTTGGAGGATGAAATTATCCTCTTCAGCATTGTATTGGAAAAGGCCATGAGAAGTCCCAACCAAAATACTGCCTTGTGTGGTTCTGATAATGGCGTAGATAAAATCACTTTTCAGGGAGCCGGGATCGGGTCCTGACGCATAGTGTCTGATAATTTTACCCGTATTAATGTCCATTACATCAAGGCCGTGATGAAAAGTGCCAATCCAAAGTTCGTCCTCCACGGCCAGCAGACCATGAATGTTGTGGTGGGCAATGCTGCCTTTCTCTCCTTTGGGATAAAAGTGTGTGAACTGGCCTGTTTCAGGCTCATACTTGTTCAACCCAGCATCTTCCGTGCCGATCCAAAAATTTCCGTTTTTGTCTTTTGTAATTTCCCTGACCGCATTTCCGCTAATGGAGTTTGCATTGTTCTGAGGAAAAAATTTCTCGAACGTGGTATATTGTTTTGGGAAGTAATTGATGCCTCCAAAGAAAGTTCCCACCCATATTCCACCCTCTTTGTCCTTGCACAGAGAGTAAACAGCATTGTCTGACAGGGAATAAGGATCGTGATAGTTTTTTTTGACCTGGACAATTTGTTCTGTCACCGTATTGTACACAAAAAGCCCTGATTCCGTGGCTATCCAATATTCTCCGGAATTCCTTTTTACAAAATCCCGCACAAATATTTCTGAATTTTCCTGGTCGTATGAAATGATGTCCGTATAGTTGCCGGCTTGTGTGTCAAACAATTTCACGCCCTGACTTTGCGTTCCGACCCATATTTTTTGATCCCCTGCGGTATAAAGCTTTTCAATCCAATTGGTGGTGGCAGGTGCTGATTTGGCAAAAAGGTCATGGCTGATAAAAGCATCATGGCTTGGATCATATTTGTTGATACTTCCTGAAGCTGTGGATACCCACAATGAGCCATCGGCCAAAGTACACATAGACGTGGCGGAAAAGAAATTCTCTGTTTCATAAGACTGCAGTAATCCGCTGCTTTCGTTGTATTTGTAAAGCGTAAAGCCTGATATGAACCACAAATTATCGCTTTGGTCTTTGGTAATAGCCCGGATATTGCTGTTTTTGGTGACCTTTAGCAATGTAAAAGTTTCATTCTGTGGATTGTAGTGGTACAGGCCCTTATCAGTTCCTACCCAAAGCTTAGTGCCATCCTCATAAAGCGTTTGGATGAAACCGCTGCCAATGCTGGCGGAATCATCCGGATCATGAAGAAAAACCTTAAAGGTATACCCGTCAAACCTGTTGAGCCCATCTTTTGTACCAAACCACACAAAACCCTCTTTGTCCTGCAATATGCAAATAACTGAATTGTGCGATAAGCCGCTCTCCACCTGATACCTGCTAAAATCATACGACTGCGCCTGCATACTTCCTGTCGTGAACATGAGTAATAACAGGATGAAGATGGTTTTTGAAGTTGAAGGTTTCATGCAGGCAATATCTTAAATGTTTTTCAACAATTTGTTCCAAACATGTTCATATCGGGCCAGATCGCAAAAAAAATGAAAGCGAAGGCAAATTGGGACGAATTGTGGTGAAATTGGTATGTAATAACGAATCATTTTTTGATGTAATAATTAACTTTAAAAAGTTTCGCAATCGTTGCCAATCACGATTGTAAGAGGTACGACAATTTGGATCCTGCTAACTACGATGTAAGTTTTGAAAGAAATAATAATCAGTTCAAAACCATCTCGTGGAACAATGAAAAGTTTGAAACCACTAAATAAAATATAATATATGAAAAAAGCTGTACTAAATAAAATCAAAGGGCGCATCATGTTGGTCCCGCTGATTTGTTGTCTGTATTTCCAGCTCCCGGCACAGGTTCAGGATCTGGTAGTCAGTGGTAAGGTAACTTCTATGTTAGACGGAGCTCCCTTGCCAGGTGTAAATGTATTGATAGAGGGTACTTCTTCTGGAACAATAACAGATATTGACGGAAATTATTCGATAGAAGTTCCATCTTCTCAAACGGTCCTTGTTTTTAGTTTTGTAGGATATCTCACTGAAGAGGTGGTCGTAGGCGGCCAGGCAACTATCAATATGGCGTTGGAGGAGGATGTTACTTCTCTGGAAGAGGTCGTAGTCATTGGCTACCAAACAGTAAGGAAGCAGGATCTGACAGGCGCGGTTTCTGTGGTGGATCCCCGCGCCGCAAATCGGGTGACAACAAATTCAGTTGCGGAGTCATTACAGGGGCTTACGCCAGGTGTCACTGTGAGAAGTGGAGGTGCACCTGGCCAGATGTCGCGGATTGAGATACGAGGCGCAGCCAGTTTCACCAATACAGATCCGCTGTACGTAATAGATGGGATGATTGCCGATGCCAACACCACCATTAACAACAATGACATTGAATCTATTCAAATATTGAAAGATGCTTCGGCCGCAGCCATTTATGGATCGAGAGCTGCGAACGGAGTGGTAATCATCACAACCAAACAAGGGAAAGAAGGCCCAGCCGTTGTGAGCTTTTCTGCTAAATATGGCGTTCAAAATATTCCAAAAACCTGGGATTTGATGAATAGCTCAGAATTTGCAGCAACTCAGAGAACCCAGTATGAAAATTCAGGACAGGCCCCTCCAGCCAGTGTCGCAGGTAACCCTGCGGTAAATACAGATTGGCAGGATGAAATTATGCGAACAGGCTCCCTGCAGGACTACAATTTAAGTTTATCAGGAGGCACTGCAAATTCCAGTTATCTTATCTCAGGAAGTTATTTCAAGAACGAGGGTGTGTTGAATGGAAACGCTTTCGAAAGAGGAACTCTGCGTTTAAATACCAAAGGCACAAAAGGAAGGGTGACTGTCGGGGAAAATATTGTCCTGTCCTATTCAGATGGTGCCTCTATCCCCGGCACCAATGTGGCAGACGAAACCAATCCATTTTACAACGCGCCTCAAATGTTGCCGATTATACCTGTAAGAGGCTCCGAGTTTGTATCACCAACCAATCCTGAAGGTTGGGGAATCGGTACTACTGAGATGGTCACCTATGCCACCAATCCGGTAGCAGTTGCACATTTAAGTTCCAGAGACTATAGTTATGCAAAACTGGTGGGCAACGCGTATCTGGATGTTAAAATCACCGACTGGCTTAACTATAGGTTCAACACAGGTTTGGAAGTAAGCTTTGATCATCTAAAGGATTTGAGGAAAATCGGTATCTGGGAGTTCAATGGTGCTCCGAGAAACAGCTCATTAATAGAAGAAAGGTCAAGATACTTAAGCCTGCTTTTTGAAAACACACTTAACTTTAACAAATCATTTGGAAAGCACAATATCAATGGAGTGATTGGTATTTCCCAGCAAAACAGCTCCAGAGAGTTTACTTCTGCCGGACGAACAGATATTCCCGTTTTTAGTGGAGAATATATGAATACGATTGGCTCCGGCCTCGGTACGGCTTCCGCGAATGGGGCACGCCCGGTCGACTACAGGATCTTTGGCTACCTGGGGCGGATAAATTATAACTTCGACGATAAGTACCTATTGACGCTTACCGGTAGGATAGACGAAGATTCAAGATTTGGTTCCAATTATAGAACCGGTTTTTTTCCATCGGTAGCAGCGGGGTGGCGGATCAGCAATGAAGATTTCTTCAATGTAGACTGGGTGTCTGAGCTGAAGCTGCATGGCTCCTACGGAGAGCTTGGAATTGTTACCCTGGGATCATGGGACTATACAGCCTTCATCAACAATAACACGAGGGCAATTTTTGGTTCTGAACAGGCCCCTTATGTTGGAACCACGCAGGCAAGGCTCTCGAACCCCGATTTGAAGTGGGAAGAACGAAGAATGAGCAATATTGGTTTTGATGCCGGCTTTTTCGACAATCAGTTGGTGATTACCGTAGAAGCCTACAACTCTTTATCAAAAGACAACCTGCTGGCACTTCCTGCGCCTAGTTACCTTGGAAATCTGCTGGGCGATCCTTTCGCGAATGCAGGCTCCATCCGGAACCGCGGCATTGAGTTTTCGGCAACCTACAGAAACAATAACAGGGATTTCAAATGGGAGGTATCTGGTAATTTTACCACAATCAATAACAAAGTAATAGATGTAGGAAACCGCGGGGAAGGAATCAATTACATCCAGGTGGGAAACACAAGAACCCAGGTAGACAGGTCTTTAGGAGAGTGGTACTTAATTGAAACCGACGGCCTGTTCCAGAATCAGTCAGAAGTTGATGCGCATATTAATAGCGAAGGCACGCTTATACAGCCTGATGCAAAGCCGGGAGATATCCGATTTGTTGATAAAAATGACGATGGGACCATCAATGCTGAAGACAGGAATTTTGTGGGATCTCCGTGGCCTACGCTCCAAACCGGTGCTCAGTTCAATGCCTCCTACAAGGGCTTTACCTTTAATTTGCAACTGGTAGGTGTTTTTGGCTACACCATTTACAATGACGTAAGAAGGGTTCTTGATTCGTATCAGCAGACCAACTTCCGCCGCGATATAGATCCATGGTCTCCGGAAAATCCCGGCGGCAAAGATCCTCGTCTCGCATTAAATACCGAACAAAGTATTATCGATAACAACAGGGGAGATTCAGACAGATGGTTAGAAGATGGCGCTTACGTGAGAATCAGAAATATTGAGCTAGGGTATGCACTTCCTGCTCCATTTTTAGAACGCATTGGTGTGGCATCGGCCCGCGTGTTTATAAGTGGACAAAACCTCTTGACCTTCACCAAATATGAAGGCCTTGACCCTGACGTAGTCGGCAACACAGATCCCAACAACGGACAAGCCAGAATACTGGAACGAGGAGTAGACCTGGGCAACTGGCCAGCCAGCAGGACAGTTTCTGCAGGGATAAATTTGGAGTTTTAATTAAAAAAAATGTCATAAAATAGTCACAAACCCATGCGTTCCAGCCAATTAACCATTGCTTTTAAGGTTACGGTGCCTGGTGCTAAGATTGTTAAGGCTATTCCATTCCGAAGCGATTTCGGGACAAGATTATGACCAACAAAATCAATAATATACCCATGAAATATATCATCTTAATTTCAATCATTACAGGGATGCTCTTTTTCTCTGGTTGTGAAAAGGATCTGGATATCGAAAATCCAAATCAACCGACAGTTGAGGTTTATTGGACTACCGCAGAGGAGGCTGTTCAGGGTGCGAACGCTATCTATAGCACCTTCCATAGAGGCGGAATTTCACGCTGGCTACCATTCTATTATATCATTCGTTCTGATGAAGGTAAAAGCACGAGTCCTGCTACCGATATCGTGAACAATATGGATCAGTTTATAATCACTGACTATAACTACGGAAACGCATATGCCATTTGGCATGACAATTACATAGGTATCTTCAGGGCCAATCAGGTGCTGAGCAATGTACCGGACATTGAGATGGACGACAATCTAAAGCAGCGGGTTTTAGGCGAAGCAAAATTTCTCAGAGCTGTCTTCTACTACCATTTGGTGACCTTATGGGGAAATGTACCTTTGATGTTAAATCCTTCCACTACAACGGACAGACCTGAGACAGCAAGCAAGGAGCAGGTGTGGGCGCAGATTGAAACCGATCTGAAGGACGCAGCGAATGCACTTCCTGTGTCCTATCCCAACCCGACAGATTTGGGAAGAGTTACGCGGGGCGCAGCAAATGCAATGCTGGCAAAAGCTTATATGCAACAAAGGAAATTCAATGAAGCACTGGAACCTTTGGAATGGCTTGTGGAAGGAGATGGAAAGAGTGTTTACGATTTGATGCCTGATTACCGGGACAATTTTCGGGTAAACACAGAAAATAATATAGAATCCGTTTTTGAATGGCAGTTCGCCGAGAATCCCAATGAGTTTACAGATAACGATGTGGAAACTCCGGATCATAATTATGGAACGTCTATAGCACAATTTTTTGGCCCTCAACAAATAGGATGGTCAGATGGTGAAGCCAACAGGTGGGTTACAAGAGAGTTTCTGAAAGAGCAAACTGTAGGTGGAGAGATTGATCCAAGACTGGAAGCCTCGTTTCTTTACGATTCTACTGATGTGAGAGGGCCAGAATTTACAATGATCTATGGGAAAACGTTTGTTGAAAGATATGGCCTTAACAACGACAAAGTTTGGTTTAGAAAATTTCAAAATGATCATTGGAAAGCTGAAGAGGGATACAGGTCGCCCAACAATTGGCGGTATATTCGCTATGCCGATGTTTTGTTGATGTACGCGGAAGCAATAAATGAAACCAGCAGTCCCGATGCGGCTTATCAGTATGTGGACAGGGTGCGGGAACGCGTTGGGCTACCAAAGCTTTCCGATGTAAGGCCAAACATGGATCAGATTCAGTTTCTGGAACAGTTGAAGCACGAAAGATTATTAGAATTGTCGGGAGAAGGACACAGGTGGAACGACCTTGCGCGATGGGGCGACTTGGGTCCGGAGTTGGCTGATAGAGATCCTGCTTTTGCTAATTTTGATGTGGGGAAAGATGAGTTGCTCCCCATTCCTACGCTGGAAATAGATATCAACCCGAACCTGCAGCAAAATGAAGCCTGGAG
>CAZWQB010000113.1:0-10580 GCA_964636035.1 uncultured Roseivirgaceae bacterium
CTACCTCGAGAAACTCATTGTCTACGGCAAGTGTACCCCTGAAATTCAATCCGTCCAGAATCATGCTCAAGTCCTGATCCAAAACAAATGTGGTGGACAAGCGGGTATCTGTAAGTTTGTGAAAACCATTTGTGGCCAGGTTTCGCACCGAATTTTGAGCGCCCTGTTCGTTGGGGGCATAATAGGCCCAGGTTCCATCGGGATAACGCGGAACAAAAACATCAGGGGCTCCATTGTAAGCTGCATCCCAAACATTGTATTCGTTAAGGAATATCCTCGGCTTTTTTCGGACGGCATAGGTACCTCCCAAATTAGCCTGAAGTTTTGTGGTAGGTGTGATCTGGAAGTCAAGATTACTTCTAAAGTTCAACCTGTTGTAGCCATATCCCGCCTGGTAGCCGCGGCCACTATCAAATTCTCTAAACAAATCATCTTCATTCTGAAAATCTATGTTACCAAAATATTTAACCAGCTCAGTACCTCCTCTTATGCCCACATTGGCATTGAAGGCCATCGCATAGTCCTTAAACAATTCATTCTGCCAATCCACATTGGGATATCTTACTGATTCTTCAAAATTGGCTGGATAACCGTATTTGTACCTGATGGCTTCGGGGATTATATCTGCCCAGGCTGCCGGACTCAGAGACAATTCGTTTTCTATAGCCTGGTTTCTCACACCAATGGCATCATAGGAGTTGTATTTTCCAGGTAGTTTAGACACCCATTTCACCGTGGTATTTGCAGATGCTGTAATCTCCGCCTTGCCTTCACGACCTCTTTTGGTGGTAATGATGATAACACCGTTAGCTCCTCTTGAACCAAATACGGCTGTGGCCGAAGCATCTTTCAATACGGAAATAGATTCTACCGAAGCGATATCCATTGTATTAAAGAAGTCAGCACGCTCGATGCCATCTACCAGGATCAAAGGCTGAGATCCATTCCAGGTGTTTTGCCCCCGGATATAAATTTCAGGGTTTTCCTCTCCCGGCATGCCCGTACTGGAATTGGTAATAAGCCCAGGCAGGTTACCTGTAAGCGCCGATCCCACGTTTGACACACCACCGGTTCGCTCCAATATTTCGCCTGAAACCTGAGTAACCGCCCCTACTACTGTCTCCTTCTTCTGCTCCCCATAACCTACAACTACCACCTCTCCCAGAGAGGTAATATCAGGCATCATCGTCAGGTTGATATTGGTTTGCGCACCCACAACCACTTCTTCTGTTACAAATCCTATAAAACTAAAAACCAGTACCGATTCGCTGGAGGGAACGCTAATGGTATAATTACCATCAATATCTGTTACCACCCCAGTGGTGGTTCCCTTTATCATAATATTCACACCCGGAAGACCTTCGTCGTCTTCAAAGGATATTACCCTTCCTCTCACCACAATGTCTGCCTGTTGCGTAACCTTGTTCAGGCCAATTTCCTCAACATGGAAACCGCTGCGGACTTCGGGAAACTCTTCGGCTTCATTTGCCCAAGAGTATCCGGGAAATAAAATACTTCCTCCCATCCATATTACTGCACACATCCATATATGCAGGTTCTTACGTAGAAATTTTTTCATATTTACATTATTGTTTAAACTACTTGAATGTCTGACGCTCCTTAAAAACACTGGGAACTTCAAACAAAACTGCTGTAAATTCAAAATTGGAACAAACTCTTTTGTAAAGGCTAACTTGTATCATTTTTCATAGTATTTATTAAGGTATAAAGAAGCAGCCCGGAGGATGCATCGCTATTAGAATAATTTATCAATCGTTTGATGTCCCTTTCCTACTCATTAGGTTTCTATTCGTTCGTCTTTATATGTTATTCCCTTCATCCTCAATTGAAAGAAAACTACTTTTGGATGGCTGACCAGTTTTTCATGGCTTACACAACTTTCGAAATCGTTTGTTCTACGATCAACTCAAAATCAATCTTTAGCATTTTCAAGTAAATTTTGAGATTGATCAATTAAAGAGGCTTGATTTAAGCAAACTCTTTTCAAACAGTCGTCTCCCGTTTGCGTTTTCTTCAGGGAGACTCTTAATACCAAAGATATTCAGCACAATTAGAAATTCCCTTTTATTATGTTACACATCCTTTAGACCGTGTTACATTCGCTTCATGTTATGTAACATATACTTTAGCCTATGTTACATTTTGGCCTTTGCGCTTAAAAAAGTGGCTTTTTAAGCGCACGTAGAGGGTGAGATATTGCCTGTTCTGACAAACACATTCTTAGGGGGCGCTAAAACATCTTTGAGGAAAAAGAGAGAAACTTAAGGGTAGGGAATCCCGGTGCACGACGAACAAGAGCCATCCTGCAGGACAAATTCTACTACTCGGAATTGGAATTCTAAAAATGATGAAGGGTACGTCAGAAATTAACGGTGGAAAGATGAATTCCAATTTCTCGCGGGATTTGTCACTTGATCTGAAAAGAACAAATACGTTTGATACCTCCACCAGCGGTTCAACATTACCGGGAAATGCCCGCCAATGCTTCCTGCCTTTTCCTGATCGAGTTGAGAATGATATCATCCAACTCTTCTGGATTATCAAGTATTTTCATTTTTATGGGCAGGTAATAAATCGGCATTCCGCTCAACGCTGTTTTAAATTCAGGGCTCAAAAACTTGACCATATCCTTTTCAGTAGTCAAAATAAACTTATGCTCCTGTTTTAAAGCGTCATAGTGCTGCTTTATTTGCAGCAGGTCCTTTATTGTATAATCATGATGATCCCGGAATGTTAAATGCCGTGCTATTGGCCACTGTTCACCTACATAGGTTTCAAAATTCAGCGGGTTTGCCAATCCTGAAACCAGCAATGCCGTCCCTTGCGGCGTTCTCGGAACAGCATCGTACAAAGGCGTCGGAACTGAATATTCTATGGTGCTAAAAAATACTGGTAACTCAGGCGGGGCATATTTAAAGATCTTTTCTCTATAAGCCTCTTTTTGGGTAGCAGAAATATCTGGCGGACATTTGGTGACTATGATGATGTCTGCCCGCTTTGCTCCGGAGGAAGGTTCTCTCAATCTTCCTGCGGGCAGCAGCATATCATCAAAAAACGGACGATCAAAAGTGGTCAGTAAAATATTAATGTCTCTTGCTACAGTACGGTGCTGATAGGCATCGTCTAACAAGATGATTTCCGTTTCTTCCTTATTAAATAATATCTCCGGGATCGCTTCTGCACGCTCTTCTCCCACTGCCACGGTCACTTCTTTTCCAAACTTCAAATAAAATTGATACGGCTCATCCCCAAGAGATGCTGCATTGTCATTGCTATCGGCAATTTTAAACCCTTTCGTTTTTCGGCCATATCCCCGACTGAGCGTTGCAACTTTATAATCGTCTTTTAACAACCTGATGAGGTACTCCACCATCGGCGATTTTCCCGTGCCCCCTACGCTAAGGTTTCCGACGCTTATTGTAGTGGTCTCAAAATGAAATGAAGGCTTGTATTGAATATTAAAAAGGTGATTTCTAAAGCGGGTGCCCAGGCCATAGACCAGGCTTAGGGGATATAATAGTACCTGGAAAACTTTCATGCTAAAATTTCATTAAGTATAATATCTGTTATATTTGGGTGCAGACCAGACTTCGAATAACTCCTTGCCAGCATGTTAACTTCATGGTCGGCTTAGACTATAAGGGTTTAGGTTTCTAAACGGCATCAATATTGTAAAACTAAATGCAATAAAATCAAATTGGTTACAATTCCAGGGTATTTTTTATTTAAGGAGAAACAGATTTTTTGCAATTAGATGTTGATTGTTTCGCTGAATGGACGCAGACGAAAAATTGACGGTTAAAATTTTTAGACAAACAGCCAATTAATCAGTTGGTTACATTGTAAACTTTGCTCAAATGGTTTATTCATCTTCGACGCTAAATTTGTTAATAATTGAAGACAATCTTCCTGATTATCTTATCATCAAAGAACTGCTCGAAGAAGGGTATGTAAAATATAAACTAACACATGCAAAATCACGGGCAGCCGCAAGGACCATTTTGACCGAAAACGCTGATTTTGATGTCATTCTTCTGGACTTAACTTTGCCTGACGGCCAGGGAGAAGCCCTTGTCCTTGAAATGGTGAAGTTGGCATCAACAAAGCCATTAATAGTTTTGACGGGCTATGCAGATCAAAAATTTGGTGTGGAAGCCCTAAAGCTCGGCGCTACAGATTATTTATTAAAAGACGGCCTGACCTCATTTTTATTGATCAAAAGCATCACCTATGCCATAGAAAGAAAAAAAAACCTCCTTGATCTAAAAAATTCGGAGAAAAAATATAAGGAACTATTTTATGCCAATCCACAGCCGCTCTGGGTCTACGACTTTGAGACCTTGAAATTTCTGGATGTCAATGAAGCCGCCGTGAGACACTATGGCTATACCAGAGAAGAGTTTTTAAACATGACCATTAAAGATATAAGGCCGGAGGAGGACATAGAAGACCTTATGGAAATGGTAGCATCAAGCAAAATTCTTCACAAGTACGTTTCCGGAGGTTTTAGGCACAGGAAGAAAAATGGAGAAATTATTCGGGTAGAAATACAAAGCAATTCCATCCTTTTTGAGGACAGAATGGCCCGCCTCATCCTGGCCGATGACGTAACTGAAAAGCTTAAAAACCAGGAATCACTGAGATTAAGCGAGCAACGATTTAAAGCACTGGTACAGGAAGGATCTGATATGATTGCAATTGCAGACCTGGAAGGTAATTACAAATATGTAAGCCCTACTATTGAAGCAATTATGGGACAAGACGCAGCAGATTTTATTGGAAAGAGCGCTTTTGATTATGTGCATGATAAAGACAAAGGAAAAGTAAAAGAGAGCTATGCCCGAATTGCCACCGAACGCCGAATACATATACCGCCCTTCCGTTTCGAAACACAAAAAGGAAATTGGAGGTGGATCGAATCTGTCGTGACCAATATGTTGGATGACCCATCTGTAGAGGGGATTGTGACGAACTCCAGAGATGTAACAGAAAGAATGAACTATCTGGAAGCGATTAAAGAACAAAACATGAAACTGAGGCAAATTGCCTGGACCCAATCTCATGTGGTAAGGGCACCCCTCGCCAGAATTTTGGGAATTGTTGATTTGATCAAAAATGATGTTGTCGACCAGGAAGTGAGTCTAAAATTACTAGATTGCCTCTTCCGGTCTGCTGCTGACCTGGACGAGGTTATTAAGGAAATTGTTCAAAAGGCCGAACAGGTACGGAAAGATACTTAAAGAAATCTCGTTTCCTCAACTTTCTGCCTATAAACTCTGTCACAGCGACTCATACGATCAACTCTCCACTTTTTCCAGGAAGGAGATTAAGAGGTGGTTATTTTAAAAACATGTGTAAATCTTCTTTTTCTTGCACCTGAGTAGTCACATTCAATTAATAACTCCTCTCGATTTAATTCAAGTATTTTTTCCCCGCGAATGCCTAATGTATTAATTTTAGCTTCTAAAATTAAAGTCGATGACCAAAATCAAAGAAATAACCACCTACCTTGAATCCATAGCTCCTATTGCCTACCAGGAAAACTACGATAATTCCGGCCTTTTGGTAGGCGATCCAAATGCGGAAGTGACCAACATCCTCATTACGCTTGATGTCACAGAAGCAGTAGTGCAGGAAGCCATTGACACCGGAGCTAACCTGATTATAGCACACCACCCGGTGATTTTTAAAGGATTGCAAAAGCTGACAGGTGACAATTATGTGGAACGCGTGGTTTTGCAGGCAATTAAAAATGACATCGGCATCTATGGTATTCACACCAACCTGGACAATATAAAGACAGGGGTAAATAAAAAGATAGCAGATAAAATAGGTCTGAAAAACACGTCTATATTAAGTCCAAAGCAGCAGCATCTGCTGAAACTGGTCTTCTTTGTTCCTTTTGAAAATACGGAGGATGTTCTACATGCTGTAAACCAGGCTGGTGCCGGACAGGTCGGAAATTACAAAAATTGCAGCTTTAGAGTGGCAGGAACCGGCACTTTTGAGCCTGATGCACAGGCAAATCCGCATATCGGCAGTACAGGTATCCGTGAAGAAGTGGAAGAACACCGCGTGGAAGTAATATTGCCAGCTTACCTGAAAAGCAAAGTTCTGAAGGCTTTGCTGCAGGCCCACCCTTACGAAGAAGTAGCCTATTACATCACCGTCCTGGAAAACCAAAATCAGGAAGTAGGCTCAGGCATGATTGGCGAACTGGATGAACCTATGGAAGAAATGGCTTTTTTGAAAGCGCTAAAGGAGAAAATGAACCTGCAGGCATTGAAACACACCGCGCTCCGAGGAAAAAAAGTAAGCCGGGTGGCGGTATGCGGAGGCTCCGGAAGTTTTCTGCTAACAAAAGCGATTCAGCGGCAAGCAGACGTCTTCATATCTGCTGACTTCAAGTACCATGAATATTTTAATACTGAGGGCAATATCGTTATTGCTGATATTGGACATTATGAAAGTGAGGTGTTCACAAAAGAATTAATTTATGAGTTTTTAAACAAAAAATTCACTAATATTGCACTCAATTTGTCCAAAAAAGTAACCAATCCGATTAGTTATTTATAAAAAATACATGGAAAGCACTGTAGCACAAAAACTTGACGCTTTATTAAACCTCCAATCAATCGATTCTGAGCTAGATTCAATAAAGAAAGTAAGGGGAGCCCTTCCCGAAGAGGTACTGGACCTCGAGGATGAAATAGCAGGATATCAAACCAGAATAGAAAAATACAACCAGGAACTGGAAAATCTGGAGGCGGAAATACAGAACAACAAGATAGCCATTAAGGACGCTGAGAAACTCATAAAAAAATACGAGGAGCAGCAAATGAATGTGCGAAACAACAGGGAATATGATGCTATCACCAAAGAAATGGAGCTTCAGGCGCTTGAAATTCAAATCTCAGAAAAAAGGATAAAAGAAGCCTACGCCCGAATAGACGGTAAAAAAGCGGAAATTGACGCTACTTCAGAGCAAGCTCAGGAAAGAAAAAAAGACCTTGACAGCAAATCGAAGGAATTGGAAGTTATAACTGCTGAGAGCGAGGGCGATGAGAAAAAACTAATGGAGGAGCGTGAGAAAGCAGCAAAATCCATTGAAGAAAGGCTTTACAAATCCTATACAAAAATCAGAAACAATGCTTTAAATGGTTTGGCGGTTGTTCCGGTGCAAAGAGGCGCTTGCGGTGGCTGTTTTAATATAGTACCCCCACAAAGACAGGCCGACATCCGAGAGCGAAAAAAAATCATTGTTTGTGAACACTGCGGAAGAATATTTGCAGGTGTGAATGACGAAATTGTAGAGGAAGACGACAAGAAAAAGAAAAAAACTACAGCCAAAAGTAAATAATTGAAAATAAAAATATGCTTTTAAAGCATTCTGAAATAAAAAAAGAGGTGAACAACATTGTTTACCTCTTTTTTATTTCCATTTTCCTGGGTTTAAATCTTCCTTCGCCTGCGCAGCCTGTGCAGGAAAACCCACAGCTTTCAACCGCCTACCAGCACATTTTAGCCCTACGTATCGATAAGGGGAGGGAAACACTTGAAGCTTTTGTTGCAACAGCTAAGGAAGAAGAAAAAGCAGCAGCATTGTATGCTTTAAATCTGGCTGACATGCTGGAACTGCTGCTCATTGAGGACTATGAAATATATAACCAGAAAAAGGATCTGGAAAAAACAAGGCTTGCCATTGTTGATGATTTTTCTGACACCAACCCATGGAAAAAATTCTGCGAGGCGGAAATAAAGCTGCAATGGGCCTTTGCGAAAGTAAAGTATGGTGATGAATTGAGTGCGGTTTGGAGCTTTAACCAGGCTCATAAAGCGCATGTAGAGAACACAGCACTATTTCCGGATTTTCTTCCAAACCAAAAAACGGCGGGCATCTTTAACATCATCTTCGGAGCCATACCTCAAAAATATCAATGGCTGTTGCGCTTCCTCTCCATGACAGGCTCAACCGAAGATGGCATGGCCGCACTGGAATCTTTGGCTGATGTGGAGAATTTCTTTACGCTAGAAGCTAAAATCTTACTGTTGCTTACTGATGCTTACCTGATGGACAACGGCAACGAAGCGATTCAGGAATTAACTGCTCTCGCAAATGAAGAGAAGGAAAATAAGCTTCTAAAATATCTGCTGTCAATTACGTTGTTGAAAAACAACCAGGCAGAAAAAGCTTTAGAGGCACTTCAGGCTACGGACAAGCTGAGTAACGCCTATGCCAGCATTGCCTATACAAACTACCTGAAGGGAGAAATTATGCTTCAAAAAGGCAACTACAGTGCTGCTATAAGTTGGTATAAGAGCTTTATTTCAAACTATAAGGGAGAAAATTTTGTAAAAGATGCTTATTATAAGATTTACCTGGCAAATTATCTTTCCGGCGATACAGAAGAAGCCGGCTACTTTTTGAAGAAAGCTGGGAATAGCGGAACTGCAATTGCCGAGGCAGACAAATATGCAGAGAGGCAAATTGCCAGCAATATAGAGCCCAACATAGATATTCTCAAAATCAGACTGGCTACGGATGGCGGGTTATACAATCGGGCAGATAGTTTGGTTCAGCTTGTTTCTGCCAGCGATTTTGACCTTCTTAAAGACCAGGTCGAGTTTGTTTATCGGAAGGCACGTTTACTGGACAAAATGAAACAAACTGAAAAAGCCATCGAACAATATAAGCTTACCTTGGAGAAAGCTGGAAATAATAGCTGGTACTTTGCCCCCAATGCCGCACTGCACCTGGGCTATCTCTATGCCGAAAAAGGAGCAGCGGCAACTGCAAAATTATATTTCGAAAAAGCCTTAAGCTATAAAAACCACGAATACAAAAATAGCATTGATCATAAAGCAGAGGCAGCTTTGGAAAAGTTGGAATAGATTCGATCAAGGCCATCAGCACTCATTAAGAAGCTATGCTCGCACAAAAAAGGAAGCGTAGGAATCAGTTGTATTAGTTTCAGGCCCACCCCTACTTCTTTCCCTTCAACATAAACTATCCGTAAGTATCCCGCCTGGAGCCTCGGCCCCCAATACCGTTAAGTTAAGCCCATTTTCCCTCCTCTCTTAAACAGCAGGATTGAGTCTGCCCCGAAGTATTTCTTGGGGGTGAGGTATATTAAAAGCTTATCTTAACGGCACCTGAGCCTCTTTCAGACTTATTTATCCACTCGTTTCGTACTGTGTTCCGGATCCAGGCTTAAAACATTAGAAGGCGTTTCAATCAACACGCCTTTTTTACCTTTAAAAACAATCGGCGTCTTTAGCAAATCGGGATTCCTGACCAAAACATCAATCCAGCCTGCTTCATCAAAAGCCTTGTCTTTATACACCTTTTCATATATCTCTGATTCCCTCTCTATCAGGTCATCCACCTTTACGCCCAGTTTGTCTATGATTTCCTTCAGCTGCGTGGGGGTTATTTTATCTTTCAGCACATCAACCTCTCTGATCTGATCACTGAGCTGTGTGGCCAATACATAAGTATTATGATCTTTCTTTTCTTTAGGCTTATAAAAGATCAATATTTCTCGGTCTTTGAATTCCATATAGTTTTTTTGATACGATATAATATCATTATATACCCACAGAGACCTTAAATGTTTGACTCAGCCAGAAGTTTTTAATCACTAAAGCAGCCCATTCATCAGAGGATTTGGCTTATTCCAAATGACTGATGTCATTGAACTTCAGGATCTGGAACATGGACCCGGTATATACTATATGATAGAGGCAGGTATTGGTATGAGGAAAAAAATCCATGCTCGACAGTTCATAATTGAGCAAAATACAAAGCAACACCCGCATAGCCCGGCCATGCATGCATATAAGAATCGTCTGCTCGTTATCATTTGCCATAATGCGTTCCAGCGCTTTTTCCTGTCTGGCTTTCACCTGCAAGGGGTTGTCTCCACCCTCTATACAAGTTTCGTAAATTCCCTTTTGCCAATCGGTGGTTACCTGTAGGTAGTATTGATGATTTTCGTCGGTCAGCGGCACCCCCTCTTTGCAACCCCAGCTAAATTCATTCAGCCCTGGTAATTGTTCGAACGGTATTCCTTTTTTTATAAAGGGATCTATCGTTTCAACAGTTCTTCTTAAAGAGGAAGCGTAAATTTTGTCGAAAGGGACGTCTTTATAGGCTTCAAAAAACGCTTTTGCCTGAAGACGGCCGGTATGGTTTAAAGAGGTGTCCACCCCACTACCCTGCACTATCCCTTGTAAATTATAATCAGTCTGCCCGTGCCGGATGAGGTAAATGTGTTTGTTTTTCAATGGATAATGTAAATTGGTATCGAAAATCAAAGTTACAACACCCATTTAACATTACCATCGTGTTAATGCCCGATTTAATTTTTTGCAGATTTTGTACCCCTGATCAGGAAATATATCTATAATTTTGAATAAAGTATCGGTATGATAAACAAAGACGTTACGCTGGAAAGCCTGCAGGCCATGGGCCAAGGCTCTATGATCGAACATCTGGGGATTGTTTTTACAGAAGTAGGTGCTGATTATATCACGGCCACCATGCCGGTAGACCATCG
>CAZWQB010000114.1:0-10488 GCA_964636035.1 uncultured Roseivirgaceae bacterium
GCATGACAATCATTCAGGTAACGCATTCAGAAAAAAACGCGGAATATGGCAAGCGCATCATAAACCTTCAGGATGGATATGTCAAAGCGGATACCACCAAAGCGCAAGGGCTGGTAGGAAGCGAATGAACTCGCTCCTCGAGGGCGGTTTGATGAGAAAAACCTCTCTTCAAGGGTTTTCCGCAGAGCAATAATAAATTACCATTTTTATGATGTTTAAAAAGGCTTTTTCGAAAACAATATTCCGTTTAGAGATTTAAGGCACGGGAAATCATTTTTTTTCCTATATCTTCGCTCCCGGTATTAAACAATAAGATACCTTTGATCTTTATATAAGGTGGTCGCTCAATGGAATTGAGAGATTAATTTTTAAACCGGTGGCGTGATATTATGCTTTTTGATCTTTTTGCATCTTTCGATTTTAGTGGAAAAAAAGTTAGTGCAGCAAACCCGTTCAGGGAAACTGACCCTTACAAGAAAATGATCTTTGCGCATCAAGAGTCAATTTCTGATGATGCCTACCTGATAAGTCTGCATAAGAGACACGATAACAATTTTCCTGTCCATGATGATGAGCATTATCAGGTGCGCATTTTTGGTTACTGTTTCGCTCGCACAGACAATCCTTATTTAAAGGACCGAAGCAGACTAAGTGCCAATCGGATTGCACAGATTTTTGATGAACACAAAGCATCATTTATAGAAATGATAAAAGGATCCTTTTCCATTTTGATTTTTGATAAACGGAAGGATGAAGTTTTGGTGTTTACCGATCCCCTGAATGTAAGGCCATTATATTATACCCTTAATTCGTCTCAGCTGGTATTATCTACCTCTCTTGCAGTAATTCTGCAACAGATGGAGGAGAGCGGCAGGAAAGCTTCTATAAATTATCCTGCCCTCATCGAGCATAGGCTCTTTGGCTACATCCTCAATGATGATACTTTTTTAAACGATGTGGCAATTACCCCACCGGGCGCCTGTTTGAGATTTACGCGCGATGGATTGTCTGTAAAAACCTACTACGATCCATTTGAAGCTTTTGGGTCGCTGCAGGTGGAGCACGCCAATGAGCAGGTTGCTGTAGACAAATTGGAAGCAATCCTTAAAAAAAACCTGGACTTGCACCTTTTCGATTCAGATAGGACGTCTTTTGCGCTTACAGGAGGTTTAAATAGCAGAACCAATCTTGCCTTGCTGGAAAATAAAGCAAAAGATTTTCTGTTTTACACTTATGGAAGCAGGGAGAGCGCCGATATTGCTATCGCAAACAAAATTACCGCCGCTTTTAGTCTCCGGTCAAAACCTGTTGTATTTGACGAATCTTTTCTTAAAGCCCTTCAAAAAAACAGCGAGCTGGCGCTGGGACTAGGAGATGGGATGTCAGAGTTTAACCATATTTATGAACTTTTCGCGTACAAGGAGATTGCGAAAAGCTATGATTATATAATGACTGGCTTTTTCGGAAACGAGCTTTTGACGCCTCCTTCATTGCCAAATTCTACTATTGGTAAATCCCTGATGACACTGCTCGATTCCTCCGATCCTGGAAATTCGCTTGAAAGCATTTTGATCGGTGCTAAATTGAGTGGTATAAGCGAAGAATTATTGCTGCAAAACAAAAGCGCGGTAGTAGCTCGAATCCAGGAAAATCCATTTATTGTAAATGATTTAGATGCTGCAAAAAAATACTTCCTTTTCCTGCTGATGGTGGCAGCAAGAAAAAATTTCATGAGGGCAGTGAAAGTAGAGAAGTCTTTCATTGAAAATCTCCATCCTTTTCTAGACATTGAATACGTTGAACTGCTTCTTAAAACACCTTTTACATGGGTGCATCATTGGAAGCGAGAGGGGGAAGTTTCAGATTCTTGGAAGCCCGACAAACTTTATGCACTTCTAATCGACAGAAGCAAGCCGAGGTTAAACAACATTCTTTCTACAAGGGGCTATACGCCTAAATACCTTTTAAAGAGTCGGTTTAATCCTGTAATGAAACTGGAATATTATTACAATAGAAAAAAGGTGAGCAGGCCAGAGGTTTACGATTACAATAAGGAAATTGCTGAGTATATCCATAAAAACACAGCCTCCTCTTCGTCATCAGCTCAGGCTGAAAGTAGCGCTATCACTTCACCTGGAAATGCAGCGCATACGGACAGTGACCTTACGCTTCGGTACTGGTTTGAAAAAAACAATATCAACATGGCGCAGGAAGGCTTACCTTCCTGAGGCGAATTGCTATTTTGTCAACACGTTGACCGGAAGTTCTATCAACACTGAAGTTCCCACGCAGTATTCTGTTTTTAATGAAAGCCTGCCTTGTAGTTTTTCTACAAAATTTCTGGCGATGTATAGGCCCAAGCCACTGCCGGGAAAAGTATCATTGGCCCGGTAAAACATATCAAAAACCCTGCTTTGATACTCCTTCAAAATGCCCAGCCCATTGTCGCTGATCGCTATCTGGTTTTTGTGAGGGAATTGAACCATGGAAATCTTTATTTTCTGCTTGCTCTTATTAATATCCCGGAACTTCAATGTATTCTCCACGAGGTTTTCTAAAATGAGCACTAAGATCTCGGCGTCAGTTTTTAGTTCTGCGTCTTTGTCAAATTCCAGCGAAATGTCCATTGTGTGTATGTCAGCATATTTTTTTGACTCAATCACTTTCTGAACAACGCTTGCAAACTTAACCACTGTATAGTTCGGCTCTTCCTGCTTAATGCTGATCATGTCCATGAGGGTACGCAGAATTTTATCAAGTCTCACCGAAGTGCTGTCCATCATTTTAAGATAAGTGCAGATGGTTTCGTTCTTAAATTCAAGTTGGGCCACTTTTATCAAACCAATTAGGGATGCAATCGGACTACGAAGATCATGAGAGGCTTTATATATGAAGGTGTTTAATTCCCTGTTTTTATATAGCAAGTCCTCTTTTGCGTTTTTTGCGTCGGTGATGTCCTGCTGAAAACCAACAAAATTTATTAATTTGCCATCGTCATCAAAAATAGGATTGATCATTACCTTGTTCCAGAAAGGTTCTCCGTTTTTCCGGTAATTTAATATCTCCCCATCAAACATGCGCTGTTCCCGGAGCGCTAGCTGCATAAGTTTTATGGTATCTGAATTGGTGCCTTCTCCCTGAAGAAATCTTAAATTTTTTCCTATGATTTCATCTTCTGAATAACCTGTAATGGCCTCAAATTTTGGATTTGCCATGATGACCGAATAGTCAGCCTCATGGGCACCGGTAATTACCACACCTACGCCCACAGCCTCTATGGCACTTTTTTGGATAAGGAGTTTTTCTTTATTTAGGACATCCTGCGTAATGTCATTAGAAATCCATAAGAAGCCTGTCTTTTCGTTGTTAAGGCCGTACAAATAACTTGCCTTTAAGTCGAGCCACAGCAGCTTACCTGATTTTGTAACAGCCCTTAAGTGGGCTACAAAAGAGTTGTTTGCTTCTATTTCCCTGACAATTTTTGAAATGCGCAGCCTTGATTTTGCATGTTGAAGCGTAGCAATGTTCTGGCCCAGTTTTTCTTGTGCTTCAAATTCGAGGTTCACCGAGGCACCCTTATTCCAGTAAGTTATTTTACCTTCCAGATCTGTGACGATGACTATGTCCGTGATGTTCTTTAAGATTTCCGCATGAAAGATATTCTCCTGCTGCGCTTTTCTTTGTTCGGTAATATCATAGGCCAGGTTCAGTCGCGCCCTCCTGTTGTTTACAATGATATGGTGTCCGGTGATTTCGACAAATATCCTCGTTCCGTCTTTCTTGATATGGTTGGTCTGATTTACTTCGTTTTTAAGATCAATATTTTGCAGATGCTGTTCTAATGCTTCGTGCTCGGAGGGAGGCCTGATATCGAAGATGCTCATGGAAAGGAATTCCTCTTCTGAGTAGCCATATTGATTGATGGCTGCCTGGTTCACCACCAGAAACCGCTTCGTTTCTAAGTCATACGCCCACATAGGTATGGGATTGTTCTCGAAAAGATATTTGTACTGATGTTCGGACTGCCTTATAATATCCAGGTTTTTCTTTCGCTCAATGCTATACCTGATCGATTTATCCAGCAGAGAATGGTCAAAATTGCCCTTGATCAGGAAGTCTTGTGCTCCTTTTTTTACGATTTCCAGGGCAAGTTTTTCATCGACCATGCCTGATAACACAATAATCGGGATATTACCAGCAACCTCGTTGATGGCCAAAAATGAATCCAGTCCCTCGCTATCAGGCAGAGTCAGGTCCAGGAACACAAGGTCGAATTGTTCGTCATTCAGATCATAAATGGCTTTGGAAAGATTAGTGGAATTGCTGATTTTTTCAATCTTCAGCGAAGTTCCATAAATGAGCTCTTTGAAAAGGAAAAAGTCCGCGGGATTATCTTCAATCACTAATATATTTAACTTTTTACCTTCCATAGAATAATACTTGAACCTGGAGAAGAAATAAATAGAAATCTACCATATAAAGCTGTTCAAAGAAAGACTAAATAACTATAACAAAAAAATGATTGTCCTGTTCTGTGGGAGAACCTTTTGAGCAAATCCGACCTGCCGGAGTGAAGCACCTTACCCGTGGTGGTGCTATAAAACATTAGCTTTTGGCTAGCGTAAAATGAAATTCACTTCCTTCGCCAGGTTTAGACTCTACCCAAATTGTGCCTCCATATTTCTCTACAATTTTTTTACAGATGGCCAGGCCAATCCCTGTCCCGGAAAACTCATCTCTGCTATGGAGCCGCTGAAAAATAACAAAAATTTTGTCATGAAATTTCTCATCAATGCCTATTCCATTGTCTGCAACTATAAATTCCCATTCTGAACCCCGATCCAGCACGCTGACCCTGACTACGGGAGCTTTCTTGTCCCGGTATTTTAATCCATTTCCGATGAGGTTTTGAAATAGTTGTGAAAAAAGCGTTCTCTGGCCCACCACCTCCGGTAGATCGTCAATTTCTAATGATCCGCCTTCACTAATGAATTTAATTGCAAAGACAGATGTGATTTCCGCGAGCAAATCGTTCAGGTCAATCAATTCCTTTTCTTCTTCATGGAAACTGATCCTGGAGTATTTCAGAAGATCCTTAATCAGCGTCTTCATCCTTTCGGCCCCATCTATCGCATAGGCGATATATTGCTCTCCGGTTTCATCAAACTGCGATTCGTACTTGTCCCTTAGCAACTGTAAGAAGCTCGTGACCATTCTCAACGGTTCCTGCAGATCGTGAGAAGCCATGTAAGCAAATTGTTCCAACTCTGCATTCGAACGGGCAAGCTCAGCGGCATAATTCATCAGGGCCTGTTCCGCTTTTCTTCGCTCAGAAATGTCCCGGAACGAGATGGTAGTGGCAGTTTCTCCCTTGTAAACAGATCGGGCCGCCCTTATTTCAACCGGAATTTGCTGGTCTTGGCTTCGTATGTGCGCCCCTTCATAAAAGCCTTCGTTTTTTAAATCGAGGCTCTTCTTGATTTCAGAGAGATTATTATCACTTATGAAATTAAAAATCGACTGACCAATGATCTTTTCACCTTCTTTTTCAAGCCCTACCATTAAGGAAAATGCTTTGTTGAAATCGAGGATTTTGTCGTTTTTAGTAATTACTATTCCTTCCAGTGTGGCATCTGCCAGGCTCCTAAACTGCTCTTCACTGCTCCGTATCGTTTCTTCGGCAGATTTTCTTTCTGTCAGGTCAATCATGGCGCCTACCATTCTGGTGGCTTTCATCTTATTGTCTCTAATAATATGCCCCCTGTCCAGCACATACCTGAATTCTCCGTCCGCAGCTTTGTACCTGTATTCATCGGTCCAATAGGTATCCTTGGAAGCAATGGCTTTTTCAAGGCTTTTTATGACCCTGTTTTTGTCTTCCGGATGTAGGTTAAAACTCCACCAATTGAACGATACCTCAATCTCCTGGATAGGATAGCCAAAAATGATTTCGAAGCCAGATCCCCATTGCAGCGTGTTGTTTTTAATATCCCTGTCCCAGATGGCTTCGTTGGAGACATCCATAGCCAACTTAAACCTTTCGTTTAATTGCTTGTAATTTTGTTCATTCTGTTTATTCTCTATGAGTATGGAGATGATGTTTCCCGCCCTTTCTATGATCCTTTCAACATCCTGATCAGGATATCCTTCGGTCTGTTTGTAAATGGCAAAAGTCCCTATCAGTTTGCCTTTAGATGAAAATATAGGGTACGACCAGCAGGCATTTATATCGTGCACCTTGGCCAGGTCAAAATAATTTTTCATGTACGGGTGCTCCTGTACATTTGAAATGGCTGTTGCCTTCCGGAAAAATGCTGAAGTGCCACATGCGCCGGCTCCTTCTTCAATAGGAACTTCCTTTAACTGAGACGCGAATGAAGGTGGAAGACTGGATCCGGCAAAAAACTCCAGGTGGGTTTCCTTTGAATTGGTGAGCATAATTGTCAACATCAATGAAGGATGTAAACTTTCTATCTCCCTCAGGAACAAATCGAGGGTAGGTTCCAGTGCTTGCCCGCCTACTATATTTTCAAGTACCCTTTTTTCCAGCTTTAATATACTCGATTGAATTTTTGTCTGAGTTATGTCTTGCGCAATACCGTAAATGCCTGTTATGCTGCTACCAACGTGGATAGGTAGCGTGGTAATACACAGGGTTTTATGGCTGCCGTCTTTGCTATTCAATGCAACCTCTACAGTGCTGGTGTGCCCACTTTTTGTGCGATCTAACGCTTCCTGGATCAATTGTTTTTCAGATGAAGGCAGAAGAGAACTTAAAGTACTATGCATCAGCTCATTCCTGGACTGGCCTGTAAGCTCTTCAAAGGCTAAATTGACGGAGCTGAACTTTCCATCCAGTCCAAGAGCAAACACACCGTCAGGGTGGTTGTCAAATAAAGATTTGTACTTTTGCTGACTTTCCATCAGCAATATTTCAAACGTCAGCTCTTTGTATGTTTGAACCTGAAAATGGTAATCCCGGGATGCATCGGTGATGCTATAGCCGGTCAGTTGCGCCAGAAAGGGCTCACCATTATTCTTGTGAAAATGTAAACTTAATTCTTCCGTCTCAATTGCAGCAATACTCAGGCTGACAGGCCTTTTATCTTTATCGAGCGGCTTAAGCACATCGAAAGGGTTTTTGTGTAAAATTTCATGCTCCTGAAATCCCGTCAGTTTCAAAAAGGCAGGATTGGCAAAAGAAATTTCTGATTGATCAGGGTTATTCTTGGGAGATTTTACAATCAGAATGGCCTCGGATACTTTAAGGAAGATCTTGGTTAGAAAAGAGGCGTAGGCCTTGTTGGGTTCTATACCCAGGTATTTATTTACATCGTTTTCACGATAGTCTTTTTCATCCATGCATTATCTCGTTTTGAATTGTTTTCAATAATTGAATCTTATTCAATTTAACACCTATTTTTTAAACACGCTGTTTTTATTAGATAAAAAACATCACGGACCAATCCATATCGAATCAATTACCCGTTGCAAGAACTGTTTGAAATTCAGGTGCTAAACAAGCACGCTTCGTAAACCCGAAAGTGCACACAAACCGCATCTCGAAAGGGAGTGCGCTGCCAACCTCTGATTTTTAATCCATGGCAACGCGGCGGCTGGCTTAGGACGCTATCATAATGATATTTTTTGGAAAAAGAACTTAAACCAATGATTATTATGTATTTATTTCTAACTTTGCACTCCATTCGGGTGAATGGCTCCTTTTTAGGATGATGTTTCATAAGTATTTCAGTCTAATGCTCAGTGGCTGAACCTTTTATAAAGTAATTGCTTATATAAGGAATAAAATGAGCGAAAAATTAAATTTCATGGCTAATACGCAAGAAGAGTTCGATTGGGACAAGATCCAAACCAAAGGATTTGGTGAGGGCTATTCAGAAAAAGAAAAAGCTGAAATGGCTTCTTTGTACGAAGACACTTTAACCCAAATCGAGGAAAAAGAAGTGGTTACAGGTACTGTAGTAGGTATCAATGACCGGGATGTTATTTTAAATATTGGTTTTAAATCTGACGGGCTGGTTTCAGCTTCCGAATTCAGAGATGTCCCTAACCTTAAAATTGGGGATGAAGTACAGGTGTTCATTGAGGAGCAGGAAAATGCCAACGGACAGTTGGTTCTTTCAAGAAGAAAAGCTAAAATAGTAAAGGCCTGGGAAAACATTACCAAAGCATTGGATGATGATCTGGTAATTGAAGGAGTTGTGAAGAGAAGAACCAAAGGCGGGCTTATTGTTGATATATATGGCGTTGAGGCTTTCCTTCCAGGATCACAAATAGATGTTAAGCCTATTCGTGATTTTGATGTGTTTGTTGGAAAGAAAATGGAAGTGAAGGTTGTAAAAATCAACTACACTAACGATAACGTAGTAGTCTCTCATAAAGTGTTGATCGAGAAAGATCTTGAAAAGCAAAAAGTTGAGATATTGAACAACCTTGAAAAAGGTCAGGTACTCGAAGGAGTTATTAAAAACATGACCAACTTTGGGGTATTTATTGACCTTGGTGGTGTTGATGGATTGCTGCACATTACTGATATTTCATGGGGACGAATCAACCATCCTGAAGAGGTGTTGAACCTTGATGAAAAAGTAAACGTGGTAGTACTGGATTTTGATGACGATAAGAAGCGAATTTCTCTGGGAATGAAGCAACTTACGCCTCATCCATGGGATTCACTTTCTGAAGAAATTCAGATTGGTTCCAAGGTGAAAGGAAGAATCGTTAACGTAGCAGATTACGGTGCGTTTCTTGAAATCATGCCAGGTGTTGAAGGCTTGATCCACGTTTCAGAAATGTCCTGGTCTCAGCATCTGAGAAATCCTCAGGATTTCATCAAGATTGGTGATGAACTGGAAGCAGTAGTGCTTACCCTTGACAGAGAAGAGAGAAAAATGTCATTGGGTATCAAGCAATTGACTGAAGACCCGTGGACGAAACAGGATGTTCTTACAAAATATGGCATAGGAACCAAACATTCCGGTATTGTAAGGAATCTTACAAACTTCGGATTGTTCATTGAATTGGAAGAAGGAATCGATGGATTGGTGCACGTTTCCGACCTTTCCTGGACTAAAAAGATCAAGCATCCGTCTGAGTTTGTTAAAGTAGGTGAGGAGTTGGAAGTACAGGTGTTGGAGTTGGATGTAGAGAACAGAAGACTTGCATTAGGTCATAAGCAACTTGAAGAAAACCCATGGGATACCTTCGAGTCTGTTTTCCAACCAGGTTCGGTGCATAAATGTACCATCATCAGTAAAAACGACAAAGGTGCAGTACTTGAACTGCCTTACGGAATTGAAGGTTTTGCGACTACCAAGAATCTAAACAAGGAAGACGGTTCTGTTGCAGACATGGGAGAGAACCTGGAATTCAAAGTGCTTGAGTTCTCCAAAGACGATAAGCGCATTGTTCTATCTCACACTGCCGTATTCTCTAAAACTGAGGATAAACCTAAAGCCAGTGGAAGTAAAACTGCGTCTGCAGGAGCTGGCAAATCCAGAACTTCTGATAAAGCCAAAGGAAGCAACGATAGCGAAAAATCTACCCTAGGTGATCTTGAAGCACTTTCTGCGCTTAAAGAGCAAATGGTTGAAGATCAAAAGCAGGCTTTAGATAAAAAGGAAAACTCTAAGAAGGAAAAAGCTGCAGCCGAAGAAAAAGCAAAAGCAGCATCAGACGAGAAAGCGCCTGAAGCCAAAGCTGACGACGCTGACGAGGCAGATAAAAACGAAGAAGGAGAAGATAAAGCATAGTCTTTAGAAAATCCTTATCATAAAAAAGCATCCTGGTAATTGGGATGCTTTTTTTATGCCAATTGATGAACCCGCTCTGTTAAATGTTAGGATTTCAGCCGATGTCTTGCGGAAGGCTGCCTTAACGAAAGAAAATGCTTTTGATGACCCTCATTCTTAAACACAACCTGAATCTCTTGTAGGCATCCTGTGGAAGACTTAGCTTTGGCCGAACAGCGGCCGCAGAGAAGTAGGACAAATTCCCGGCAGAGAGTAATCCTCATTCCATCCTATAATATTCTGATATTTGCATGAGACTCGATTTATGGCACTGCTCGTTCAAAGCCGCGAGGTAAAACTGGGAACAGTTTTACTCAATGTACAGCATATAATCGTGCTCCTGAAGTTTGACCATATTGTTAGACTGGGATTATTTTTAAATGAAATCACCATAAGGGGAACCGTACCGTACCCACTGAGAATACCCGAAAGACTCTTACGGAGAATATATGGTCCAGAGATGACGATTTCCAACTCGAGTGCTTTTAGGTTATTTCATCCCGACCTGGTCCGGGACACGTTACTGGCCATTTAAAAAAAAGTATATTCAGATGAATTATTGTCTAAAAAACTTCTAAAATAGTTGAAGGGTAGGGGATAATTCAGTATGTTTGCATCCATAAAAATGGTCGCGTGGCCGAGTGGCTAGGCAGAGGTCTGCAAAACCTCCTACAGC
>CAZWQB010000115.1:0-10434 GCA_964636035.1 uncultured Roseivirgaceae bacterium
TAGTTGCACCGTCAACCGGGCGCTGTCCCCCGACAGCGCCCAAAGCCGACTTTCTAAATAGTTGCTAAACTCCTGCTGCAGGTATCGGTTCATTGGTCTGCCTTTTTTGTGATTGCTGCAAAACTGGCCTGTCAGGGGACAGGCCACGGAGGAGGGACAGTCCACGGAGGAAGACAGTCCACGGAGGATAAAGCCGCTGAAAGGACTCAGGCGGCGGCTTTGTAAAAATGATCTAATTGTATTAATTGATGCTGGATCGAAAATTAATGCTCCGCTGGTGGTGAGATGCATATGGCTATAACTCACTGCTCATTAGCTCATTGTTCCTGCAAAATATACTTTTAGTTCTGTTTTGAACTTTCCCAAAAATTGTATTATTTTATAATGTTTTAGTCCGACTGCCTTTTTTAAAGTAAAATTTTTTTATTCTCACCTTAAACTATTTTTTTATGAAAAAACTCCGCCTATACGGCCTGTTTTTGGCCCCAGTTGTTCTCCTGTTTTCCTGTAGCGATCCGGATGACGACAAACCCCTGGTCGAACAAGATGATCCTGTTCAGATCTCAGAGCAGGAATTCCTTTCAGTAGGTATTGCGGCTCAGGAAGTAGCAAGATTCAATCATCATCAGAACTTTAGAACCCGCATGAAGGGCGATTTTGAAGTGCCGCCTGTAGCCACAGAGGCATTGGGAATTTCACTCTTCAGGTACGCGCAGGATAGTGCAGGAGTTTACTTCATACTTGGGGTGAATCATATCCAGGATGTAACTGCTGCACATATCCACCTGGCTCCTCCTGGCGAAAATGGACCCGTTGTAGTTCCTTTGTTCATGGGTCCCTTACGAGAGGGTAATTTTGTAGGACCGCTGAACCGGGGAATGATCACGGCAGATCAATTGACCGGTCCTTTGGCGGGAATGACCATTCAAGATCTGGTCATGGAAATGGAAAAGGGCAACACCTATGTGAATGTCCATACATCCGCTCATCCGGCAGGTGAAATTAGAGGGCAGATTAGATAATGTACCGATGGATTGATGTACCGATTAAATGATTAATGGATGTATCGATGAGCGAATGGAATGATGTAACGATCAATTGATGAGCCGATTTTATTGATGAATATCAGATAATCAAATGAGCGTGATGAATTAATGAAAAGAAGGAAAAAAATCCTTCTTTTCTACTTTTTTATTGCTTTTCTCACTGCCGGAGCTACTACGGTTCCTAGTAGTTCTATGGCGCGCATTACCTTTGCGTGAGGCATCGTTCCAACGCTGATATGCAGTAGGAATCTGGTGTTTCCAAATAGTTCGTATTCGTACAAAATTTTGTCAATAACCTGCTGCGGACTTCCTACCAGTAATGAGCCCTCTGGCTCTCGCATCATTTCATAATGCTCCCTGCTCATGCCCGACCAACCCCGCTCCCGCCCTATTTTGCTCATCAAATAAGCATAAGGAGGATAAAATTCATCTGCAGCTTTTTGAGAATCGTCTGCTATGTAGCCGTGCGAATTGATAGCTAGTTGGAAATTTTCATTATCATGCCCTGCCGCTTT
This sequence comes from uncultured Roseivirgaceae bacterium, assembly GCA_964636035.1. Lineage (GTDB taxonomy): Bacteria > Bacteroidota > Bacteroidia > Cytophagales > Cyclobacteriaceae > CAMPJM01. The sequence goes on from CAZWQB010000115.1 coordinate 1,562, forward strand.
GTACGACTTCTTGTAAAGGTCTGTAAGCGGCACAAACCTTTCCGGCATGCCTCCTATGATTGCCACTGCCACAGGCAAACCAAATTTTCCTGCCCGAACAACCGACTCCGGAGTACCTCCTACAGCAACCCAGATGGGCAACTCAGACTGAAAAGGCCGTGGGTAAACGCCGCGATTGTCAATGGCAGGCCGATGGCCACCACGCCAGGTCACTTTTTCGCTTTTGTTCAATTGTACCAATAATTCCAGTTTTTCGCTGAACAGGCTGTCGTAATCTTTTAGATCATTACCGAAAAGCGGAAAAGATTCGATAAAGGAGCCACGACCAGCCATAACTTCCGCTCTGCCTTTCGAAAGCAGGTCGACGTGCGCAAAATCCTGGAACACCCTGACAGGATCGTCAGAACTAAGCACGGTTACGCCACTTGATAATTTTATATTGGTGGTTTTTACGGCGGCTGCAGCAAGGACAACTGCCGGAGATGAAACTACAAAATCCGGTCTGTGATGCTCGCCAATACAAAAGACGTCCAATCCTAATTGATCAGACAGGGTGATTTCTTCCATCAGATTCATCATCCTCTCATAGGGCGATAATAACTTGCCCGTTTCAGTATCGGGCGTGTTTTCTACAAATGTGGTGATTCCTATTTCCATATTTATAATATTTTGCTCGTATTGCTTTTCTACCGCATTACAATGGACGCATATTGATGTTTGAAGTTAGTACAAATTCAGTAAAGCAGGTGTCATGCGCAGTAAACCCTCCAATTATAATGTAGATACTTTCCACGGTTTGGGCTTTATTTCAGCATTATACACATTTTCGTGGATGACTCAAAGGGTTGTAATGTGTTGATAATCAAATTTTTATTGCAAATATATGTTTTTGGCACAGTGTTGATACCCATTAGATATGAAAACAAATTTTAGAATATAAATTAAGATACTATGAAAAAGATATTTTTGACTTTCGGGATAGCATTTTTAGGTTTTACAGCGGCTTTTGCCCAAGACTCCGATATTTACGACCCAACAGACGAAGCTACTGAAACAGAGGCAGTAGAGTCAGATCGTCAGGCACCTGAAGCTGAAGCTATTGAAGATGAGGCTGAAGCCATTGAAAACGAATCGATCGCACCGGAAGGTGAGACAGACGCAATTAAAGATGAAGAAGTAGATGTAGAGCCTGAAACTGAAACGCTTGAGGAATAAAATTAGGTCCTTAAGTAGATTAAAAAGCGTCAACTGTCCGGTTGACGCTTTTTTTTGCGCCCGACTAAAGGTTTTCATCATTCTCGAGGCAATTCGAGACTTCAATTGCCAGGTGGGTGTGATTGACACCAGCTTGTCGGGATTATAAGGGTAAAAGTTCCCCACTTTGTCTAAAATAGCATCACTGTTCCCAATTTTATAAAATTATGATACTTTATAATTAATTGATAATCAGTATTTTATAGTTTAATGATTTTTTGGCACGCTTTTTCCAAAGAACATTAGCATAAAGTAATTAACAAACACTAAATTTTTAAAAACATTATGAAAAAGATTTTTTTAACTTTCGGAATTGCATTGTTAGGATTTACTGCTGCTTTTGCTCAGGATTCAGACGTTTACCAACCATCTGATGAAGCTGCTACTGAAACAGAAGCTGTAGAATCAGAAGCTAGTGAATCAGAAGCCATTGAAGGAACAGAAGCTACAGAGACTGAAGCAGATGCTGTTGACACTGAAGCTGATGCAATTAAAGAAGAAGATGCAGAAATGAACTCTGAAGCAGAAACCACTGTGGAGTAATCCGGTTTTTGCTGATTATTAATACTCTATTTGAAAAAAACACCGGTTGAAAAACTGGTGTTTTTTTTGCTTGAATGGCTATGTCTAAAGCAAGCTGGAATTTTTTGAACATGATCAATTCCTTATTACCATTTGCCGCACACAATTAAAAATCCCTAATTTATACGCATGTCTTCTCCTTTAATTGATGAAAACCCGTAACAACCTCTTAAAACTGTGGTTTTGAAAGATCGTAAATCCCGACCAGCGGTAATTCCGGTCATTTGTAATGTATAAGTGGGTTAGCTGCTCTTCCGGATCGCGCCTGATTCGGCTTGAGCAAATCTACATCGGTTAGCAGCTCTTTCGGATTTGCAATCTGGAAGTAGTAACTGCGGATTTATAATCCATTTTAGCGCTTGCTGCTAAAGCCGCATTGCAAATGCTTTTTTTAGGTGGGTCGTGATTGCAAATCCCGACCAGCAGTAATTCCGGTCATTAGTAATGTATAGGTTGGTTAGCTGCTCTTCCGGATCGCGCCTGATTCGGCTTAAACAAATCTACATCCCTTAGCAGCTCTTTCGGATTTGCAATCCGGAAGTAGTAATTGGGGACTAATAATGCATTTTAGCGATTGCTGCAAAAACAGCATTATAAATGCTTTATTTAGAGGGTCGTAATTGCAAATCCCGACCAGCAGTAATTCCGGTCATTAGTGATGTATAGGTTGGTTAGCTGCTCTTCCGGATCGCGTCTGACTCGGCTTAAATAAATCTACATCGGTTAGCAGCTCTTTCGGATTTGCAATCCGGAAGTAGTAACTGTGGATTTATAATCCATTTTAGCGCTTGCTGCTAAAGCCGCATTGCAAATGCTTTATTTAGATGGGTCGTGATTGCAAATCCCGACCAGCGGAAATTCCCGGCTATTGGAAATATTTTTGCATCCAGATTTACCTGTATGAATCATTTACCTGAAGTCAATCTCCAGCTTTTCCAGATCTTTCTCATCGAATTCGGTATTTAAAATCTTATCTAGAAAAATGGTGTAAATGGCCACGCCAGTGTCAAGTATTTCCAGGCTAATCCTTTCGTTTACACTATGAATGCTAGCAATTAATTCCTGGGTCATGATCGCGGGAATCAGCCCATAGGTAGGTACATCATACCTTCTGAAATAGCTGTTATCCGTAGTGGCAGGAAAGAGTATTGGAACCACCTCGGCTTTCGGATCATAGCTTTTAATCGCTTCCTCCATGGTATCATAAAATATGTCCGGTTTGGAGAAGCCTCCGGCTACGCTCTCATTGATGATAGTAATTTTAATATTCGGATCGTCAATCAAATTGGTAAGATACCTCAAAAAGGCTTTTTTACTCGTACCTGGCAGGATGCGGCAATCTAAAACCGCGCTTGCCGAGTTGGAAATTTTATTGGGCGGACCTGGAGGACTGGAGATATTGGTAATCGTAATGGTGTTCGTCACAAGTGCCTTGTACAGGGGATTTTTCCTGAGATAGGATTTTACGAAAGGCGACAAAATTGCCCAGTTAATTTTAGAAATAAAAAAACCTTTTATCCCACCTTCTGCTTTTCCAAACTTCCTGAACATGAGTCGATTACTCCTGTCGAATTCAAGTCGCAGTTTACGTGTATTGATCCGGTTCAAAGCCTCTATCATTGATTTGTTGGCGTACTCAGGAGCTGGTGTGGCACCGTGCCCGTAGGTGATTTGCTGCAGTTCCAGTTTCAGCCACATCGACTTTTTTTCTGCAACGGAAATTCCATAAACGCCCAAACCGGGATCAGAACTTATGGCCCCTTCCAAGCCGGAACCCCCTTCTCCAAAAACCACAACCGGATTTAAATATTTAAGAAAATGCTTTACGATTAATCCCGAACCCTTTGCACCGCCGATCTCTTCTCCTGATACGGAAAGCAGTGTTACGTTGAACGGAAAATCTACGGTATCAGCTTGCTTTTTTATTTCGAGAATTGCACCTAATTGCATGATACCCAACCCTTTGGCATCTACTGCACCTCGTCCCCATACGTAACCATCTTCAATTTTACCTGAATATGGCGGATGCTCCCATAATAACGTGTTGCCGGAAGGTACCACGTCGATGTGGTGCAAAAGAATGATATTGGGCTTGCTCCAGTTAAGAGGATATAGTGAAGCCGCAAAGTTGTAGCTGTCTTCTTTTGTAGAAAAATATTCCATTTCCAAACCCTGCCCGGCACAATATTCTGCGAGAAATTTTCCAGCCTCCAGCTCATTTCCAGAAACGCTTGAAAATTGCAGGTATTTAGACAGTACCAAAGCGGCCTCGCTAATTTTGACGGCCTCCTGATTGGTAGAGTCGCCAGGAACCGCCATCAACGATCCGCGCATGGGAAAAATCAATATAAAGAAAAGAAGCATTCCATAAATGCTACACCGCATTGCTATTAAGATAAAGGATTAGAAATAATTGGACCTAATGAATACAGTTTTAAAAGTATGCCTTCTAAAACTTTTGTTCTACCCACAATAACCCACAACTTAGTAAAAAGATTGCAAAAAAATAAATTCTGTCGATGATTACGTAGGAATATGAAGGTGATGTATCTGCTGTTTTTACAGCATGATTGTCTATGTAGGACTGCATTTTGTTTAGATCCCTCACGGTGCGTAACGATCTCCAAGTCGACCCATTCTGGACATAAAACCATTTTTCTATTGCCTGATCCTCGGTCATATTTTGGTCCTCCAGGCTTACGCTGTACCAACCCTCTCGGGATGGCCAGAATTTGCCCGTCCAATGCTCAGGAAGATATGCGTCTTGTCGCATAGCTACTGTAAAAGTCGTAGAATCATCATCTGAAACAATGGTTTTTGGCGAATCAGGATAGTTCAGCAGTTTAAAATGTACTTCAGCATTTTTAGAATGAATGGGACCGGATAGTGTCCAACCAGGTGCATAAGCGTTGTCGGGCAGCAAATTGTTGAGGACGGTGGTCCAAAAATGTGCGAAAAGATCCTCCTGCCCCTTCAGGTTTAATGTATGGGTAGTGCTTGAAAGTAGCATCCCGGTTTTACCAGTGCCAAGGTTTCTGCTCGCAAGCAAGCCTTCAAACTGGTGATTGACGTTTGGCTCGTCCTCAAACCTGTAGGGCAGTCGCTCGATTTCTCCTTGTATGTTTTTTCCCTTAATCGTCTTTTCTAAAAGATAAGCTTCACTTTCAATGGTGCCGGTTTTAAATCCGGCTATTGACCTCAAGCTGCTTGAATTTTTTTGACGAATTATTTCTCCGTCAGCCAAGACCAGTAGCGCCATACCACCTTCAGAAATGGCGCTTCGTAGTACCGAAAGTTCTGCAGCACCCATTTTTGACAACGCAGCTCCTTCCATGATCAGCACGTCCAGCTTTTCAAGGTTCTCTTTGTCAAGCGCCAGGTCAAAGACATTTTCTTGATTGATGAATTCCCGGTGATAGACGGATCTGGAAATCTGTGTTTGTACAGCAATTTGATGCCCCAATTCTCCCAGCCAATTCTTAAGTGCTCGGATCTCAAAGGAAGGCGTATGGCCGTGAATCGCAATCTGCAACGGTTCAAAGGGCTTCACAACCACGGGAATTGGGGAAAATCTTTCTTCGGTTTTGGCCGGATTTTTTTCTACAAGGCTATACAAGAATCTTCCTGCTGCTTTGGGAATAGTGGTCAGTGAAAAATCAGAGACACCCTTAGGAAGTTTCAGGGAGTCCAGTGCACCCTCCGGCGATTTCAGCATCAGGTGAATTTCCTCATCGCCGTCATGTTTAAACCTTCCGCGGATTTCAATGGGTTCGTTGACGCTTACTTCATCTGGAAATTCGATTTTGAGAATGCCATCTTCAGGTTCATTTAACAGTAAAACGAGTTCGAACGGATATTGTACATCCTGGTTAAAAGTTGGTAGCGGAGTACCCAGTACAAACAATTTTTCAACTTCAGGAAATAGCGCCGCAATTTGTCCGAGTCCCGCTACTGGTATGTCCTTAAGATCATACTCCACGGGTTCATACGTAAATATTTTTAGGGCTTCCTGATGTTCCTTTTGTAGGCTGTCCAGCACTCGGGGTATAAATCCTTTGATTAGTAATACCGCTGGCATCTTATTTTGTTGCTTTTTCCAGGCCGGTTTTAAGGCAATTAAGGCCAGAGAAACCACCATGCAAGCAATGAGGAGCAGTCTTAAGCTCAGGCGGCGCTTCCTTCTCCGTTTCAATTCGATATAAATCAAAACGAACAGCAGGGATATGCTTCCGGCTATTACCCACTCCCATCCTATGGTGCTGCTATTCCAGTTGAGATTATTCATGGGTTAAATTCCTTTGATAATTCTAATTGAAAGCGCCTGTGCAGACCATCCTTTGGGTCACTTTTTTCATAAGGAGACGCCCGTGGAGAAGGCAGCGCTCTGTGCATGGCACGCCGGATAATTTCTAAATGCTGCATTTTGGCATTGTTTGAACGGCTTTCGTCGATCAGTATTCTAAAACTCGTTAGCGGCCTTATAAAATTGCCAGGTTCTTCAATTGCCAAACCCGCCATTTCCAGCGCTGCATTATTGAGAATCTCCTGGTCGAGGGATATATTTTCATCCCTTCTTTGCAAAATATCTTCTACCATGCTCAGCGCTGATCGCATCCCCGGGTAAGGTGCTTCCTCCGCCATATATCTTTGGTAGCGCTGTGAATTTAGTTCGTCCAGGTCCCCTGTAAGTCTGTTTTCCTCCGGCTTTAGAACAGGGGGCTCAAAACCAATCCGTTCTACATACACCCTCGACTTTTGCTGAACATCCTTTATGAGTTCAAGGGCTTTGTATTCATAAGGCAGGGCTTCTTTAGGTCGGAAGGTTCGAAGTCGAAGTTCCGATTCCCACATTTGAGCAAGGGCAGCCTTCAACTGCGCTTTGATAGCGTCATCAAAAAAGGTAGCCTCACCCTGATAGTCGTGGATGTGCATGTATGATTCAAGCAGGCCCTCTTCTTCTCCCTCGCCCTGTTCATGTTCATGGTGATGGTGCTCATCGCCGTGGGATTCATGCTCGTGATCATGGGCTTGATTTTCCTCTTGAACAAGGACATCCATGTTTTCTGAAATTGCTGATTCAAACTCCTCTCCCAAAAATTGCCCGTAGCGCAATCGCAGTAATTTTTGGTCAATGCCCAGTTTGTTCAATCTTTCCTGATATTCCTTTCGAGCCATGTCAGGCGCCTCTTTAATTATTTCCTCTGTATCAATAATGATCTGACGCTGACTTCTAAAATAGGCCGGCATCTGATCCACTCCTAATCCAGCTGATATGCTAAAGCTATTTTGTGCGGTATCTGGAATGGTAATAAAATAGGTATCCGTTCTGGCTATATTTTCCTGTGGCACCTTGTTGTCCTGTGCAACAATATAATAATACAGTTCATCACCGGGAGCCATGCCCAGCGCTCTTAAATTTATTTTTTTTCCCAACCGGGAATCTTTCGAATTAGCCATTAAGGGATCATCGAAAAAGAGTTTTTGTTCGCGAAACTTTACTGCTTCACCAGTACCCCGGCTTACGGTTGCGACGATGTGTGCACTACTCAGGCCATAATCGTCTGTTGCATGTACTGAAAGTTCTATGATACTGTCGGTATGATATTGTAATTCCAAGTATTGTGCAGGCCGGATAATTTCGACAACAGGTGGTTCATCAGCTGTAACCCGAATGGGATAGTAAGGAGACTGCAGCATCTTCTTCTCACTGTGCCAGCGAATAAAATAGAAGCCATTTTTAAGCAGCCTCTTTTCCGCAGCCCAAAATTCATCCTGTTTCTGCATTTTTAGCGAATCGCCACTGTCAAAAATGAGGTAAGCATCTTCCACACCTATTGAGAATGTGACCTTCCAATTTACAAGGCTATTTTCCGGGATGTCCAATGCCAGTTTATCAGATGTTTGTGCAGGCAGTCCAGTATAGGTTGGCGGTAGCAATGTTACAGTGGCTTTCGCAATTTCCGGTGGCAGCGTCTGCACCGGGCTATTTTCAACTGATCCCGGCAATGTATTTCCGGTTTCTTCATTGCTGTTTGTCTGCCGTTTGATAGTGGGATGTGGAAGATAAATAAAAAGTAGAAGGACAAAGACCAATAATGACAGATACAAACCAATGTTTTGAGGGATTTTAATTTCTGGTATGGCTTCTGCAATTCTTTTTTCAATTCGTTGCCTTTGAATATTCTCAATTGCTGTCAGGTTCTGTTCATCTTTTACCACTAATTCGACACTGTTCTCGAGTTGCGGAAAACGATGGTTCAGGTAGCGTAGCACTTCTCTGAGGGAAACATCGAAAACCCTTTTTTTTCGGGCAATGATAAGCACAGATACTAGAAAAAAGGCCACAGACACAAACCAATTGTTACTGCTGTTGCTTTGGAAAAACCATCCGCTAATAAAATGAACCGGCACAGCGAATGTTGCAGCCATCAACACCATTTCCAGAGACCGGATGAGCTGCCATTTTAAAAGTATCTTTTTGAATGCTTGTTGATTTCTTATACTCATGCTGTATCTTTTCGGGATGCAACAATTCTTTCTGTTACGATCAATACCACAACAAGAAGCCAAAGAAAAGGCTCCATTTTTTGGCTGGAGTACAGTACTTCATTTTTTATTCTCACTTGTTCCTCGTTCAGTTCCCGGGGTAGCGCTACTTGATGGACATCCAGCGAACGTAGGTCAATCAAAGCTGTTGAATCATCTTTACGCAGGATCTCCAGTATTGCCTCCGGTAGTGACTGGATGTCTTCTTCCTGTTGTAATTCGTGGTTGATTCCATAGACATTAACGTAACCATTCTGTTCTATAAACCAGCGTTGATCCAGAGTGTCTTTAGGAAAGCTGTTCGAAAATACCGTGGTTATTTTGTCATCACGGAAATCATAGGCACCCGCAGCAAGATCTACGAACCATTGGAAGTTACCTGGTCGCGGGACCGTTTCTGAAGTTTGGTTGTACAAGCTAATTTTCATTGGGATTTTTTGATGCTGTGACAGCGCCTGCATAGCCGCTCTCCATATGCGCGCAGCATGCCT
>CAZWQB010000116.1:0-10428 GCA_964636035.1 uncultured Roseivirgaceae bacterium
TTTTTGTATCTGGACTAGAATCATATATTTTTACTTGTTGCAAATAAAAACGCTATGAGGATCTATTTCAGTCTAATTTTAGTTTTGCTTTGGTTTAGTAGCCATACGCAAGACTTTCAATATGCCCGAAATGTAGTAGATACCTTGGCCTCTTCAACAATGAAAGGGCGTGGTTACGTAGGCAAGGGCGATAAATTAGCTGCTGAATACATTCGCCATGAATTTAAAAAGATTGGCTTAAAATCCTACTCTAAAAACTTTCTGCAACAATTTGAAATGCCCGTGAACACATTTCCTGGAAAGATGCAGCTTGAGATCGACGGAAGGCTGTTGGTGCCGGGTGCAGACTATCTTGTGGATCCTGCATCACCGTCCGTGAAAGGAAGTTTTGAAACAGTGGTTCTCAACGCGGAAGATTTTCTGGACGAGGGGCAGTTGATTTTTAAATTGAAGGAAGCTTTCGGCAAAATGCTCGTAATTGAGCCCATTAAAAAGGATGCTTTTTCTGCAGAAGAAATTAAAAGCATCAATGAGGTGATTAACTTTTTAAAGTACCACGAAAATAATCCGGCGGAGGGGACAATTGTGCTGACAACTGATAAGCTGACCTGGAGTGGTGCTACATCACAGATCGCCCATCCTGCCATCACCATAAGCGTAGACAGCACCTATAAACCGTTTAACAAGGTAACTTTAGACATACAGGCGAAATTTTTTGAGGCCTACGAATCGCAAAACGTAGTGGGCTACGTGGAAGGCAGAAGCAGTGATTCCCTGATCGTTTTGATTGCACATTATGACCATCTCGGGATGATGGGCAAAGAAACGATTTTTCCCGGCGCCAATGACAATGCCAGCGGGATCGCGATGTTGTTGAACCTTGCCAGACATTATCAGGTGCGGCCACCCGCCTACAATACAGTCTTTATTGCCTTTGGCGCTGAGGAGCTAGGACTCTTGGGTGCTCGGTATTTTACTGAAAATCCTCTTTTCCCTCTCGAAAAAATAAAATTTCTGCTCAATTTCGATATTTCCGGGACCGGGGATGATGGAATCCAGGTTGTAAATGGATCAGTGTATAAGGAGGAATTCGAGAAACTGAGGAACATTAACGAAGCTGAGAAATTGATGAAGCAGGTGAAAATAAGAGGGGAGGCATGTAACAGCGACCATTGCATGTTCCATATGAAAGGTGTGCCTTCATTCTTTATTTATACCCTTGGAGGAATACAAGCCTATCACGATATAAACGACAAGGCGGAGACCTTGCCACTGACTGAATTTGAAGATTATTTTACGCTTATTACCAGGTTTATCGAGGTATTATAGTTCCGGGAGTCGACTTTGATGCACCTTCACCAATAGGTGTTACGAAGCCTTCTTAGCTGTAGAATTCCTGATAATAAGTTCAGTCGGCAGGTAATGACCTTGTGTTTTAGCCGCGCTTTTTGTTTTACCGGGCGCATCAATTTGAGCTAGTAAGGCGGTAACAATGGTCTTGGCAATTTTTTCCATGGGTTGCGCAATGGCGGTAATGGTAGGGGTGTTTATACGGAAAAGATCATTGTCGTCGAAAGACATAAAAGCCAAATCGCCAGGAATTATCAGTTTTAAACCTGCAACTGCCTCCAAACCACTTACACCCAGATAGTTTGTGCCGAAAAACACCGCATCCAGATCGGGTTGTGCGCTCAGAAAATCCTTAATTTCACGTACGTATTGCTGCTCCCTTTTAAAGGGAAGGGAAAGATGGACGGGTGATAAGCCATGTTGCTCCATGGCTTTCTGGTAGCCTGATGCCCTGCCTTTCATTTGGGGTTGTTCTGAAGCAAGCGTTATGAAAGCAATCCGCCGATAGCCTTGATCCAGTAAATGTTTTGTGCCACTGAATGTACTCTCTTCATTGTTTACCATCACAAATTCAGCCGCTATTTCATCAAAATACCTGTCAAATAATACCACATTTTCTCCCTGCGACACCAGCCATTGAATATCCTCTTTAATTCCATGGGGAGGCGTCAGGATGTAACCATCTATGCCAAGGCTATGAAACATTTTAAGAAAATCCTTAGCTCTCTGATCATCGTTTTCAGTACTGCAATAGATGATTTTATAGCCGTGCTGATAAGCCTCCGTCTCAATATGTTTGGCAACACTTGAAAAAAACGGATTGGAAATGTCTTCTACCATCAGCCCAAGGATTTTGGTCTTGCCGGTTCTCAGACTTTGCGCCATTTGGTTGGGCTGGTAGCCTACTTCTTCTACCAGACGCAATACTTTTTCAACAAGACTGTCGCTTATCCTTTTTTCTTTTGCTTTCCCATTTAAAATGAAAGACACGGTGGTCTTGGAGATATTTAATTTTGTCGCAATATCTTTTATGGAAACTTTTTGCTTTTTCATAGTGGCGTCAAATATAATTATAATTTTTGCTTTAATAAATTAAGGGCTGGGATCTAAGGGTTCAGAGGCTGGATTGGCTATATTTTGCTCCAGATTATGCCAACTCAAAAAGCACACACTGAAAATTCCGAAAGTTCATTTCTGCAAATAAAGACAATTTGTTCTTTGCTAAATCGGTTTTTTTATTATTTTTGCGTCGTTATAATTCCAGCGATTTTGTGTGTCTTTTTGTCTGGGCAAACGTGTCGGTGGTGAATGACTTTTAATCATGTATTTAATCAACATTTCTGTGAATGGATATTTATAGCGACCAACGGGTTGTCATGACTTTAGATGCAGGGGGAACTAATTTTGTTTTTTCGGCTATGCAAGGCGGCAAAGAAATTATCGAATCCCTGACTTTTCCCTCTAATGGGCATGACTTGGGTCTTTGTCTAAGTACATTGATAAAGGGTTTTGAAAGTGTAAAGGAGCTGTTAAATGATCCTCCGGTAGCTATAAGTTTCGCATTTCCGGGCCCGGCAGACTATAAAGCCGGTATCATTGGCAGGCTGCCCAATTTCCCCGCTTTTAGCAGTGGAGCCACACCTTTGGGGCCAATGCTTCAAAATCATTTTAAGCTGCCGGTGTTCATTTCAAATGATGGCGACCTGTTTGCGTATGGAGAAGCAATGGCCGGTATTTTGCCATACATTAATAGACAGTTGAAACAAAAAGAAGCGCCTAAAGAATACAAGAACCTGCTGGGAATTACCCTCGGAACGGGTTATGGGGGAGGCATTGTATTCGATAATAAATTGTGTGAAGGAGACAATTCATCTTCCGGTGAAATATGGCTAATGCGCAATTTTAGAAATACAGCACTTTTTGCAGAGGAAGGAATCAGTATACGGGCAATTCGAAAGGAATATGCTGCTGCATCAGGAGACAAAAGTGCATTATCGCCAAAAGATATTTATCAAATAGCTGTGGGGGAAAAAGCAGGAAACCAAGGGGCTGCACTGGGTGCCTACCAGGAACTGGCTTATGTGATGGCGGAGTCAATTGCCAATGCCATCACGCTTATAGACGGGCTGATAGTGCTTGGGGGTGGAATCTCAGGGGCCTATCAATTGATAGTACCTAGGATGTTGGAACTGTTAAATGGCACCATCCAAAATGCGGCAGGAGAAAAGTTTCCGAGGCTGGTCTCAAGGGTTTTCGATCTGGAAAACCCGGATTCTCTGGACGAATTTTTGACCTTAAGGATGCAAGAACTTAAAATCCCTTTTTCTGAGAAAACAATTCAATACAATCCTGATAAGAGAATAGGAATAGGACTTTCAAAGCTGGGAACAAGTAAGGCCATAGCACTCGGTGCCTATGCATTGGCGCTCAGCCAGCTTGAAGATTCGTAGTCTTATAACAAGTCCAGTCCCTTATTTCCAAAATAGGAACCTGCTGCCATGATTAAACAAGATATCAAAACGCCCATACTCGTGGCTATAAATGCTCTTTTCCTTTCAATTTTTAGCACATAGGCAGCAATAGCACCGATATAGGCACCTGTGCCCGGCAGTGGAATCATTACAAAAAACATGAGCCCCCAAAAACCATATTTTTGCAGGTTTTTGCCTACACTTTTTTTAGCACGCTTAGAAAGTTTTACTACTCCCTTTCTGTAAGTTTTGTTGGGCCATAAACGGAGGCTGAACTTATCGATGAGCCACATGATGATTGGGAATATTAATAAATTAGCAGTCAAACCTACTACAAAAGCCAGGAAGATATTAACATCATTTAATATGGCGTAAGGAATTCCCGCCCGGGCTTCTCCAAAAGGAGAAATACTAAGTAAAAAAGTAAAAATTAATGTTTCAAGCATATAAGTTCTAGCGGCTTCTGATCTTAAAAGTCTTTTTTGAATTATGCACGTCCAATCGTTTCCTGTTGACGCAGGGGCTGGCTTCTGGTACTGCTGTGAAAGTCAAGAGGGAACAATCGGATAGTCTGCAAAAATACTAAAAGTAAAGCTTATTACGCCAGTTAGAGGAAAAGGATTCATTGGTTAAAAAAAATCGATGCTTTATTATCTAAAAAGCTATAATGGACGCGATAGGTTCAGCAAAATTAATAAATATTTTTTTTGATGTCAGGCAATTTTCTGAGTAAAAAGTTCAGGCAAAGACATGGTGCTAAGCTGCAAAGTAAGCTGCAAGAAAAGTGGATCATTGTTTTGATTGTGTAGTTTCTGATCAGGAATAAAACAATAACCGCGTAATTTTTTTTATTCTTCGAGCTTAAATGCTTATTTTCGGTGATGTTTAAATGAATTATTTGGGTGATACCTTAGATTCTTCCCAGTCTGTAGTTCAATAACTTTGATAAAATAATGTCGAAAAAGGGAAAGACAACCATTCATGATATTGCAAGGAAATTAAATGTGACTGCATCTACCGTTTCCAGGGCGTTGAAAGATAATCCCAGAATCAGCGATGCAACCAAGAAAATAGTGCAAAAGGCTGCTATCGAATTGAACTACCAGCCGAATAATATAGCGGCTGCATTAAGAAACGGCAGGAGCGAAATTATAGGGGTAATTGTTCCAACGGTCGACAGAAATATCTTTGCTTCGGTGATAAAAGGCATAGAACGGATTGCCAATGATCTTAATTTTAAAGTCATTATATGCCAGTCATCCGACAGTTACGAAAAGGAAGTAAAAACGGTGGAGGCGCTTCTGAGTGCAAGGGTAGATGGGATTTTTGCGTCTATTGGAAAGAAAACAGACGATCTTAGCCATTTTCGGAAGGTCACCCAACGCGGTATTCCCTTGATTTTATTCGACAATGTCAGCGATGAACTGGATGTAAATCAGGTGATGATTGACGACTACCAGGGGGCATATATGGTGGTAGAGCATCTGATCAGGCAGGGTTGCAGAAGGATTGCCTACCTCACCAAGCCGAAGCGAATAAGCATTTATAAAAATAGGTTGAGAGGTTATATGGACGCTTTGGAGCATTATAATATTCCTTTTGATGAGTCTATAGTAATTGAAAGCGACCTTCAACTGGAAGACGGCAGAGCAAGCATGGAAAAATTGCTCAAACTCTCCGAAATTCCGGATGCAGTATTTTCGGCATCTGATTATGGCGCTATGGGGGCCATGCAGGTTTTGAAGGAGATGAACATAAAAATTCCCCAGGAAATAGCACTAGCAGGCTTCAGCAACGAGCCTTTTGCGCCCTTTACAGATCCCGCTATTACATCTGTAGATCAGCTGAGCTTTTCAATGGGGAAGATCGCAGCAAAAATATTTTTTGACCAGATTCAGGCGAAGTCGATCAGCGCGCCACGAAAAACTGTGCTTATGCCCGAATTGATCATCAGACAGTCATCTCTGAAAGGGGCGGGTGTTGAGGAAATTGCCCCCGGCAGGCCCGAACATTCTTTTGAAAGTAAAAGCCGAAAGGCCGGTGGAAAAGTGCCGATTGAGTAGACCCGGGGGTTAATTTATTCACTGGATGGATTTCCTCAACGACAGTGCGTAGCAAAGATTTCCGCGCCTGCTTCAGGATATGGGAACCTGGGTGAAAAACGGAAAATGGTTATGAATAGCGATGTCCTGATGATTTTTTTAAAACCTTTAGTGTTGGGCAAAGTAAAAACACGTTTAGCAAAAGATATTGGTGAACATCGGGCGTTAGAAGTGTATAAAAAATTGGTTGCTCACACGGTTTCAGAAGCAAAAAAGCTGCCCGAAGGAAAAGAAGTATATTTTTTTTATAGCGAGCACCCCGAAAACGAAACAAAATATCCTGGCCATTACCATTTGCAAATACAACATGGTGAAAGCCTTGGAGACAGAATGGCGAATGCCATTGCATGGGCTGATGAACAGGGCTTTCATAAAAAAGTAATCATCGGCTCCGACTGTGCAGATCTTTCTGTCTATCAATTAGTGGAAGCCTTTCAAGTGTTGGATAAACATGATGTGGTGATCGGTCCTGCGATGGACGGGGGCTATTATTTAATTGGGTCAAAGCATCCGTGGCCAGCATTATTTACAAATATCGCCTGGAGTACTGATGGGGTTTGTGCATCAACACTAAGGAACGCAAATGACAATGCCCTGACGGTCGGCAAACTCGAGATGCTTTCGGATATAGATGATTTGGATGACCTCATTGCTGCGCCTTCCTTTTTAAGGAAAGGGGTAAATTAGCGGCTGTGAGATTGATGCAATTGAAGATTTCCTAATTTGATGGTCAGTGTCATAATTCCCGTTTTAGATGAAGAAAAGAGAATCGGAGTCCTGCTGGATCATTTGCGCAAGATCAAAGGGCAAAATGCCTTCGAAGTGATTGTTGTCGATGGGGGTAGCACCCATGCACTTTCCGCTGAGAAATGGCCATGGGTGCGTTATATTCAAAGCAATAGGGGCAGGGCCATTCAAATGAATGCAGGAGCCGGAATGGCTTTGGGTGATCTGCTCTATTTTGTACATGCAGATGTCCTTCCACCGCCTACGTTTTATGATGATATTATAGAGGCGGTAAAAGCGGGTTTTCCTATAGGATGCTTCCGGACAAAATTGGTTCCCGAAAGTTTTCTCACGAATATCAACAGCTACTTTTCCAGATTTAATGGCCGCTTTTGTGGTGGGGGAGATCAGACACTGTATATTACGAAAAAAGTTTTTGAAAAGGAAGACGGCTTCAACGAAGACTTTTGCATTATGGAAGACTTCGAATTTGTACGGCGACTGAAACCCAGATATGGCTTCCACATTATTCAGAAAGATGTAA
The DNA here is from genome assembly GCA_964636035.1 of uncultured Roseivirgaceae bacterium. GTDB lineage: Bacteria > Bacteroidota > Bacteroidia > Cytophagales > Cyclobacteriaceae > CAMPJM01. Next base: position 7,194 of record CAZWQB010000116.1, read on the forward strand.
TTGTTTCAGCAAGAAAGTACCAGGTCAACAGTTACTGGAAAGTCAATCTGGCCAACTATAGGGCGTTCAGGATGTTTGAAAAGCGTGTGGAACCAGCGGTAATCAGAAAGGCTTATTATTCCTGGATTAAAAGAGGAGAGTAAAAGGTAAAAAAGTGTAGGTGAATTATGCGAAAAAAGGGGGCTGGAGTTCTGATTTTTCCAGGAGCGTTTTATAATCATTATAACTAGGTATGTCAATGCCGGGAAAAGGTAGAAAGATAGTCATTATAGGAAATGGAATCGCCGGGATTACCTGCGCACGCCATATTCGCAAAAATGATGCTGAGGCAGAAATATTCGTTATTTCGGGTGAGTCAAAATATTTCTTTTCACGAACAGCTTTGATGTATGTCTACATGGGCCATATGAAATCTGCTCATTTAAAACCCTATGAAGACTGGTTTTGGGAGAAAAATAGAATTTCGCTGCTGCACGACTGGGTAGAAGAGGTGGATTTTTCAGAAAAAAAGCTCTCACTGAAATCTACCGGCAAACTCTCTTATGACATACTTGTGCTGGCAACAGGCTCCAGGCCTAATAAATTTGGCTGGCCTGGCCAGGATCTTAAAGGCGTGCAGGGCTTGTACTCCTGGCAGGACCTGGAGTCAATGGAGCAAGACACCGTAAATATCCAGCGGGGCGTTATTGTGGGAGGGGGCCTCATAGGAATAGAGATGGCTGAAATGCTGAGAAGCCGGAATATTGAGGTAACTTTTCTGGTAAGAGAAAAAAGCTTCTGGGCGAATGTGCTACCACCTGAAGAATCTGAAATGATCAACAGGCATATCAGAGAGCACCATGTGGACCTACGTTTGGGGGTGGAGCTTAAGGAAATAATCGATGATGGTGCGGGCCGGGCGGCTGCGGTGACAACCTTGGATGATGAGACAATTCAGTGCCAGTTTGTAGGACTCACAGCCGGGGTGAATCCCAACATTGCTTTTTTGAAAGATACGGCCGTAGAAACTGAATTAGGTGTTTTGGTAGACGAGCATTTTGCGACTTCTGTTGTAGATGTTTATGCTATTGGAGATTGTGCACAGTTCCGCAAAGCACCCGCTGCCGATAGAAAATTAATAGAGCAGGTTTGGTACACGGCCCGCATGCACGGAGAATCGCTGGCGCAGAGCCTCACCAAAAAAAAGACTGCTTATAAACCCGGTCCCTGGTTCAATTCGGCCAAATTTTTTGATATTGAGTATCAGACTTATGGCTTTGTTCCCTCACAATGGGGTAATGAAATGGAGACTTTTTATTGGGAGCACCCAAATGGAAAAATCTGTTTGAGGTTGTTATTCAAAAAAGAGAGTAAGGAAATTTTGGGTGTCAATGCCCTGGGGATGCGGCTGCGCCATGCTTTTTTCGACAGCGCATTGAAAGGGCACTGGACGGTGCAGCAGGTGTTGAAAAGGTTTTCTGAAGCGAATTTTGACCCTGAATTTTATGAAAAACATCATAAGCAAATAATTCAGGCTTACAACAACAAGTTTAATGAGCAGCTTTCCGTTTTGAACATCCCCTGGTATAAGAGGCTTGTAGGATTTTAATGATGAACAATTGACTGGCTTATCCGATGAATAAAAATATAAATCATATTCAAAAAGTAGGTTTGGGGCTCCTGGCGATAGGGCTAATATTTTTTACCACTATCCCCTTTCTCGGTTCTTATCAACTTACGGAAGAAGCGATCAAATCTTCCGTTAAAGATGAACACCTGGAGGTAATTGCCGCCGAACTGGAACCTATGCTGGGAAGAGAATACACCTCAAATTTAACCTTCATAAGCGACTTTAAAGATTATTTCAATACTTACAACGAAGAGGTAAAATCAGAAGAAAGAGAGGGTGAGATTATTTGGGATGATTATAGCTTTACCATTACCAAAGCGTCTACAACCGGTTGGGTGCCGGAAAACAAAATGCTTCTTTTATTTGCCTCTGTAGGACTGGGGATATTAGGCAGCCTGTTATACATTTTCCCATTGCACCGGAACGAGCCTGCAGGCATAAAAAATGACGGTGTTTATCATTCCTCCATGAAATCGCGGGGCTGGGTAGGTATTGTTACGGGGTCTTACCTAATCCTCCTTTATATCATATTGTATTGGTTTCCGGAATACCTCACCAACCTCTCCCTCATGATGGACCCGCTCAGCATCGCTTTATCTGGAAATCCTGGAACGCAATGGTTTTTATACGGAACCATTTACACCCTGGCGATCCTCGTAATGGGAATCCGGATGTTTAGAAAATATAAGGGCAACAAATACCAAACGCTGAGGACTGCTTCGGTCATGTTTTTTCAGCTTTCCTTTGCCTTTCTTATACCGGAAATTCTCGTGCTTCTGAACAAACCATGGCATGATTTTAAGAACATCTGGCCGCTGGACTACACTTTCTTTTTCGATTACAGAGTCGAGGGTATGCTCACCAATGGTTCTATTGGGATGTTTATGCTTATCTGGGGCATTATTCTTATTGTCATCGGGGTGCCATTGCTCACTTATATTTATGGTAAAAGATGGTACTGCTCCTGGGTCTGCGGTTGTGGTGGATTGGCTGAAACTGCCGGCGATCCTTACAGGCATCTGTCAGATAAATCTCTGAAAGCCTGGCGAATCGAAAGGGTAATGGTGCACAGCGTTTTTGTCCTGGCAATACTGATGACCGCTGTCACCATTGTAAATTACTTTATGGAATTTGCCTTGTTGGGAAATGCAACCAATGTCTTTCATTCAATTTACGGGTTCGCAATCGGCTCGCTCTTCGCTGGCGTCGTGGGAACGGGCTTTTATCCTTTAATGGGCAATCGGGTTTGGTGCAGGTATGGTTGCCCTTTGGCGGCCTATATCGGGATTGTTCAAAGGTTTAAATCTAGATTCAGAATAACTACCAACGGCGGACAATGCATTTCCTGTGGCAACTGCTCCACGTATTGCGAAATGGGAATAGATGTAAGGTGGTATGCGCAAAGAGGGCAAAATGTGGTGCGTGCATCCTGTGTAGGCTGCGGCATTTGTTCAGCGGTTTGTCCGAGAGGAGTACTTAAGTTGGAAAATGCCTCCGAAGAAGGTCGAATCAACGAAAATCCAGTTTTGATAGGGAATGATTCAGTGACCATTGTGCAATAGCAGGAAGTAGAGACAAGGCATGCCTTGTCTCATATAAAGGCATCCTTGTCTCATATAAAGGCAT
>CAZWQB010000117.1:0-10335 GCA_964636035.1 uncultured Roseivirgaceae bacterium
ACCCAACACCCAACACCCAATCCCCAACACCTACCAGTCCGAGCTACTTTCTTCAAACACCTCTCCTTCGGCCCGGCGATATATCTCAAATTCTACCCTGCGGTTCATGGCTTTGTCTGCCGCCGTATTTTCTTCCACTATAGGTTTGGAGCTTCCGTACCCGACTGCTTCTACACGGTTTTCATTGACGTTTCCAAAAAAGGTAATGTACTCCTTAATGGAATTGGCCCTTTGTTGTGATAAATCGAGGTTGAACTCCTCCCGGCCATCAGAGTCGGTATGGCCTGATATTTTTAGTTTAAAGTCGGGATTATCCAATAAGAAATTAACGATTTTATCCAGGTCTTCAAACATCTCAGGACGTAAAGCTGCCTTTCCATTCTCAAATTCTATCTTGGAGAATTGAAGCCTGCTTGTAATGGGTTGCGCCGTTCTTCTGATCTCGGTATCCCCATCCAGGTAAAACATTTCCTCAATTCTAAAGAATTCATCGCTTTGGATGATGAGCAAATAATTGTTGTTATTGATTAAGTTAAACTCAAAACTTCCGTCCGGCCTCAGAAATTTTGGTGCCACTTCAACGCCATGGTCCAGGTCTATAATCGAAACAATACCACTCACAGGTCTCCCGCTGATAGAATCAACCACAACGCCACTCAAATTGGCATAGGCGTTCGGTTTGGCTTCCATAGGTAGCGGAAACGAGAAGAGATCCAGGTTTTCGAGATTGCTGTCTTTGCTGTGCGCATAGAAAAGGTCTTTTGCACTGGCATCTATTGTGAAATAATACTCGCTCCCCTCGCCATTCACCAAAGGGCCTATGTTTTTAGGTTCCTGCCAAAAATTGTTTACCATTCTCGACTTATAAATGTCGAACTCCCCGAAATTGAGCAAATGTCCGTTTGAAGAAAAATACAGCACATTGAACTTCGGATGAAGAAAAGGGCTGAGTTCATTTTGCCGTGTATTGATGGTCGGTCCCAAATTAACCGCTTTTGACCACTTGCCATCTTTGCCTGATTTATAGGTGAACCAAATGTCAGACAAACCAAAGCCTCCCAGCCTATCTGAAGCAAAAAAGAGGGTATCTTCGGAGTGGCTTAACGAGGGGTGAGAGTCCCATGAGGTGCTGTTCACATCCGCCCCCAGATTTTTAATTTCTCCCCAGGTGCTGTCTGCCTGCATTTTTGCACTGTAAAGGTCGCAATTGCCTAGTCCGTCTGGCGAGTCACAACGGGCGAAATACAACGTTTTTCCGTCCCTGCTCAATGCGGCAGAGCCTTCATTAAACCGAGTATTTATTTCTTTCAGTTCCTTTGCATCGCTCCAAAATCCCTCTACGCGCTTACTAAAGAAAATGTCTTCGTTGTCCATTTTATCAAAATTGATCCTTCTGAAATTTCTTTTAGAGGTAAAAAACAGCACATCGTCGTGGACGTTTAAGGTAGGGCCGTAATCACTGGAGGATGAGTTAATTTCCGATCCCATGTTAATTTTCAAGCCTCTTGGCGGACGCAATGTATCCACCTCCTGTCGATATGAAATGAGCTCATAGTAATACTCAATGGGTACATAATAATCCTTTTCATTCACCGTAAGCGAATCATAATGAAGTTCAATCTTTCGTAGATCATTCTCTTTTCTATGGTGCTTTAGAACAATCTTGTAAAGCTCTTTGGCCTCATCCATGCGACCTAAAAGCTCGCTCAACTTGGCCAATCGCCACAGTAGGTAAGTATCTTTGTAGAAATTTTCAATGCCGAAATTCGAAACGTATACACTTAAAACCTTGTGTAGTTTTTCCCAATCTTTGGCTTTATCATATTTGGAGATTTCCTTTAGTTGCTTTTTGTTGTGGTAATATGGCGCTTTGTTCACATTTTTGAACTCATAGCCGTTAGGAGCATCAGTAGCACTTGTAGAAAGGAACTGCGCTTTTATGTCAGTCAACGACAACAAAAGAAAGGGTATTATCAATAACCATTCGGTGCTTCTCATAATTGGAGTTCTAAACAAGAACAAACGCTAGCTTATAAGCAATAATTTTACCATAAGCCGATAACATATTAAGGTAAATTTAATTAATTATATCAAATTGCGAAGGTAAGTACAAATAATATAGGTTAGTTTGCCTTTTGGCATAGGGATTGCAAAAATTGAAGCTGGATTGAATCAGATGATATTTTGATTATAAGATGCCAACATGGCATAGAAATAGAGATAAAACATATTATGGGACTTTGCTATTGACAAACTTACCAGACAAGTCAGAAAGTTTCATATTTGCGACATGCATAAAACATTTACAATGAATAACAATAATAATCCGTCCTTTCATTCTTTCATTTTAACAGATATTTCGGATGAAGAATCAGGAGAGCTGATTCAATTGATAGCGCCTGATGAAGATGAAGATTTAAACAAAGCAGGAATTCCGGAAGAGCTTCCAATTTTACCCATTAAAAATACAGTGTTATTTCCCGGAGTGGTCATTCCGATTACTATAGGTAGGCAAAGTTCTATCAAGCTGGTTAGAAAAGCCTACCGCGGAAACAGAATTATTGGTGTGGTGGCCCAAAAGAAAAACTCTTCGGAAGAGCCAGCACCAGAGGATATCTATCAAATTGGTACAGTAGCCAAAATCATAAAGATGCTGGTGCTGCCTGACGGAAATACCACCATTATCATCCAGGGTAAGAACCGCTTTAAGATCACTGAATTTGTTCAGGAAGAGCCTTTTATGACCGCAAAGTTCACGCTAATAAAAGAGCAATTTCCTGATAAAGTAAAAAAGGAGACCAAAGCGATTGTGCAATCCCTGAAGGACGCCGCTACTAAAATTTTACGGCTAAACCCTGAAATTCCTCAGGAAGCACAGGTAGCGCTGGATAACATAGAAAGCCCCAGCTTTTTAACCCACTTCCTATCTTCAAACATCAGTGCGGATGTGGAAGACAAGCAGAAATTGCTTGAGATCGACGAAGGCTTGAAGCGGGCCACTTTGCTGCTCGAATTTATGCTCAAAGACGTACAGATGCTGGAATTGAAGCATGAAATTCAAAGCAAGGTAAATGTGGATATAGATCAGCAACAAAGAGACTATTACCTCCGCCAGCAGATAAAGGTGCTGCAGGATGAATTAGGTTTTGACGGACCTGACCAGGAGCTGGAATTACTGAGGAAAAAAGGCGAAAAGAAAAAATGGCCCATCGAAGTGCAAAAGCATTTTGAAAAAGAACTGGACAAAATAATGCGGCTGAACCCGGCCGCGGCTGAATATCCTGTCTCCATGAACTATGTTGAGTTTCTGGTGGATCTTCCCTGGGAGGAGTTTACGAAGGACAATTTTGATCTGAACAGGGCCAGAAAAGTGCTTGACAAAGATCACTACGGGCTTGAGAAGGTAAAAGACCGAATCATCGAATACCTTGCTGTATTAAAGCTCAAACAGGATATGAAAGGCCCTATTTTGTGCCTTTATGGACCTCCTGGTGTTGGTAAAACTTCTTTGGGAAGATCTATCGCCAAAGCGCTAAAGAGAAAATATGTCAGAATGTCATTGGGTGGCGTACATGATGAGGCAGAAATTAGAGGCCACAGAAAAACATACGTGGGAGCCTTGCCTGGTAAGATAATTCAGAATATTAAAAAATCGAAATCTTCGAACCCGGTATTTATCCTTGACGAAATCGACAAGGTGAATGCAGATTTTAGGGGTGATCCTTCTTCCGCGCTCTTAGAGGTGCTGGATCCTGAACAAAACAACTCGTTTATGGACAATTACCTGGAGGTGGAGTATGATCTGTCTAAGATTTTGTTCATTGCTACTGCCAACTCTTTGGATACCATCCACCCTGCTCTGCGCGACAGAATGGAGATAATTGAACTGAATGGCTATACACTGGAAGAAAAAGTGCAGATTGCCACAAAGCATTTGATCCCCAAACAGAAAAAGGAGCATGGATTGAAGAACAAGGATGTTACTATTAAGCGGGAAGCAATTGTAAAAGTAATAGAAGACTACACCCGGGAATCAGGCGTGCGAAACCTTGAACGAAAGGTGGGTACGCTGGTAAGAAATGTGGCAAAGTCAATCGCCATGGAGGAAGAATATTCCAAGACCATTGGTGTAAAAGATGTGCTCAGAATTTTAGGAGCTGAAGTCTTTGATAAAGAATTTTATCAGGATAATCAGACCCCGGGCGTTGTAACAGGTTTGGCCTGGACATCCGTGGGAGGTGAGATTTTGTTTATAGAGTCTAGCCTGAGTAGGGGTAAAGGGAAGTTGATCCTTTCTGGTCAGTTGGGTGACGTGATGAAAGAATCTGCCATGACGGCGCTTTCATACCTGAAATCCAATGCCGATAAGCTTGATATTCATTACAAGATATTTGATAACTATGACTTGCACGTGCACGTTCCGGCAGGTGCGGTTCCCAAAGATGGTCCTTCGGCAGGAATTACGATGCTCACATCGCTGGCCTCGGTTTTCACGCAAAGGAAGGTGAAAGACAAACTTGCCATGACCGGTGAAATCACCTTGAGAGGGAAAGTGTTGCCTGTGGGTGGTATCAAAGAAAAGATTTTGGCGGCAAAAAGAGCAGGCATCAAAGAAATAATTCTTTGTGCACGGAACAGAAAAGATATAGAGGAAATTGATGAGCATTATATCAAAGATTTAAAAATTCACTACGTGGATACCGTTTCTCAAGTGCTGGAGATTGCGCTTTTAGAGGAAAAAGTAAAGGATCCGATAAAATTTGTAGTGGAAGAAGAAAAGGTGAACATGCACAACGGTCAGTAAATTCTTCAAATGCGACCTATGCCGGACTAGTAATACGTGAGAGTAACGAATTCCATAAGATGTTTTCTGCTTCTGTGGCTTTGCTTCGCAGAAATACCGGTCCTTTGGGGGCAGATAGGAGGTGCCAACGACTTTGTATTTTTGAACACCCCCTCTTCGGCGCGAGTTGCCGCCTTATCGGGGGTGAACATTACAGCTCAGGATGAGGATGTAAACATGTTCCTGGTTAATCCCGCACTTTTGGTGGACGACGTGCATTTGCGTGCATCTATCAGCTATGTAGATTATCTGGCTGATATTCGATACACCTCGTTGGCTTATGCCCAAAAAATGGAAAAAGTCGGTATGTGGGGAGTGGGGCTGCAATATTTTGATTATGGCGATTTTGTGGGTTTTGACGAGGCGGGAAATGAAGCAGCCGATTTTAGGGCCAGAGATTTTGCCGCTATTATTAGTCATTCAAGAACTGTCGGGGTCTTTACCTTAGGCGCTAGTTTGAAGTGGGCGCAATCTTACCTGGGTACGTATACAGCGTCGGCAGTTTTGCTGGATATTGGAGGCACCTACAAGCATCCTGAAAAGAAACTAACTGTGGGCCTGACGATTAAAAACGCAGGTATTGTCGTGAATGCCTTTACGGACGGGGCCGATTCGAAACTACCTTTCGACGTGCAAATAGGAACTACTTTCCAACCCGAACACATGCCGATCAGGTTCAGCATCACGGCCTATAATCTTTCCAGAGGAGACATTGCCTATTATGATTCCTCATTGCGAAATAACCAGGATGAACCGGGTGCCGTTGATAAGGTCTTAAGGCATGCTGCTATAGGTGCAGAAGTGCTTTTAAGTAAAAATGTTAATTTAAGATTTGGATACAATCATCTTGTCAGAAAAGAATTAAGATTAGAAGAGACATCGGGTGGCGCTGGTTTTTCCATGGGCTTGATGTTTAGGGTCAAATCGTTTGAGCTGGCCTACTCCCGAAGCTTTTACCATGTAGCAGGAGGGTCAAACGTTTTTACTTTGGCAAGCGACTTAAGTACATATATTAAAAAGAAGTAATAAGATAAAGATATTGAAGATGTTAGACGAAAATAAATATTTAACACCAAGAGAGATAGTTGCCGAATTAGACAAATACATAATCGGCCAGAAAGATGCGAAAAGAAATGTTTCCATTGCGCTGAGAAACCGGTGGAGAAGGATGAATGTGGCCTCAGATATGAAGGATGAGATCATGCCTAACAATATCTTATTGATAGGGGCAACTGGTGTTGGTAAAACAGAAATTGCAAGGAGACTGGCAAAAATAGCAGACGCGCCTTTCACAAAAGTGGAAGCTTCGAAATTTACCGAAGTGGGATACGTAGGGCGTGATGTGGAAAGCATGGTCCGCGATCTTGTAGAGCATGCTGTAAACATGGTAAAAATCAGCAAAAAAGAACAAGTGCGGGAAAAAGCCAATTCAATTGTAGAAGACATTATCCTGGATGCGCTGATTCCGCCCCTAAAACATAAGTCGCCGACAGGCAACATGCCTGGTTATGCCCAGGATGACAATGGGGGTATGCCTGACAATGATCAGGAATTAAATGAAAGAACCCGTGCCAAATTCCGCGATAAAATAAGAAATGGCGATATTGATGACAGGAAGATTGAGATCAACATCAAACAGGCTGGAAACGGCGGCTTGGGAATGATAGGAGGAGGTATGATGGACGAGGCCTCTATGATCAATCTGCAGGAAATGATTAGCAACATGATGCCGAAAAAGAATAAGCGCAGAAAGGTAACTATTGGAGAAGCGAAGAAGATTCTTTTGGAAGAAGAGGCTTCAAAGCTGATTGATATGGATGAGGTGAAGGAAGAGGCCATCAGGAAAGCGGAAGATACTGGAATTATTTTTATAGACGAGATTGACAAAATAGCCGGCGGATCCAGGAAAGGTGGCGGAGGTGGACCGGATGTGAGCAGAGAAGGCGTGCAGCGAGATTTGCTGCCGATCGTGGAAGGCAGTGCCGTAAATACCAAATATGGGATTATCCATACCGATCATATCTTGTTCATAGCAGCCGGAGCTTTTCATTTTTCAAAGCCGTCAGATCTTATACCTGAATTGCAGGGAAGGTTTCCGATCAGGGTCGAACTTGAAAATCTTACGAAAGATGATTTCTACAAGATACTGAAAGAGCCGAAAAATGCCCTTACGAAACAGTACGAGGCTCTATTTACTGCCGAGGATGTCTCGCTTAGGTTTGAAGATGAAGCCCTGGAAGAAATTGCTGAAATTGCTTTTCAAATCAACACCGAGATTGAGAATATTGGTGCCCGCCGGTTGCATACTGTCGTAAGCCAGCTTCTTAATGAATTTCTTTATGATGTGCCGGATGTCATAGGACCCAACGCACAACTGGTGATTAACAGAGAAATGGTAAAAGAAAGGCTGGCGGTTCTGGTGAAAAATAAAGACCTTAGTCAGTATATCCTATAAGGGAAGATTGGTCCCCTTTTTCGGCTTCACGTGCCTTAAAATCGAGAAGGCTACAAAAGTTATTAAACTATTGTAGCCTTTTTTGTTTTTAGTAGGTAAGCATTTATTTTCGTTGCTGATGTATCCAAGCCGGGCGCCAAAACAATATGAAGATACTTTCGACTAGCTATAGAATTGACTCCAAGGCGGGTGATAGTTTGGATAATATCAGCCAAACATCCACCCCAAAACAGGTTTGGAGCAATTTAAATTGATAACACATACATGCAGATGAACTATTATTTTGTAACAGGAAGTAGTAAAGGGATAGGACTGGCGCTGGTGAAAGCACTCTTGGAATATGACGAGAATTACGTGGTGGGCTTTTCCAGAAACAATGACATTACCCATAGTCGATTTACACATATTTCAGTTGATCTGGCGGATGTAGACAGACTCAAAAAGCACGTAAACGAATTTTTTGAAGTGGCTGATACACCGGATCGGGTTGTGTTGATAAATAATGCCGGCACCCTGGGGGAGGTAGGGTATTTGGGCGAAATAGAAAATGACCTTATTCCGGATGTTTACAATTTAAATCTCGTTTCACCTGCCATTTTGATGAATGCTTTTATAAAAAAATTCGCTGTTACTTCCGCAGAAGCAATAATTGTAAACATATCTTCAGGGGCGGGAGGTTACCCTGTTGATGGTTGGTCGGGATATTGTGCCACCAAAGCGGGATTAAATATGCTGAGTCAGGTGGTTGCAACAGAGCGTGGTATCAGGGGCGACAAGGTAAAGATATTTTCTTTGGCACCTGGTATCGTAGATACGGGGATGCAGGAAAAGATAAGGAGCACCAAAAAGGGACAGTTTAGCGGTGTTGAAAAGTTTATCAGATATAAAGAGAATTCAGAATTGGCCTCTTCGGAAAAAGTAGCGGAAAAAATGATGATTTTGCTGGAGCAACCTGAAAAATTCAAGGATGTGATGCTGGATATCCGCCATTTTTGAGAAAGATTCGGGAGACCTCGCTAATTTGGATACGGAACTTTCAGCAAGCGATTGGGAAATCATGAATTTAATCTTCGACTTTGACAATTTTGAAGGATAGAAAGAATTCATAGGGGTGTATAATAGAATAACTGAAATATATAGATGATCATAGGCCAAATATTCGTCCAACTGCTGCCTGATTTCTGCGGTGTATGAAGAATTTTATAATTTCATCCTTACTTGCGCTTTCTTACCCTGTCATGGCGCAGAATTATGACTCTTTGAGAAGTATTTATGTCAAAGAGTTTCCTGATCATTTCAATGCGAAAATTATAGGCACAGACAGATTGCTGATATTAAATCTAATTGGCAGGGAAGCAGAGGAGCGACGCGTCAACTATGCCCCCAACGACAGAGGTTACATTGGCTTGGGAGCCTATATCTTTGATGTAGGGCTGGAATTAGCCGTTAAGGTTCCGGTCGCGTTCGAAAGAAGTAAGAGCAAATATGGAGAAACTGACTTCATAGATTTTCAGGGCAACGTTTACGGCAGAAAATGGTGCTTCGACGGGACCTTCCAGAAGTATGAGGGCTTTTACCTGAACAATGCAATAGACATCACTCCCGGCTTTCAATCAGGAGATAACTTTCCACAGCGTGAAGATTTATCGGTAATGAATATCGCCATCAATGGGATCCATGTTTTTAACCATCGAAAATTCTCCTTTAGGTCTGGCTTTAATCAGGCAGATAAGCAAATTAAAAGTGCAGGTTCTCCTATTTTGCTGCTGTCAGCATCAAGGTTTAGTATTAATGCCGACAGTAGGTTAATTCCCGAAGATGTCCGCGACAGTTTCGGAGACGCGGGTTCTATTGAGGGAGGAAGGTTCCTCACCCTCTCTGTTTTGCCGGGTTATGCCTACAATTTTGTGATCAGAGATTTTTATTTGAACATCAATGCAACCGGAGGAATCGGCTTGCAACACCAAAGTTTAAATATCTCGCCCCATGATGAGTCAATGTATGCAATGGAACCCAAGCTGAACGTAAGAGCTGCTATTGGCTACGACAACGACCGTTTCTTTGCGGGTGGAACCGTACTTATGCAGCGTGCCAGCATTAGTTTCGACGGCATGCGGATTAACAATACTGCAGGTAACTTCAAGTTTTTTGTTGGTATGCGATTCGAAGAATTCGGTATTTTCAAAAAATACAGCATTAGAGACATCAGTCCATTCTAGCAGCTGCCACAGTTGAAAGTCTATGCTAGGAAAGAAATTTCCCCTGAAAGTTCTTTTTAGGATATTCGAAAAAAAGCACTTTTCCACTGTTTTTGGTTATAGAAGACCAATCTATAATTTGAAGTTGTATGGCTACCACCCCACAGGTTGGAATGTTGTCTATATCAGCCCCTGCAAGATAGTTTGCCAGGTCTGTAAGTCCCGGGTTATGTCCATAGAGCATCAAAGTGCTTACTCCCGGATCCTGCTTCTTTAGAACATCTACCAATTCCGACCTGTCTGCATGGTATATAGCTTCATCGGTAGCAATGTCCATCTGGGGGTAATTGAGAATAAGAGCTATAATTGATGCTGTAGTATAAGCGCGATTCGCCGGACTAGACAACATTACCTCTACATAAGTTTTCATCAGAGCAAGCCTGCGCCCTATTTCGGGCGCATCTCTTAAACCTCTTTGGTTCAATGGTCTGTCATAATCAGGCAGGTCAGGATTGTCCCAACTGGATTTGGCATGTCTGACGAGGTATAGTGTTTTCATTTCTCAAGTGTAAGGTTTTAGTTGTTTTATTCCACAGTCAAATCCGGTTCGGTGGTTTTTGCTTTCTTTAAGCCACTTTACAGCATCATAGATAATTAGTGCGATCCCGGGTATATTGTAATATTTTTATGTATATTCAATTCTTATTTAAATATAATCAAAAAGACAAGTTATCTATACCACCTTGAATTTAAGCATGTTAAAAAAATATTATTATTTGCTGGAAAAGATATTTTTTGCAAATTCTAATTATATTTGGTAACAATTATTTTAATTATTT
>CAZWQB010000118.1:0-10288 GCA_964636035.1 uncultured Roseivirgaceae bacterium
ATATGTGTTTGACGAGATAGAAGACCACCAGTATTTCGACCTCTTTAGTATCAATTTGTGTGATTAACCCCGTCACCCCTTTCACTCTTCAAACATTTGCACATGAACAAAACAGCCATTTTTCCCGGATCTTTTGACCCATTTACCAAAGGGCATCATGATATTGTGTTGAGAGGCTTAAATTTCTTCGATAAGATTACTATAGCGATTGGACACAACAGCCAAAAGCAAAGGTATTTTGATGTTGAAAGGATGCTCGATTATATCAGGGAGACCTTCCTGGATCATGATAATATTGATGTGATCGTCTACAACGAACTGACTGCCGTTCTTGCAAAAAGATTGGGAGCCAATTACATATTACGAGGACTGAGGAATACCACAGATTTTGAGTACGAGAACAGTATCTCGCAGGTGAACCGCCACCTAAACGGCGTGGAAACAGTATTTCTAATCACCTCTCCGGAACTTGCCCATATCAGCTCCACCATCATCAGAGAAGTGCATAAATTCGGTGGTAACGTGGATAAATTCCTTCCTTACAAGATTGATTGAAAGACTAAACCGTCCGCTAATTAATTTCCCCTGTTCTGACAAAATCCCGGGCTTTTTCAAAGTAATAACAATATTCCTTCAGTTTATTTTTCAGCACCTCGTATTGATCATGTCCTCGTATTACCAAAATACTATACGGGAAAGTTTTGGTGTGTTTATAAGCAAGACAAAAATCTGTTAAACCCCTATATAGTGACTTTCAAACATCTGGATTTGATTGCCAATCCTACGCTCCATCTTTAGAAACCACTCTATGCCCTATGTTGAAACAAAGTCAAAAAAGTCCTCACGCGCCATGAGGAAAAAAAAGGTAGGAGCATCAGAACTATTAACACAAAAAAAATGCGAATGACAACCTCCAGTCAGAGGGCATCATTCGCAAATCAATACATCACTAAATCAGAAATTAGTTACCTTCCGGTCTCAATTTTCTTACCTGCTGGCCTGTTTGCCACAGTTCAGATTCCCGAAGCTCTTTCAATTCTTTCTCAAGATTCTGACGGTAATCTGCTTTTTGTCCGGCTTTGATTACTACTTCTGCCTCCTTACCCGTAGCTACTCTTTCGTAAAGCTCCTCGAATACAGGCGTAGTAGCCTCTCTGAACTTGTGTCGCCAGTCAAGAGCACCTCTTTGTGCAGTTACAGAAGTATTGGCATACATCCAATCCATTCCGTTTTCAGCAACTAAAGGCATCAGGCTCTGAGTCAACTCTTCAACAGTTTCATTGAAGGCTTCTGATGGAGAGTGTCCGTTCTTTCTTAAAACGTTATACTGTGCTTCGAAAAGACCAGCCAAAGCGCCCATCAAAATACCCCGCTCTCCTGTAAGGTCTGAAAATACTTCTTTCTGGAAGTCTGTCTCAAACAAATAGCCTGACCCTACGCCTATTCCTAAAGAAACTACGCGGTCTTTCGCTTTGCCTGTTGCATCCTGGAAGATAGCGTAGCTTGAATTTAAGCCTTTGCCTTGTAGAAAAAGTCTTCGTAAAGAAGTACCCGATCCTTTTGGCGCAACCAAAATCACGTCCACATCTTTTGGAGGAATAATTCCAGTTTGCTCTTTGTAAGTAATTCCGAATCCATGTGAAAAGTATAATGCTTTTCCAGGTGTTAAGTATTTTTTTATAGTAGGCCACTGCGCGATCTGGCCAGCGTCAGACAAAAGGTACTGGATAATGGTCGCTTTTTCGCAAGCCTCTTCAATATCAAAAAGATCTTTACCTTCAACCCAACCATCTGCCTTAGCCCTATCCCATGACTTTGAATTTTTCCTTTGTCCAACAATCACATTGAAACCGTTGTCCTTTAAATTAAGAGATTGTCCCGGCCCTTGCACACCATATCCAATGATTGCAATCACATCGTCTTTTAACGTTTCTTTTGCTTTCTCCAAAGGAAACTCTTCCCTGGTTACAACGTTTTCTTCTACTCCTCCAAAATTGATTTTAGCCATTTTACTTTGTTTGTTTATTAAATATTAAAGGTAATTGTTAAGCATTTGCCTCTTCCAGCTCTTCCATATAAGCTGAAAAAGCTTTTGCTGCCTTCGTAATGGATACCCTGCCCGAACGGACAAATTCCAGCACGCCAAAAGGCTGTAATTCTTCAAAAAGTGCTTTGGTTTCTTCCTCATGCCCTGTTTTCTCTATTACAATAAATTCAGGAGAAATATTGAGGATGCGGGCATGGTTGGCCCTTATTAGCGATTCAAGATTATCATCCAACACAAGAGACTTTGCTGCAATTTTGTACAAAGCAATTTCCTGATAGATAGTATCATCATTAAAATGGTAAAAGGCTTTCAGCACTTCCACCTGTTTTTCAATTTGCTTCACCAGCTTTTGCACCTGATCTTCATCTGAATTTATGACGATCGTAAATCGATGAATTCCCTTGATTTCTGACTCTGATACTGTAATACTTTCGATATTGATATGCCTCCGCGAAAAAATCAAAGTAATTCGGCTCAAAAGCCCTACATGATTTTCAGTAAAAACCAGGATCGTAAAATTGTTATTTTCCATTATTGCCATTGTTTATTCAAGCCTTATTTCTGAAACACATGTTCCTGCTGCCACCATAGGGAAGACATTTTCTTCTTTTTCTACTACTATTTCCAACAAATAGGGGCCATCATGCGCAAACATTTCATCCACTGCCTGCGCCAAATTTCCTCTTTCAGAAATTTTGCTGGCTTTAATTCCATAAGCCTGCGCAATCCCTACAAAATCCGGATTGGTCATTTCGGTAAAGGAATAGCGCTTTTCAAAAAACAGTTGCTGCCACTGCCGCACCATTCCAAGAAAATTGTTATTCAGAATCACAATTTTTACAGCAGCTTTGGTTTGGAATATCGTCCCTAACTCCTGCAACGTCATCTGAAAACCACCATCACCAATCACTGCAACCACCTCCCGATCGGGAGCCCCAATTTTGGCGCCTAATGCTGCCGGTAATGCAAAACCCATGGTTCCTAATCCGCCGGAAGTTACGTTACTACGGGTTTTGTTAAACTTAAAATAACGGGAAGCTGCCATTTGATGCTGCCCCACATCCGTAACCAACACTGCATCTCCTTTGCCACGTTCTGAAATTATTTTGATGGCTTCTCCCATTGAAAGGTTCTCACCGTCAGGAAAAAAATTTCCTTCTATTACTTTTTTGTATTCCAGGTCTTCGCATACCTTGAATTCCTCCAGCCAGGCACTGTGCGAATTTTCCTTTACTTCTCCGAGTAGGGCAAGCAGAGCAGCCCTGGCGTCAGCTACAATGGCTACATCCGCAGGAATGTTTTTATTGATTTCAGCGGGATCAATATCAATATGAATGATTTTTGCCTGTTTTGCATACCTTTTGGTATCACCAGTTACCCTGTCGTCAAATCGCATGCCCACAGCTATGAGCAGGTCGCATTCATTGGTCTTGACATTGGGTCCATAGTTGCCGTGCATGCCCAGCATACCCACATTCAAAGGATGCTCGGTCGGCAATGCAGACAAGCCTAACAATGTCCAGGCAGCCGGCACGCCGGTTTTCTCCAGAAAGGATATCAATTCCTGCTCGGCACCGGAAAGCACCACGCCCTGGCCCACTAGTAAAAGCGGCTTTTTGGCTTTGTTGATCAGGGCAGCAGCTTCTGTTACTGCTGTTGGGTCCAGATTTGGACTGGGGTTATAGCTTCTAATCCTCGTGCAAGGCTTATATTCATACTCTACAAAGTCAATTTGAGCATCTTTGGTAATGTCTACCAATACCGGACCCGGTCTTCCCGACCTTGCGATGTAAAAGGCTTTGGCCATGGTTTCAGCAATATCACTTGCCTTCGTCACCTGGAAATTCCATTTGGTCACGGCCATAGAAACGCCGACTACATCTGTCTCCTGGAAAGCATCAGTGCCCAAAAGCGGCGATGCTACCTGACCTGTAATGCACACCAGTGGCGTACTGTCTATTTGTGCGTCTGCCAATCCCGTGATCAGGTTGGTTGCACCCGGACCAGAGGTGGCCATGCATATTCCTACTTTTCCATTTACGCGGGCATATCCCTGCGCTGCATGGATCGCCCCTTGTTCGTGCCGCACCAATACATGGTTCACTTTATCCTGATAATGATACAGGGCATCATACACCGGCATAATAGCGCCACCGGGATATCCAAATATAGTATCAACGCCTTCTGCCAGAAATGAGAGAATGACAGCCTCTGCACCACTTACCACCAGTTTCTTTTCTGTCTTTTTTATTGCTGAAGATTTTGTTGTTGTTTCTGTTTCCATAATTATAGATCGGTTATGCACCCTGTAGATGCTGATGAAACCATTTTTGCATATTTATACAGCACGCCCCTGTCTACTTTAAGATCCGGCTGTTTCCATTTGCGCCTCCTCTCTTCCAGAATTTCATCTGAAACTTTTAAGTCTATACGGTTTTCTACTGCGCTAATTTCTATGATGTCTCCATCTTCCACCAAGCCGATCAAGCCGCCTTCGTGGGCTTCGGGAGTAATATGGCCTACTACAAATCCGTGGGTTCCTCCACTGAAGCGGCCATCGGTAATCAATGCAATGGATTTTCCCAGGCCTGCGCCTATAATGGCAGAAGTTGGCTTAAGCATTTCGGGCATACCGGGCGCGCCTTTTGGGCCCACATTTTTAATCACTACCACATCGCCGGCTTTGATTCTGGCAGAATTAATGCCTTCGATAAGCGCATACTCGCCGTCAAATACCCGGGCGGTACCAATAAAACTCTCCCCTTCCTTTCCACTTATTTTTGCAACACTGCCTTCGGAAGCCAGATTGCCGTATAGTATTTGCAAGTGTCCGGTTTTCTTGATTGGGCTTTCAAGCGGAAATACGATTTTTTGTATTTCAAAATCCAGATCCGGCACATCTTCCATATTCTCTGCAAGGGTTTTTCCTGTAACAGTCAGGCAATCACCATGCAGTAGCCCTTTTTTCAAAAGGTACTTCATCACAGCAGGAACACCGCCATGTTGGTGTAAATCCTGCATCAGGTATTTTCCACTGGGCTTAAAGTCTGCAAGAACAGGAATACGATTACTGATGGTCTGAAAGTCATCGATCGTAAGCGGAACATCCACGCTCTTAGCCATGGCCAACAGGTGCAAAACAGCGTTTGTGGAACCACCGAGTGCCATGATAATGGTGATGGCATTTTCAAAAGCCTGAAGTGTCATGATGTCACGCGGCTTTATATCTTTCTCCAGAAGCAATCTAATCGCTTTGCCTGCATCAGCACATTCCTTGCGTTTTTCTACACTCAGAGCTGGATTGCTTGATGAATAAGGAAGGCTCATGCCCAGCGCTTCAATCGCACTTGCCATGGTATTGGCTGTGTACATGCCGCCACAGGCTCCTGCCCCCGGACAAGCGTGCTTCACTACCTGTTTAAAATCTTCAGGGGTAATGCTTCCGGCAATTTTATGTCCCAGCGCTTCAAAAGCCGACACAATATTAAGGTCTTCGCCCTTGTAATGGCCCGGCGCAATGGTGCCACCATAAACCATAATGGCAGGTCTGTTCAACCGTCCCATGGCAATAAGGGATCCCGGCATGTTTTTGTCGCATCCAGGCAAGGCTATAAGGCCATCATAATATTGCGCCCCACATACAGTTTCTATTGAGTCGGCAATCACATCACGGCTTACGAGGGAATAACGCATCCCTTCTGTTCCGTTGCTCATTCCGTCACTCACACCAATTGTATTAAAAATGAGTCCGACTAAATTTTGCTCCCACACCCCTTTTTTCACCTCGGCAGCAAGTTCGTTTAAGTGCATATTGCACGTATTACCATCGTAGCCCATGCTCACAATGCCTACCTGTGCCTTTTCAAGGTCTTCATCACTAAGCCCTATTCCATAAAACATGGCTTGTGCAGCAGGCTGTGTTGGATCTTGGGTTATAACTTTACTATACTTATTTAATTCTTTACTCATTTTACCTTATACAATAGTCAATCCTTGAAATTCATTAAATTTTACTTTTTGCCTATAAGCCAGATTCAGATTATAGCCCATTGAGCCTTCCCACTTACCTTTTAGGTTCTTGCCATTGATAGATTTGATACCGGCTACCTCTACTGCGGTTCCCGTAAAGAACGCGCTGTCTGCCTCTTCCAGCACTTCTGGCTTAAACAAGGTTTCTTTCACTTTATAACCCAGCTCTTTCGCCAAAGAAATAATAGTAGACCTGGTGATTCCGGGTAAGATATGACCTAACGGAGGCGTATATAACACTCCTTTTTTCTCATAAAAGAAATTTGCTCCCGGTGCCTGTGCCACATTGCCATTCATATCCAGCAAAAGGGCTTCGTCATACCCCTTGCTTTTTGCCTCTTTTGAGGCCAATATAGAATTGATGTACTGGCCGACAGCCTTTGCTTCTATAGGGCAGGATTTTGGATTGGGCTTTTCATAAGAAGATATCATTACCTTCAACAAATCATCTCCTAAATACCTTTCCCATTTCCATGCGGCCATGAAGATATGGGTTTCTTCCGCAGGCAGCAGTCGCATATTTGGCCCGGAATAAGCCAATGGTCGAATGTAGGCGTCTTTAAAATCGTTTTGGGCAATAAGTTGATAAGCAATGGCGGTTAACTCTTCGGCTGTGTATTTTACTTTAAGATGAAGTTTTTCTGAAGAGTTTATAAATCTTTCGAAATGTTCTTTTGCTTTAAAGATGGTTCCCCCTTTTTCTGCATGATAAGCCCTCAAACCCTCGAAAACACCACAACCGTAGTGTAGTGTTTGCGCATACAGGTCCGTTTTGGCTTCTGAAGCCAGCAAAAATTTACCATCTAAAAATACGGTTGTCTTATTATTATAATACATCATAAAAAATCATTAAATTTTTAAAAGCTGTTATATTATAAACAATAATGAACCGCACAGTTTTCAAACTCTCCAGGAATTATCATTCCGAATTTTCTATCGTGTAATTTGGGGATGCTCACAGTTTATAGAAGAAAAATTTTGGAAAGATAGTGCTTTTAAAACATAATCTAATATTTCTAAAGATTTACTTTGGCAGTACTTTGATACTTTACCAGCAATTCCTTCAGCATATTGTCGTCAACCACTACCACAGTATCGGCCAGTTCTAAAAACAAGTCATAAATTTCTTCAAGCTCATCTTTGGAAATATCAACGCCCAATTTCTTGACCCTGAAGTTCAACGCCGCCCTACCACTTCTTGCGGTGAGAACAATGGTAGATTCGTCTACACCCACCTCTGCAGGATCTATAATTTCGTAGTTCTCGCGATTTTTAATGACACCATCCTGATGAATTCCGGAAGAATGACTAAAGGCGTTGCATCCTACAATGGCTTTATTGGGCTGCACAGGCATTTTCATCATTTCTGACACCATCAGGCTCATTGGGTAAAGTTGCTGCGTCTTGATATTTGTTTCAAAATTGAGACGTTTGTGTTTTCTCAAAATCATTACCACTTCCTCAAGAGCCGTGTTACCCGCTCGCTCGCCCACACCATTGATGGTACATTCAATTTGCCTTGCTCCGTTTCTGATTGCCTCCAATGCGTTGGCGGTAGACAGACCGAGGTCATTATGACAGTGTGTAGAAATCACTACGTTTTCTATTCCTTTTACATTGTCAATGAGGTATTTAATTTTTGCTCCGTATTCATCCGGAAGGCAAAAACCTGTGGTATCAGGTATATTTACTACTGTCGCGCCGGCAGCAATAACAGCTTCAATTACTTTAGCCAGATATTCATTTTCAGTACGCCCCGCATCCTCCGCGTAAAACTCCACATCATCTACGTAGTTTTTGGCAAGCTTAACAGCAGCTACTCCCCTTTCGATGATCTCCTCCTTTGTACTTCTTATTTTTGTAAAGATGTGTTGATCAGAAGTTCCAATACCCGTATGTATTCTCGGAAATTTAGCAAATTTCAACGCCTCAGCAGCCGTTATTATGTCTTTCTCTACCGCCCTGGAAAGGGCACAAACAGAAACATCTTTAACTGCTTTACTAATTTCAACCACCGATTTGAAATCACCCGGACTTGAAATAGGAAAGCCCGCCTCTATCACGTCAACACCAAGGTTTTCCAAAGCTTTTGCAATCTCTACTTTTTCATTCGTATTAAGCGTGCATCCGGGAACCTGCTCCCCATCTCTTAACGTAGTATCAAAAATAAAAACCCTATTATTCATTCTTCTATATTTTATTTGCTTCTCACTTTCTAGTATAATTGCGATGATCCAACCATCGTTTATTAAAGGAAAAAGATCATCCAACACGGACTATTTCCAATCATTAACTCAAAGTTATGAGTTAAACCCTCCACTTATTTACCTAATTGAAGTATATTTACAGTTTCAGACGAAGAACACCCACTGCATAAATTGCGATTCTGAAACAGCAAAGCAGGTTCTGATTAAATTCATACTACGATGTCAAAAGCTAAATCAGATGGACTTTTTCAGCTTATCAAATCCTTAAACAGGAGCGAAAAACGCTATTTCAAATTATATGTAGATAGCATTGGCGGAACTACGCCCAAAAAATATGCACGCTTGTTTGAGCTCATTGAGCAGCAGGAAGAGTTTGACGAAGATAAAATCCTGTCCAAAGAAAAGTCGCTAAAACCTTCTCAGCTCTCCAATATGAAGGCGCATTTGTACAATAAAATTTTACAAAGCATGCGCCTGTACAACCAAACCGCGGTCATAGAAATTCAGATCCGGGAGCTTATTGATTTTGCGCAGTTGCTTTTGAATAAAAGTTTGTACGAGCAGTGCGCGCAAATGCTGCAGAAAGCAAAAAAAATGGCTTCCAAAATTGATAACCTCGAGCTGCTTCTGGAAATTTTAAAATGGGAAAAGCGGGTACTTTCTCAAACCGTCGGCAAGGACAACGAAAAGCGTGTGAATCGGATTATTGAGGATGTTCAGGATGTAAATTCACGCATAAATAATATCAATACCTTTACCAACCTATCGGTGAAACTCAACTCCTTGTATAAAAGAATGGGCTTCATCAGAAATAAGTCTGATTATAATAAGGTGGTAGATTTATTTAAAGCGAGCATTCCTTCATACGAAGAGGAAAGTCTTTCGTTAAATGAAAAAATCAATCTTTATCAGCTTCTGGTTGGGTATTTCTTTATGATTCAAAATTTTGACAAGGGATATGAGTATGCCAGAAAATGGGTTGGAATCTTTGATAACAATCCCGCTATTATCCCATCGCGGCTGGAGACTTATATTAACAGTATCAACAATTTGATGATCGTACAGTACAAACTCTTTAAGTACTATGAATTTATAGAAACGAACAAAAAACTAAAAGCGGTACGATTCATTCCCGGCATCTCGCTGAATGAAAATATCCGTCTCAAGCTCTTGAAATACACCTATGTACACCAGTTTAACAGGTATTTTATGCTGGGTGATTTTGAGCAAGGCGTGGTTCTGATGAACAGGATCAAACCAGGACTGGAATTGTTTGCCAATCAACTAGACAACCACTCCAGGATAATTTTATATTACAAAACCGCATCCCTTTACTTTGGCAATGATAATTTCAACGAGGCCATTCAAAGTCTTAACAAAATCATCAATGAAAACGAAGGTACTTTGCGAGAAGATGTGCACAGCTTTGCCAGAATCCTGAATTTAATTTGCCACTATGAATTGGGGAACGTGGACGTGATCGACTATTATATCCGGTCTACCTACCGCTTTCTGCTCAAAAAAGGTGATATGCACACTTTCCAACGCTATATTCTGAGCTTTCTGAAGAAGCTGGGAACTGGCATCACCCAGGAAGCACTGATCAAGCAATTTGAAAATTTACGTGCGCAATTGATACCCCTGGAAGACAATCCATATGAAAAAAGGCCTTTTATGTATTTTGATATCATTTCCTGGCTCGAATCCAAGATTCAGAAAAAACGCATCAGTACTGTAATTAAGGAAAAAGCGATGAAGGCTTTGGAATTGGAGCAGGATTTGTCCCATTTCGGGATTTCTTCCAACACCAGGTAGGAAGCACCAAATAGTCCCAAAACAATCGAATCTTTGTTGTTTCTCGATAGAATTGGAATTGTTTCGGCAATTCTTTTAGCAAAACCATACCTCTGAAATCTATCTTCGTTCTCAGTGTTTATTGGTTTATCAGAAGTGTAATGCTCAGTATTCCCCATCTAGTAAATTATGGAATTTAACTTAGGGTGTC
>CAZWQB010000119.1:0-3648 GCA_964636035.1 uncultured Roseivirgaceae bacterium
CGCGAGAGTCAAATCCATAACTTCGGTTTTTTTTTAACCCTCCGAGTGCTATCAGGGTCTGCTGAAAAGGCAACGACTTTTGACCCTATTTTATCTTCGTAGACATTCTTTGGTTTTAGTTTTCAAGCAAGTGCATGGGTTCGTGCAAATACCCGTTCTTAGTGCATTGGAATCTGGAAGATTTTTAGACCAGCCTCAGGAAAGCCATCCAATCATTGGCTTCAGCATGAAATACAAATCAGCTCTATTGTAAGAAAAGTTACTTTTTTGATCCAAAATAAAAGACCTTTTTATCTTTATTTTGAAATTTATACACTACTTTTGAGAAACATTTTCTTATTTGTACAGCTATATTAAGTATGGGCACACCGAATAAAGAACAAGTCGCTAATAGGAAACCAAAACCACTAAAGAGACACCCGGCATTAATCCCCTTGTCTAAAGACCACCATTTTGGCCTGTTGCTTTGCTGGAAGATAAGGACAGGAATAAAGAAGGAGATTGCAGTAGAAAGAATTGCCGCCTATGTGGAGTATTTCTTCAAAAACCATCTGCTGACCCATTTTGATGAGGAAGAAAAATACATTTTTTCTTTGCTTGATGAAAAGGATGAGAAACGGAAGAAGGCAGAAAAACAACATAGAAAAATAGGAAGATTGGTAGAGAGGCTGGCATCCGAGCCTGAAAAAGTAAAGGTAACGTTGGGATTGATTGAAGAGGAAGTTGAATCTCATATCCGGTTTGAAGAGCGCGATCTATTCCCCTACATTCAATCTACAATGGATGAGGATACGCTGGAGCATCTGAGACAAAAGATAGAAGAGATTCACGAGTCCACTAATGAAGTTTGGGAAGATCAATTTTGGGTGAAATAACTGAATGCCATGTTTTCAAAGGCTTGTGAGTACGGAATACGTGCTGTTATCTATATCGGCGCAAACTGCAGGGATGGGAAAAAGGTCGGCATAAAAGAAATATGTGAAGCCATAGGCGCGCCTGAACATTTCACCGCTAAGATACTGCAGGACCTCAGCAAGAGGAATATAGTGAGTTCGACAAAAGGCCCCAACGGAGGGTTTTATATAGAAACAACTCAGGAAATAAAGCTGATAGATATTGTAAGGGCAATAGACGGCGAAAAAATTTTCACCAGTTGTGGACTGGGCATTAAAAGTTGCTCCAGCAAAAAGCCATGTCCGATCCATTATGAATTTAAAAAAATCAGAGATTCTCTGGAGCATATGCTGAAAACAACTTCTATAAGTCAGGTGACTGAGAATTTTGACAAAGGTTTGGTCTTCCTGAAAAAGTAAGATATATGGGCAAATTATTTGTTACCGATGACCTGGGCAAAGATCATGTGCTCAACTTTAAGCCGCTGGAATACCGGAGTTTAATGGATCTTATTTTAAACGAACTGTGGATTGACTGGGGAGATTGCAGGGGACGAGCAATGTGTGGGACTTGCCACATTGAAATACTGGAAGGCGAACCTGGTGAGAAAGATGCCTATGAATCCGAAACCCTGGAGGGATTGCCAAATAGCACGTCAACGAGCAGACTGGCCTGCCAGATCATATTAGATGAATCCATTGATAACATGAAGTTTAGAATACTCAAAGATTACTAAAAATTTTCACCATTTAAAGATAAAAAGGTCTTAATATATTAATTATGATTCCATTGAAAAAAGCTAACGTGTACTTCTTTTTGATATTTGCCTTTTTTCCCCTGATTTTACAGGGACAAAGTACCCGGCAAATAGATACCGATACCTGGTATTCACAGCCCGGCATTGTCGGAACGTTGGTCCTGTGTATTATTATTCTGGTTGTGTTTTCCATTATTGCGGCCGTCAGGATTGGGAAGCTTCTGAACGTGTCAGAAAATGCCGAGAAGAAAAGGGATGAAAGGGAGCTGAAAGATGCCATCATTAACGCTGATTTATCTGAAATAGATGAACTATTAAAGGAGCGGCAACAATCGGGGCGCTTTCAACTTCAGGGAACAGAATTGTCAGGTAGGGACAAAATAATAGATTCCCGCGGCCTGGTAAACCAGGTTACGTTGGATCCAAACAACCCGCTTGTAGACGAAAAGAAAATTGGGAAGATCAGTTTTCAAACTGATGACAAACTCATTAATTTGGTGCTTGCTTATCTCGGCGCTGCAACGGTTTGGTTAATATTTGGTACGCTCGTGGGTCAATACCTGGGAATGAAGTTTGTTTGGCCGGATATGGACCATGTCGCATGGCTCTCTTTTGGAAGGCTTCGCCCGGTTCATACCAATGTTGTATTTTGGGGCTGGGCTTCGCTGGCAATGATTGGCCTGGCGTACTTTGTTGTAAGCCGGACATCAAACAGAAAGATTTACAGTTATAACTGGGGTTGGATTGGTTTTTTCCTCATCAATAGTTGTGTATTTCTGGGCACAATATGCCTCATGAGTGGCATAAATAATGGTGGCGGTGAATATAGAGAATATATCTGGCCTGTTATGGCATTGTTTGCTGCAGGACTTATTTTAACCCTTCTCAATTTCTACAAAACCGTTTCAAAGCGGAACACAGAAGAAATCTACATTTCTAATTGGTTTATATTGGGCGCCCTTGTGTGGACTACCGTATTGGCAACAATCGCCTATCTCCCCTTTTATCAGGAAGGATTGGGTGAGACCATAGTGCAGGGATATTATATGCACCAGGGTGTGGGTATGTGGTTTATGACCTTTACACTGGGATTGGTTTACTATTACCTGCCATCTGCCCTTAATAAGCCCATTTACTCTTACTCGCTGGGCGTTCTAGCTTTCTGGACACAAATGCTATTCTATACGCTGATAGGAACACACCATTTCATTTTCAGCCCCCTGCCCTGGTGGCTTCAAACTGTCGCCATCGTTTTTAGCGCAGGGATGTTTATTCCTGTGTTGGCTGGCACCACCAATTTCCTGATGACCATGCGCGGAAGCTGGAAGGCCATTTCCGATAGCTATGTTTTGCCATTTATGCTGGTAGGTGTAATTTTTTATTTCGTTGGTTCAACGCAAGGCAGCTTTCAGGCCTTTCGATTTACGAATTACGTGTGGCATTTTACCGACTTTAATGTTGCCCACTCGCACATGACCATGTACGGCATTATTTGCTTTTTCTTATGGGGCAGTATCTATGCCATTGTTCCCAAGCTGACTCGCACGGAGCCCAATCAACTCGCGGTAGGTATGCACTTTTGGTTTGCCTTTATCGGTTTGAATATTTACATATTTTCTCTCATGATAGGTGGAACAGAAAAAGGGATGGAATGGGTAGACGGAACACCGTTCATTGACACCGTAACCTTGATGGCCCCCTACTGGCTATGGAGAGCGGTAGGAGGATCTCTGATGTTCTTTTCTCATCTCGTTTTTGGCTGGAACTTATATAAAATGATAAAAGGCCATTTGAAGGAAACAAAAAGGAAAGAGCTACTCATTGAAAAAGCAGAATCATTGAAAACGGACGCATTAGTAAACGCTTAAAAGGAGAATCATGTTTAATTTCCATAAAAATCATCGTCATCTACTCGTTACCATATTTCTTGTGTTTTTCGGTTTGAGTATGTTCATTGCAGTGGTACCAGCGTATCAAATGCAGGAAAACAATGCCCC
>CAZWQB010000119.1:3748-10275 GCA_964636035.1 uncultured Roseivirgaceae bacterium
CAATGGCACCTCCTTCACTTATTTAATCCCAGGATTGTAGTTGAAGAATCCATCATGCCTGCTTATCCCTGGTTGTTCAGGTATGAGGAAAACCCGCATAAAGACGCAGTTTCCATTGAAATCCCGGATGAATACAGAACAGAAAAAGGAAAAGTGGTAGCCACTGAAGACGCTATGAACCTGGTGGCTTATCTGAAATCTCTGAAGCAGGCGCCATTGACTGAGGAAGTAAAGTTTATTCCAGCCAAACCAAAAGAATTGCCTGTTGCAGCAAATGCTGTCGGGAGCCAGGAAGCGCTACTGCCCGATGGCGCTCAGTTATATCAAACAAATTGTGCTGCCTGTCACCAAACAAATGGCAAAGGAATACCCGGCGCGTTTCCTCCCTTGGCCGGAAGCAAAATTGTAAATGACGAAGATCCGGAGATATTCATCAGGGTTATTTTACAAGGTTACGATGCCAGGCCGGAGTTTGGCCAGATGCCCGAGTTTTCCAGATTATCTGACGAGGAAATTGCCGCCATTGGAAACCATGAGAGGAAAAGCTGGGGAAACAATGCTTCACCAATTACACCTGAGGAGGTAGCCGAAATAAGAGCATTAATAGAAAAATTAAATCCATAGGTCATGAAAAAAATAGCAAAACTATTCGGGATTTTATCCTTTATTTTCATTTCTACCCCATTACTTGCCTGCGATGTATGCTCGAAACAGCAGCCAAGGGTATTGAAAAACATTACGCATGGGGCAGGACCCCAGGGACAGGAGGATTACATTATCATTGTATCTGCCATCGTCATTGTGCTGTTTACCCTCTTTTTCAGTATAAAGTATTTGGTAAAACCGGGTGAAAAATCTCCTCAACATGTAAAAAATATTGTGATCGATAACCTGTAAGACATGGAAGACAAACGAATAATAAAAGTATTTCTTGACGACGATCCGGCTCCTTTCGCAGAATTTAAGCCTCCTGTAAAAATGATGCTAGACACCACCAAGATCACAGATGGAAAACATAAACTTAAAATTATTGCCAAATCTACGGATGGTGTGGAAGGAATAAAAATAGTTCCTTTCGAGGTCCGGAACGGGCCGGCCATCGATTTGGTTGGCCTGAAGGAAAATGACATTGTAGATGATAAAGTCACGCTCACGATCAATGCCTATGGCAGTGAACGCAAAGATTTCTTTGTGGTAACCGGTTCAGAAACTCCCAAGGGAATTCCATCCTGGGTCTGGGCCATCCTTATCACTTTCTTTGGCTGGGCGTTGTTCTATGCAATTATGTATTGGGGCCCGGATAACTACACTTCTTTCTTTTAAACCTGTTACGACAACGCGATAAGATGGAACCAAAAACCAAATTAAAAGAGATTACAAGCCTTGATGATATAAAACTCCTGGTAGATACATTTTACAGCCGGGTGCGTGCAGACGACCTACTAGCTCCCATCTTTGAAGAGAAAATAGGCAATAAATGGGACAAGCATCTTGACACCATGTATCGATTCTGGCAAACCATTCTTTTGAAAGAGCATAGCTATCACGGAAGTCCTCTTTTAAAACACATTGGCCTACCGGTTGAAAACGTTCATTTTGAGAGATGGATCTCCATCTTTCAGAAAACACTAGATGATCATTTTACCGGCGAAGTTGCCAGGGAAGCCAGGTGGCGGGCTAATCGAATGGCAGAAATGTTTGCCTATAAGCTGGAGTATTTTAAAAACAATCCGGGTGCGATCCAGTAAACAGCTGGCTCCGGAATTTAAACACCGCCGAGCGCAACTCATGGCGTTTCGAGGAGGGACAATAGAAACCGACCTTCTAAAGTGCAAGAAATTGAATGCTTTTGGATGTGTTAAAACCTCCTGTAGACTTTGCGATTGATAATTTTCAACTCCTTTTTTTCAGCAAGTGCCTTTATGGACCGGATAACTGTTTCTACCCGCAGCCCGGTCATATCAGCCATTTGCTGCCGGGTAAATGGCACCTCAAAATGCACCTCCTCGGTGGGTTTCGCCTTTTCTTTAAAGTAATCGATGAGTGTTAGCAGCCGGTGCTCAGGTGCATGGCTGGACATTTCTTTGGCGATCATTGATTTAAATTGAAGCCGATTACTTAAGCTGGCACAAAATTTTAGGTGGAGGTCAAAATTATCCTTAAGGAGCAGGATAAAATTATCTTTAGAGAGTTTCCAAACAACCGAATCTACAACCGCTACGGCATTGGCCGGATAAGGAAAATCGGCAAAAAGCGGCGGTTCACCAAAACTTTCTCCGTCCATAAACATTCCCTGCACAAACTCCTGCCCGTCCTGGCTATAATTGTTCATTTTTATGATTCCTATCGCCACCTGGAAGTAAGACAATGCAGAACTCCCCTCAGCAAAAAGGATTTCATTTTTGTGTAAAGTGACTGCTTTTGCCCCAAACTTTTCTAAAATCGAAGTCTCTATAATCATGTTGATGCCAGTTTCTGATTCAATCTAAAATACGGAATAAAGATAACTATACATGATGATTGAGCAGCATGATATTGATCAGTAGATGGGATGAGACCGATCAGAAGCGAAATTGAATTTGGGGGCGTTTCTGAATTTAGCTGCTAAACGAGAAACAGGCATGAAAGGAAGCAATTTTCGAGAAGTTTTTGTGATGTTGTACGATCCACCTGATATGCCAGCGCTCAAACCGGGAGGTATAGATTATTCATGAAGGTCGATTCAACTTTTGCAGTAGTTTTTTGGTTTCTCCTGAATCTTGACAATTTGCTAGCAACGAAAGCCGTCTACCAAACAGAGCTTCCGCTTTCTTTCGATACCGTTAATAAATCATTCAGCGATTTTTAGTCCAGTTTTTCGATCTGCTCTCGCGAAAACCCGGTGGATTTTTCAATCAAGTCAAAGGATGCGCCATTCTTTTTAAGAATTTTAGCTATCTCCGTTCGCTCTAATTCCTTACCTTTTTCCAATCCCTTTTTCATTCCTTTTTCCAGTCCCTTTTTCATTCCTTCTTCCAGTCCTTCTTTTGCAGCCAGTTTTTTGGCATACTCCAGGGAATTTTCGTTGTCCCTATAAATCTTTAAGCTTTCGTCGTACATTCTCATTTCTTCCGGTTCTAATTTCGCAATTTCTGCTGCCTCAAACAATTGCCTAAATATCTTTCCCTGTAGCTTTTTTGGCCTCTCTTGAAGTTTAGACAAATTTTGCAGCACATACATCCATTTGTCAAATAAAGATTTCAGTTCCTCTTCTGCCTTTTTAAAATTAGCGATTTCAAGATATATAAACGTTAATTTCTCATAAAAGATTTCTCCCGTATGTTTGTCTATGAGCATTACCTCCCGTCTATATCTTTCCTGTTGCTCCCTTATGCTGAAGCTGAAATTCAATATTCCGACGGTATAAACTGCTTTGAGCTGGTAATCCCAACCCTTGCCTTTAGGTGCCTGGCTTTGGATCGGAAACGTGGAATAAAAAATGCTTCGGTCAATATAATACTCCTGTTTTACATTTTGTAACTCTACAATGAAGAGTTCTCCATTTTCATTTTTGCAATACAGATCAAATACCGCAGACCTGTCGGTTTTAATTTTACCCAGCACTTCATTATTAAGATAGGTGAGGTCTTTGATTTTTTCTTTTTCGCCCAACACCTGGTTGAGGAAGTGGATTAATAGCTCTTTGTTGAACTCTGTACCAAAAAGCTTCTTGAACCCAAAATCTGTAAATGGGTTGATGTATTTTCCAAAATCATCGGTCATAGCAGGTTTTTTATAACCTTAATATAATTATGAAAAGATACAATGCACTTCCTCTGAATTTTGCACTTTTAGTCTAGCGGGCTTAATAATATTGCATATTTCGAAGGTTCCTCGCTACCACGGCAATTAGATGAAGCGGCCATTCCCTACGCAAATGTTGCCTCCTCTGCTTCAATTTATACGGCAAACCCTGCTTCTCTCTCCCGAGATTGCCTGCAAAAGGCTGACGACAATCATGTTTTCCAATGAACCTGATCATCTTAAAACAGGCCGATAAGGGCTAGTTTTGTCAAAAAAACCGGAATGACGGACTCAAATCTTATTGCAAAATACAATGTACCGGCACCAAGGTACACCAGTTATCCCACAGTTCCTTTTTGGAACACGGAGTTGATCAACAGCAAAACCTGGCTTGGCATTACCAAAAAGACCTTCGAAGAGAGCAATACTGAAAAAGGGATAAGTTTATACATACACCTTCCTTTTTGCGAAAGCTTATGCACCTACTGTGGCTGTAATACACGAATTACCAAGAACCACAAGGTGGAAGAAGGCTATATTGAAGCTGTCTTGAGTGAATGGAGATCATATCTGGCTTGCTGGAAAGAAAAACCTATTATCAGAGAGCTGCACCTGGGGGGCGGCACCCCCACTTTTTTCAGTCCGGAGAATCTTCATAGCCTCTTGGTTGGAATATTCAAAGATACCGAGATTCATCCTGAGCATGAGTTCAGTTTTGAAGGGCACCCGAACAACACCACCGAAGCTCATTTAAAGGTATTGTACGAAGCCGGTTTCAGGCGCGTGAGCTATGGCATCCAGGATTTGGACTTAAAGGTGCAAATAGCCATCCACAGAATGCAGCCTTTCAAGAATGTAAAAACAGCTACAGATCAGGCCAGAGAGATTGGTTATACCTCTGTTAATTTTGATTTGATCTACGGACTGCCTTTTCAGACGCTGGAAAGCATTGGCAATACCATCGACAAAGTGGGAGAATTGATGCCCGAGCGGATTGCATTTTATAGCTATGCCCATGTGCCCTGGCTAAAACCCGGACAAAGAGGCTACTCTGAAAAAGATCTTCCTGATAACGAAGACAAGCGCAAACTTTATGAACTCGGTCGGGAAAAGCTGCTGGCGCTCGGCTATCAAGACGTGGGCATGGATCATTTTGCCCTGCCACATGACAGTCTGTACGTGGCCGCGCAGGAGGGAAATCTGCATAGAAATTTCATGGGTTACACAGTTTGTAATACCGATCTCCTGATAGGGTTGGGCACATCTGCCATTAGCGATGCCAAATATGCCTATATGCAAAATATAAAGGTGGTAGAGCCTTACAAAGAACAGGTACTAAACGGAAACCTCGCGATCTTCAAAAGCCATGAGATGTCTGAGGATGATCTGGTCATTAAAAAATACATACTGGATTTGCTGTGTAAAGGCCAGTTTTCAATGTCTAATGAGCTTTTGAGTTTGTTGAACAGAGAAGCTATAAGTCAGTTGATGGAAATGGAAGATGAAGGACTGGTAATGACTGACAATAGTTTAGTTGTTGTAACAGAAAAAGGAAAAGCGTTTATCAGAAATATAGCTATGGTTTTGGATAAGAAGCTACGTGCATCCAGAAAAACTTCTGAGAACATGTTTAGTAAGGCCATTTAAGTGGTGCACCGCATGTACCTAAACCTATAAGGTTTGGGAAGTGGTAGAATCTGCAAATTAAAGCTCAGTCCGACATATCTGGCTTAGCCTACCAAATATTGTAAACCTTATAGGTTTTTAAGCAATCAAACCAAAATGGTTTCGCAACCCAGAGAGTCTGCGAAACCATTTATCCTCGTGCCGCCAATACAGTTTACACGGGCTTAAAACCTCATGGTTTAACGAAATCTACACTCCCTGCAAAACCGGGAACAATTCAGGACGAAGAGTGAACAGCTCTTCTAGTTCACTTCTAAAATTTTCTAATGGTTGCTCAACCAGCTTAGTCCAGGCTCCTTCAGTTCCTTTATTTCTTTCTTCCTGGATTATATTTTTATAATATGCTATTCCGTCCAGCAGATTCCTGCTAAATGTAGTACAGTATTTTACAAACTTATTATCAGCCGGATTGGCCTCAGCAATTTGCTCTTTCAGGTAGTCAAGGTACAGGCGTAATTCTTTGATGAACATGTGAGGCCTGTGCTTTTGCTGCAAAACATTTTCCCTCCCATAAATGTGATCGACCATTTCTTTTAGGGTGGAGACCTTTGAAAAGTATGCAATATTAGGACCAGGGCAAATCGTTACCGCTTGCAGTTTTTTTACAAAAGGCTGTTTATACTCTATAGAGGCTGAGTTACTCAGACCCACGCAAAGGCATTCCTTGCTCAACACATCGCCGGCCTGCTTTTCATATTCATCAACAGGCAGTTGCAGTGATTTTAACTGCTCAATTTTCAATTTTTGATATTTTATGGATGCGGTACAAATTGGCTTCTCGGTAAACTCAGTATTCGACTCAAGAAATTTTTCAGTACATGGACTTCCTGGCGTGCCGCGTTCAATGCGTTCCAAGCGCTCTTTTTCTCCGCTCAGGCCTTTGAGATAGTTAAAACGAACACCCAGAGGCGAGCTTTTACTTAAAATCACATCTTCTTCTTTTGCCTTGCTGAGCGCTGCCAGTGTAGGTTCATCTACAGTTGTAGCTTCCGGACACAGTAAAAATGGCGTACCCCAGCCGGTGCTGTCTACCTCGTAATATTCATGCAGAAATTTGT
>CAZWQB010000120.1:0-10224 GCA_964636035.1 uncultured Roseivirgaceae bacterium
ACAGTAAAGAGAACGTTTGGCGGTAGTTTGCCCCTTACAATTCCTGCAGACAGTGTAGGCAGTACCTACTGGCTTGATTATGCAGCAGCAAACCTGAAAAGTCCCTTTGAGGCTGCCAGCGGCGACGAGGCGGAGGCGGTTTTGCAGGAAGGCACTTTGCTTTACGCGAGATTTTGTACGCCTTGCCATGGCGGCGCGGGCCAGGGAGACGGACCAGTAGGGCAGGTCTTCAAAGGGGTTCCGTCGTTCTCCACCGGAAGATATGTTTCTATGACAGAAGGCCATGTTTTTCACGTGATTACGCATGGCAGAGGTCGGATGGCTCCATACAACTCTCAATTGAATGAGGAAGAGAGATGGAAAATAGCTAGATACGTGCAACAACTTCAAAATCAATAACTTAAATTTGCTAACAGGTTTACGAGTAGGTTTCCAGTGACTGGGCAAATTTTCGTAAGTCAGAAGCTAAGATGTAAATAAATAAAATATGGCTGAAGAAAAATTCATATTTACCGCAGGGGCAAAAAAGAAGCTGTCAATCATTGCTGTAGCCGGAATCATTATTCTTGCATTAGGTATTATCTTATTGATGAACAGCTCCCATGGTGGTGATCATGGACAGGTTGGCGCTGAAGCAGCTCATGGCTTCCATTGGACTAAGAAGTTATTTGCCAACTTATGGATCAATAATGTATTTTTTACTGGTCTGTCTATTATAGGTGTTTTCTTTGTTGCAATTCAGTATGTATCACAGGCGGGTTGGTCTGCAGCCTTTAAAAGGGTTCCTGAGTCATTTGGAAGTTGGTTGCCAATTGCGGGCGTATTGATGTTGGTGGTTTTTCTTATTGGCAACCACGACATTTTCCACTGGACGCACGATTATCTATATGATGAAAATGACCCTCGTTATGACGCCATTATTGCTGGTAAGGAGGGATTTTTGAACTACTGGTTTTACCTGGCCAGGCTTGTGCTTTATTTTGTCATCTGGTACTTCTTTTACAGGTTGCTCAGAAAAGAATCTTTGGCAGAAGACCTCAACGGAGGAACCGGGCATTATTATAAAATGATTAAGTATTCTGCTATATTCCTGATTTTCTTTGCAGTTACATCTTCCACTTCCGCCTGGGACTGGATCATGTCCATAGACACGCACTGGTTTAGCACCATGTTTGGATGGTATGTATTTGCAAGTTGGTTTGTATCGGGGCTTGCCGCTATTACGCTTGCGGTAGTCCTATTAAAAGAAGCCGGCTATTTGAAGATGGTGAATACCAGTCAGCTTCACGATTTAGGAAAGTATGTGTTTGCGTTTAGTATATTCTGGACTTATATCTGGTTCTCCCAATTCTTGTTGATTTACTACGCGAATATTCCGGAAGAATCAATTTATTTCGTGGAAAGACTTGGTAGCGACGTTTATTCGCCTATTTTCTTCCTGAACCTGATACTAAACTTTTTCTTTCCCTTCCTGGTTCTGATGACAAGAGATTCCAAGCGGCAAAATATTTTCCTAAAAATTGTTTGTGTAGTGGTTTTGGTGGGGCATTGGTTCGACTTTTATCTAATGGTTGCGCCTGCAACTATGCAGCAAAACGGTAGCTTTGGGTTTATTGAAATTGGGGTAACGCTGATCTACCTGGCTGCATTTGTTTTCACGATTATGTTGAGTTTGTCAAAAATGCCATTGGTGGCTAAAAATCACCCTATGCTGGAGGAAAGTATTCACCATCATATTTAAGGCACATTTAGATTTTGAAAGGCGGGGTTCTTTCAAATTTCTGAAGTTTTGAGTTTAATTAAATAAAATACATACATATATGTCTGAGATTGTAATTGGGGTCGGCATTGTATTGGTTATAGCCATACTCTATACGTTATTTAGGGTCTATACATTATTAAATGTAGCCAGTGGATCTGACAAAAAAGGGATTTCGTCTGGCAATAGAATAAATTCCATTTTATTTCTGGTATTTCTAGTCTTCTTTGGAGGCCTTTTCTTCTGGTACTCCATCGCATTTTATGATGAGTATACTTTGCCGGTAGCATCCGAACATGGCGTTTTAACAGATGATATGTTTTGGCTTACCATGTGGATTACGGTGATTGTTTTTGTGGTTACACATGTGCTGTTATTTTACTTCGCTTATCGCTATCAACATAAGGAAAAAGCTTCGGCTTATTTCTATCCTGACAATACAAAGCTTGAGATTCTTTGGACAATGATCCCTGCTATCGTGTTGACAATGCTTGTTTTTTCCGGGCTTAAAACCTGGAATTCGATGACAGCTGATGCTCCGGAAGATGCAGAAGTGATAGAGATTATGGGTTATCAGTTCGCTTGGGCGGCAAGGTATCCCGGTGAGGACAATAAGCTCGGTGACTATGACTACAGGTTAATAGACGCAAGCAACCAGTTCGGAATGGACTTTACGGATCGGGCATCTTTTGATGATGTTATTCCAAGGGAAATTCATGTTCCCAAAGGCAAGCCTGTTTTGTTGAAAATCAGGGCGCGGGATGTGCTTCATAGTGTTTTCTTACCTCATTTCAGATTAAAGATGGATGCCGTTCCAGGCATGCCTACTCGTTTCTGGTTCGTGCCTACCAAAACTACGGCTGAGATGAGAGCCGAGCTGAACGATCCTGAGTTTAATTATGAACTAGCCTGTACCGAAGTCTGCGGAAGAGGGCATTTTTCTATGAAAATGATTTTGGTAGTAGATGAGCCACAGGATTATGAGAAGTGGAAGAGCGAACAGGAGCCTTGGTTGTCCAGAAATCCGGACTATTTATCAAAGGTACCTTCCGATCTAAAGGAATTGGCATTGGTTTCAGCGGGTATTGAAGCTGACGAAGTTAATGAGATTGAGAATGTGAAAAAGGAAGAAGTTAAGGCTTCTTTATAAAAATTATATTTAAACAACATGGCTACAACTGATAACCATTTACAAACAAATGATGCTCATGCGCATGCAGATCATGATCACGAGCACGTTGATAACTTTATAACGAAATACATTTTTAGCATTGACCATAAAATGATTGCCAAACAATACCTGATTACCGGTATGATGTGGGCAATACTTGGTGGATTGCTATCTTTAATATTCAGGCTTCAGTTGGGTTTTCCAGAAATGAGTCAGGAATGGCTGAGACCTATATTGGGTGATTGGATCTCGGAGTCGGGTAAAATCGATCCTGAATTTTATCTTGCTTTGGTGACTATGCACGGAACCATCATGGTGTTTTTCGTTTTAACGGCAGGATTGAGTGGAACATTTGCCAATTTTCTTATTCCGCTTCAAATCGGAGCCCGGGATATGGCTTCAGGATTTATGAACATGTTGTCCTACTGGTTCTTTTTCCTGTCAAGTGTGATCATGATGATCTCCCTGTTCATTGAAACAGGACCTGCTGCCGGTGGTTGGACCGTTTATCCCCCATTGAGCGCGCTCCCTCAGGCCATGCAAGGTTCTCAGTTGGGTATGACTTTATGGTTGATCGCTATGTTCTTCTTCATAGTTTCTACCTTATTAGGAGGTATAAATTACATTGCGACTATCATCAACTTACGAACACGTGGAATGTCTTTTTCAAAGCTTCCGCTAACTATTTGGGCATTGCTACTTACTGCGGTAATTGGATTGCTTTCGTTTCCTGTACTTGTAGCGGGCGTGCTTTTACTGTTCTTTGATAGAAGCTTCGGAACCAGTTTTTATTTGTCTGATATCTATATCGGTGGTGAAGCACTGGCAAACCAAGGTGGAAGTGCTATCCTTTTCCAACATTTATTTTGGTTCCTGGGCCATCCGGAGGTGTATATAGTTTTACTGCCTGCATTGGGTATTGTTTCCGAAATTATTGCCACTAACTCCCGAAAACCGATATTTGGCTACCGGGCCATGATCGGTTCGCTGTTAGGTATCACTATACTATCGTTTGTAGTTTGGGCACACCATATGTTTGCGTCTGGTATGAATCCATTCCTTGGATCGGTGTTTATGTTGTTAACCCTGATAATTGCGGTGCCTTCAGCAGTTAAGGTATTTAACTACCTGGCAACACTCTGGCGGGGTAATATTGTTTTCACCCCTGCAATGTTGTTTGCGATTGGCTTTGTGTCGGTATTCATATCCGGCGGAATAACAGGCATATTTTTGGGTAACTCCGCCATTGATATTCAATTGCATGATACGTACTTTGTTGTCGCTCACTTTCACCTTGTAATGGGAAGTGCATCCTTCTTCGGAATGCTTGCCGGTGTGTATCACTGGTTCCCAAAAATGTTCGGCAGAATGATGGATAGGAAATTGGGCTACGTTCACTTCTGGCTTACCTTCATAGGTGTATATATGGTATTCTTCCCTATGCATTATATTGGAATTGCCGGTTTCCCAAGAAGATATTATTCATTTACAAATTTTGATGCATTTAGCTCGTTCACGGACTTGAATATGTTTGTGAGTATTGCAGCCATTGTTACTTTTGCTGCGCAGTTTATCTTCTTGTTCAATTTCTTCTATAATATGTATAGAGGAAGAAGAGCTCCTGCTAATCCATGGAAATCAAATACCTTGGAGTGGACTACGCCAATTGAGCCCGGACACGGAAACTGGCCTGGTGCAATACCTTCCGTCTACCGCTGGCCCTATGACTATAGTAAGCCTGGTGCAAAAGATGATTTTATTCCGCAGCATATCCCGTTTGGTATGACACCGGAATCTAATCTCCCACATGAGGACGAGATGATAGACAGAGAAAAGCATGATGATGCTGAGATTGTGGATGAATCATCGTCCGACAAGCATTAAATTCGACTACGAGCGCCCGTTCTCGCGCAGCGGGCTTTAGATAATATTTGATCCTAAAAGTCTGTGCAAAAGGGAGAAAGACGTTTCATAAGGTTGGGCATCGTTACTGTTTTTGTTGTTTACCTTTTGATTTTGGTTGGTGGGATTGTAAGAAGCACTGGTTCTGGCATGGGATGTCCAGACTGGCCGAAGTGTTTTGGGAGCTGGATACCGCCGTCTGACGTTTCTGAGCTTCCGGCGGATTACAAGGAAGTATATGCTAGTAAACGGGCTGTTAAAAACGAAAAGTTTTCTAACTATCTGGAGTTTTTTGGTTTTGCTGAGCTTGCTGATAAAATCAGAATGGATGAGTCTATTTTGGTGGAAGCAGATTTCAACAGTACGAAGACGAAGATTGAATACTTTAACAGGCTTTTAGGTGCGGCCACGGGCTTATTAATAGTTGCCACCTTCATTAGTTCTTTATTTTATAGAAAAAGCAATCTGAAAGTAACGGTGCTTTCTTTCCTGAGCCTGGTTCTTGTAATCTTTCAGGGGTGGATCGGTTCGGTGGTGGTTTCTACTAATTTGCTACCGTGGATGATCACAGTGCACATGTTGTTGGCCTTTTTGCTGCTGGGTTTAATGATACATGTTGTATATATCGCAATACCATCCTCGGGGAAACCGCAATTCGTAAAGGTAAAATCTTTGAACCTCGTTTTGGCGCTTTGTCTGGTGACTTTGCTGATCCAGGTAGTGGCCGGGACACAGGTGCGGGAGGCAATAGATGAGGTTGCAGTTTCATTTGATTTCAGCAACAGGGATTTGTGGATAGGTGAACTGGGATTTGACTTCTACTTTCACAGGTCTTTTTCGTTGCTGATTTTAGGATTGCATGTTTTGCTGGTGTATATGGTGTATAAGAATATACTACGCAGCAACAGTTCCGGAGGCACCAGGTCTTTGTTGGTTGTGATTGCTACTGCTGTAGTTCTGGAAATTGGAACAGGTGTTATTATGGCCTATTTTGCTATACCTGCTTTTATGCAGCCTTTGCATTTGGTTTTGTCGTCAATAATGTTTGGTGCCTTATATCTCCTGTTGTTGATGACAAATTCAAGTGAAAGGAAGATTAATCCATTTGTTACAAAATCATCAAGAAGCGACGAAAGCGTTATCGTTGCATAACATTATTAAATTGCCTGAGAGATAAGGCGGTGTGCTTTGACAAAGCATTGCTATCTTTGAAGGAAAAGGCAAAATTGATATAAAAATATTATGATTACGAGTAGAGTTAAAGCATTTGACAATTGGGCCTATTTAGGAGCAAAAGCAAAAGCTTATTTTGAATTGGTAAAGTTTAGACTATCTTTTCTGGTGGCCTTTTCGTCAGCGTTTGGTTACATGCTGGGCGTACAGGGAGGAATCGATTATGTCAGTTTCATTATGCTTACTTTGGGTGGTTTTCTGGTGTCCGGAGCATCAATCACCATTAACCAGATTATAGAGAGAGATCTTGACAGGCTGATGACGCGGACCATGAACAGGCCATTGCCGACATTCCGCTTACAAGTAAATGAAGCAATTGCTTTTGCTTTTGTAATTGGTGCGATCGGGTTGGGCTTGTTGCTTCAGTTTACCAATATGCTCACCACGATATTGGCAATTGTTTCAATGATTCTGTACAGTTTCGTCTATACACCGCTGAAGAGGGTCGGACCTGTTGCTGTATTGGTCGGCGCATTTCCAGGGGCTTTACCTCCACTGTTGGGATGGGTAGCAGCTACAGGTGAAATTACTTATGAGGCTTTATTGATATTTGGAATTCAATTTATATGGCAGTTTCCTCATTTTTGGGCCATCGCCTGGGTTGCTGACGAGGATTATAAAAAAGCAGGATTTAAATTGCTTCCTTCAGGGGGGCAGAAGGATTTGGGTACCGCCATCCAAATAATGATATATACGCTATTTTTGATCCCGCTGGGTCTTTTGCCCGCTGTTTTTGGTCTTACGGGGATAAAGTCTGCTATTATCGTAACTATTTGCGGAGTATTGTTTTTAAGTCAAACTTTTTACCTGATGAAAGATTGTTCACGTAAGTCGGCTTTAAAGATAATGTTTGGCTCATTTATATATTTACCAGTGGTACAGATTGCTTAT
Source organism: uncultured Roseivirgaceae bacterium (assembly GCA_964636035.1). GTDB lineage: Bacteria > Bacteroidota > Bacteroidia > Cytophagales > Cyclobacteriaceae > CAMPJM01. The sequence goes on from CAZWQB010000120.1 coordinate 6,957, forward strand.
CTGCTGGATAAGGTGTAATAGGGTAAATTTTTGAAGAATTATAGGCTAAATTTGTGTTGTTGAGCTGATAAAAAGGACTAAGCTGTTATGTCGGTCAGAACAGTTAAATTGTCGATTAGAGGGAATTTGAAAATGAACAAGGAGTTAGAATTGAAATTGAAAAACGAACCGGATCAACCACTTTCCATGCATCCCCAAAAGTTTGCGTTGTGGTTGTTTGTCGTGAGTGTGATAATGATTTTTGCAGCCCTGACCAGTGCATATATTGTGAGAAGGGGAGAGGGAAACTGGCTTGAATTCGACTTGCCAGCCATCTTTTATTATACGTCCGGTGTTATTGTTTTAAGTAGTGCTACCATGCAGTGGGCATACATTGCTGCAAAAAGAGACAACCTGGAGGCGCTGAAGATAGCGCTTTTGTTGACCTCGGTATTGGGAATAGCTTTCCTGGTGGGACAGTTTATTGCCTGGGGTGACCTGGTTGATCAGAATGTTTATTTTGTCGGGAACCCCTCCGGATCATTTTTATATGTTTTGACAGGCGTTCATGGTTTACACCTGATCAGTGGTGTTATCTTCTTGCTTATTGTATTAGCTTTGGCTTTTAAATACAAGGTACACTCGAAAAGCATGGTTAGGATTGAAATGTGTGCAACCTACTGGCATTTCCTGGGTGCACTTTGGTTATATTTGTTTTTGTTTTTGTCATACAATCATTAATTGATTAACTTTAAATAATATGTCTGATACTGCTACTGCTATTGGAAAACCAAAAAGAAGTATTTGGGATGGTGGCCAATCACCTTTAAGGGCAAGTTACGGAAAACTGATGATGTGGTTTTTCCTTTTGTCAGATGCGCTTACTTTTTCCGCATTGCTTGTTTCCTATGGTTTGATAAGATTTGCCCATCCTGCCTATACCGGGGATGTAGAAAACTTTGTCTTTTCGCAGGAATACTGGCCTATTCCAGAGATGGTCTTCGAAGCGGTACCATTTCTCCACGGTGTTCACCTACCGCTTGTTTTTGTTGGCATAATGACTTTTATCCTGATCTTAAGTAGTGTAACTATGGTTTTGGCCGTAGAGGCAGGACAAAGAATGGATAGAGAAGCCGTTCAGAAATGGATGCTATGGACTGTTATCGGAGGTTTGGTTTTTCTTGGTTGCCAGGCTTGGGAATGGTCGCATTTTATCCATGGCACTGCTGAAGGGTCAGAGGTCCTGAAGTTGGTGAATGGTGAGTGGGTGAAAGAAGTAGTATTTGGCGCCAACCTTACTGTTAACCAATATGGCCCGCCCGATTTTGCAAACTTATTTTTCTTCATAACAGGGTTTCACGGATTCCACGTTACCACTGGGGTGCTTTTAAATATTTTGGTATTTTATAACACGGCAACCGGAGTCTACGAAAGAAGAGGCCATTATGAAATGGTTGAGAAAGTTGGATTGTACTGGCACTTTGTTGATTTGGTATGGGTGTTTGTGTTTACCTTCTTCTATCTGGTATAACCTAAACCGTTCAGACCAGTATAATAAATACGATTATAGTAAAATATTTCTTGACGATCATTAATGAATATAGGAATGGATTCACACGAAACTGGACATCAGGTAGTAGTAAAACCTGTAGATAAGGAAAAAGTAAAGAAGATCTGGATGGTGGCGTTGATACTTGCTGTTGTCACAGGTATCGAATTCGTCTTTGCCTTCACCATGGAGGCAGGAACATTACGAACTGCCATATTTATCGGACTTACAATTGTAAAGGCGTTTTACATTGTTGCGGAATTTATGCACTTGCGACATGAAGTAAAAGTGCTGATTTGGTCTATATTGTTGCCCATGGTATTTGTTGTTTGGTTGATCATAGCATTGTTGGTAGAAGGGAATGCTATTTATGGGGTAAGGTTCTGAGGTAACGTCAGATTGCCTTTATTGCTATCCCCGATAGCTTAGCTTTAAGATTATAATATGAAATTTTCCTGGAAAACCGGTATGCTCTTGTTAATTCTGGTCATACCGGTTTTTATTTATTTATTCCTACAAGGCTTCGGCAGCAACTCCTACGCCATACCTGTTTTTTACGAAAACGGCGTGGAGTCATCCCTTGAGCATTGTCAGTTTTCTGAGGGACAACATTTTATTCCTGATTTTGAAATGATCTCCCAGGACAACGAGACCATTACCGCTGATATGATGGAAAGCAAAATATCCGTAGTGGATTTCTTCTTTACCTCATGTCCGGATATCTGCCCCATTATGTCCTCTGAACTGGAAAGGGTGAATCAGATATTCAAGGAGAAAGCGAATGTTCAGATACTCTCATTTACCGTAGACCCTGCTTTCGACACCCCCGAGGTACTGAAGGCCTATGCGAAAGAGTATCGTGCGGATCCAGATCAGTGGACGTTCCTCACCGGAGATAAGGAGGATATTTATTCTCTGGCACGCTGTGGGTTTTTATTGCCGGTCCAAGATGGCGATGGCAGCAAAGCTGATTTTATTCACAGTGAGAAGGTCATTCTTGTGGATGAACAAAAGCGGATTCGAGGGTATTATGATGGCACCGACAGGGAGGATATTGACAGGTTAATAACCGAAATTAATATTTTATTGGGTTCTTATAATCCATAGCAGCTAGCAGGAAGTTTAAGGTTCAGAAATGTTAACAACAAAGAAGTATAATAATTATTTGATTTTAATTTGGATACTGTCTGTCGCCATCCCGTTAGTAGTAGCCATTTTGTTATTCATGCCCGCTAAAGCGGATGTAAAATCCGACTGGGTGATGGTTCTCCCGCATTTGAATGCCCTGTTGAACTCCACTACTGCTGTTGCCTTAATTGCAGGCTTTATCTTTATTCGAAAGAAGCAAATTGCTTATCATAGGCTTTGCATGCTTATCGCTTTTTCACTGGGTACGCTTTTTCTAATATCCTATATAATTTATCATTCTTCCGCACCCTCAACCGTGTTTGGTGATATAAACGGTAACGGAATACTAGAGGAACATGAATTGCAACAACTAGGAAATATGAGAATGATCTACCTGGTTATTTTGCTTTCCCATATATTATTAGCCATTGTAGTTGTTCCGTTTGTGCTACTTGCTTTGTTCCACGCTTTCAAAAACAGGTTTGACAGGCATAAAAAAATCGTCAAATATACCCTTCCTATATGGCTATTTGTTTCCATCAGTGGCGTGGTAGTCTATTTGTTGATCAGCCCATACTATCAGTAGGTGGCGTTGTGAATCTCAGATGTATC
>CAZWQB010000121.1:0-5922 GCA_964636035.1 uncultured Roseivirgaceae bacterium
CCCGTTGATCCGGAATTGAAATCCGGATCTCTCTCCTGCAAATAGCCTTTGCAATCCGCTGATCCACTATCCAAGGACTTTTTATTCGGTCTCACGCCTGCTTTTTAGCATTCTGTTGCGTATATTTGCATCCCGAAAGAAAATTATATTGTTAATACGTAAAAATTAATTTGCGGGTGTTCTTTTTATTAAAGGTAGATAAAGAACATATTTGCAGATGATTTTATCCAAAATTTGAGAAAATGAGCAATAAGCCAAGCACACTGTTTGATAAAGTATGGGATGCCCACGTTGTGAGAAAAATTGAAGATGGTCCGGATGTATTTTTCATTGACAGGCATTTTATACACGAGGTAACCAGTCCTGTTGCGTTTGGGGGACTAGAGAGCAGGGGATTAAAGGTTTTGTATCCAGACCGCACATTTGCAACAGCAGATCACAATACACCTACCATCAATCAGCACCTGCCTGTGCAGGATCCGCTTTCGGCGAACCAATTACAGGCGCTTGAGCAAAATTCTGCAAAGTACGGTATCTCACACTGGGGACTAGGCAACCCAAAAAATGGAATTGTACACGTAGTAGGCCCTGAAAACGGCATTACACTTCCTGGAATGACCATCGTATGCGGTGATTCCCACACTTCAACCCATGGAGCTTTTGGTGCCATAGCATTTGGCATTGGTACTTCAGAAGTAGAAATGGTATTGGCTTCACAATGCATCATGCAACCAAAGCCAATGAAGATGCGCATTAATGTGAATGGAGAATTAGGAAAAGGAGTAACGCCTAAAGATGTTATTCTTTATATCATCTCACAGATTTCCACCAGCGGTGCCACCGGTTACTTTGTGGAGTATGCAGGAGATGTTTTTGAGAACATGAGCATGGAAGGTAGAATGACCGTTTGCAATATGAGCATTGAGATGGGAGCAAGGGGTGGAATGATAGCTCCTGACGAAACTACTTTCAACTATATAAAAGGCAAGGACAAAGCCCCCAAGGGCGAAGCATGGGAGCAGCAGCTTGCCTACTGGAAAACGCTGAAGACAGATGAAGGCGCGACATTTGATGTAGAATACACCTATGATGCAAGCACCATTGAGCCAATGATCACTTTTGGGACCAATCCTGGAATGGGCATCGGCATTTCTCAATTGATCCCTAAGGCAGGTGCGAACGGTGGCAAAGCTACTTATGAAAAATCTCTGAACTACATGGGTTTTGCTGAAGAGGAGCAGATGATCGGCAAGAAGGTAGACTACGTGTTCATTGGAAGCTGTACAAACGGCCGGATTGAAGATTTCCGCGCTTTTGCTTCCATTATCAAAGGTAGAAAAAAGGCTGACCATGTCACTGCCTGGGTCGTGCCGGGATCTCATGTTGTGGTGCAACAAATAAAAGAAGAAGGAATTCTTAATGTTTTAGAAGAAGCGGGATTTCAATTGCGTGAGCCAGGTTGTTCTGCCTGTCTGGCCATGAACGACGATAAAATTCCTGCTGGAAAATATGCAGTTAGCACCAGTAACCGAAACTTCGAAGGAAGACAAGGCCCCGGGAGCCGCACCTTACTGGCAAGTCCGCTGGTAGCCGCAGCCGCAGCCGTCACCGGTTATGTAACCGACCCGCGCGAATTAATGGTTTAAGATAGAAGTTCAAGGTTCAAGGTTCAAAGTTGAAAGTTTGAAACAGGTCGGCATGCAGGTTTCAAGTTCAATGTCTGATTCATAGGAATGGGAGAAGACACGTCTTTGGGCTCAAAACTTCTAACATCTAATATCTAACATCTAACATCTAAAAAATGGCTTACGATAAATTTAACATCCTCAAAAGTACCGCTGTTCCTTTACCCATCGAAAACGTGGATACTGACCAGATCATACCTGCGCGCTTTCTAAAAGCAACAAAAAGAGAAGGTTTTGGAGACAACCTTTTCAGGGACTGGCGCTACAACAGCGATAATACGCCAAAGCAGGATTTTGTATTAAACAACCCGATTTATTCCGGTAAAATATTGGTAGGTGGAAAAAACTTTGGCAGCGGAAGCAGCAGAGAGCATGCAGCCTGGGCAATCTATGACTATGGCTTCAGAGTGGTAGTATCAAGCTTTTTTGCCGATATCTTCAAAAACAATTCTATCAACGTGGGCATATTGCCTGTACAGGTGACACCTGAATTTCTTGACAAGATATTTACTGCTATTGAAGCGGATCCACAAGCAGAATTTGAAGTGAATCTGCCTGATCAAACAATTACCATTATTGCCTCGGGTGAACAGGAGTCATTTAATATCAACGGATATAAAAAACATAATTTATTGAATGGATTTGATGATATAGATTATTTGCAATCCATGAAAGATGAGATCAAACAATTTGCAGACGCAAGAGCTGTTTAAAGGGTTTTGATGACGATCTCCAATAAAACAACACAAGTGCCACGCCACGTTGAGGTAATGGACACGACACTTCGCGATGGCGAGCAAACCAGCGGAGTGTCGTTTTCTGCTTTGGAAAAGTTGACCATTGCCAAACTTTTGCTTACCGAAGTAAAAGTAGACAGGATTGAAGTGGCTTCGGCCCGCGTCTCTGATGGCGAGTTTCAGGCGGTGCGCAACATTACGCAGTGGGCTGCGGCCAACAACCTGCTCGACAAGGTAGAGGTGCTTACATTTCTTGACAAGGGGGTTTCCATCAAATGGATGCTTGATGCCGGTGCAAAAGTAATGAACCTTCTTACGAAAGGCTCACTAAACCACCTGACACACCAATTAAAGAAAAAGCCAGAAGAACATTTTGAAGATGTAGCAAATGAAGTTGCAACGGCCAACAAAAACGGCCTCAAATGTAATGTATATTTGGAAGATTGGAGCAACGGCATGCGCAATTCCAAAGCATACGTACTTCAGTATCTTGATTTCCTTCAAAACCAGCCGATAGAGCGGGTAATGCTTCCTGACACACTTGGTGTATTGTCGCCTGCTGAAACCGCTGCCTATATTTCTGAACTCACCCAACGGTATCCGCAACTGCATTTTGATTTTCATGCGCACAACGACTACGACCTGAGCATTGCCAATGTACTGGAAGCTACCAGGGCGGGGGCACGAGGCTTGCACCTGACCATCAATGGCATGGGCGAGCGCGCAGGAAATGCACCTTTGTCCAGCGCTGTTACCGTGCTCAAAGACTTTGTAAAGGAGGTGAAAACTTCTGTGAATGAGAAATCATTGTATGCAGTGAGCAAACTCGTTGAAACCTTTTCGGGCTTCCGGATTCCGGCAAACAAGCCCATTATTGGCGAAAACGTCTTTACGCAAACTGCTGGAATACATGCAGATGGCGACAAAAAGAACAAGCTCTATTTCAATGATCTGATCCCTGAAAGATTTGGCCGGCAGCGCATGTATGCTTTGGGTAAAACCAGTGGTAAAGCCAATATAGAAAACAATCTGCAGCAGTTGGGTATACAATTGTCTGATGCCGAACTTAAAAAGGTAACCCAGCGGGTAATTGAGCTGGGGGACAGGAAAGAGGTGGTAACCCCCGCTGATCTTCCCTATATCATCTCTGATATTCTGGACAGCAGTGCATCCAATGAGCAAAAGGTACGGATCAATAACTATGTCTTAACCCACTCCAAAAATCTGAAGCCCTCCGTCACCCTGGATATCTCCATCCACGAGGAAACATTTGAAGAGCATGCCCAGGGCGATGGACAATACGATGCTTTTATGAATGCTTTAAAAAAGGTGTACAAACAACAGAAGCTGTCTATGCCGGTTTTGGTAGATTATGCAGTAAGGATCCCACCGGGAGGAAAATCCGATGCATTGTGCGAAACCATCATTACCTGGTCCTTCAACCAAAAAGAATTTAAAACCCGTGGGCTGGACAGCGATCAAACAGTGGCCGCCATCAAAGCCACAGAAAAAATGTTGAATTTGATTTAAAAGCGATGTGCCTATTGGTTCACGCAAAGACCGCGAAGTTTTTTACGCAAAGGGCGGTAACTCTCTTCCACGCAAAAACGCGAAGCTTTTTTATGGAAAGGGTGCAGATATTAGTAAGGGTGTTTTTTCTTGAAGCTTGGAATACTCTTAGATTTGCGCATATCTTCTTTGCTTTGCGTGAAAAAGACGGCTGCTTTTAGATTGACAAGTTCTTCGCAACGGCCGGAAAGTTTTAAAAGGTGAGATAGTTGAATCAACCTACACCTTAGCGATCTTTGCGTTGTTCTTTTTTGCTTTGCGAGAAAAGGTACCTATTTTTGGCACTCACAAAGCTTTTTACTTGAAACCTTTTTCACAACCAGCTATGAATGAAAACGATCTTTCTTATAAGATAATTGGTATTGCTCTGGAACTTCACAAAAGCATAGGACCAGGTTTACTGGAGTCGACATATGAATGTGCTTTAGGGTACGACCTAAGATCCGCAGGGCTTAATGTGAAGCATCAGGTACCGATGCCTTTTATTTATAAGGAAATAAAAATGGATGTAGGTTACAGATTAGACCTTCTTGTAGAAGACAAGATAATTATTGAAGTTAAGTCAATAGAAACATTGGCACCGGTTCACTACGCACAACTGCTCACTTATTTAAAGTTATCGGGTCATAAACTAGGTCTGTTGATTAACTTCAATTGCAAGTTGCTAAGAGAGGGTATCCATCGAATTGTAAATGACTTATAAATTTAAAGTTTAATTATAATAATGCGTGCTTCGGACTTCGGACTTCCGACTTCCGGCTTTAACTAAAAACTATGTCTAAAAAACACATTCTAATTGTTCCCGGAGACGGAATCGGGCAGGAAGTAACTGCTGTTGGTAAAAAGGTATTGGATAGAATAGCCGAAAAATTCAATCATGAATTCACCTACGACGAGGCTTTAATGGGCCACGTAGCCATAGAAGCTACAGGCAATCCCTTGCCCGACGAGTCATTGCAAAAGATGAAGAATTCGGATGCCGTTCTTTTCGGTGCAGTAGGGCATCCCAAATACGATAATGACCCTTCAGCCAAGGTTCGTCCCGAACAAGGTTTGTTAAAAATGAGAAAAGAGCTTGGTCTATATGCCAATCTTCGTCCTATCAAATTGTTCGACGAGCTTCTTAGCGCTTCAAGCATCAAACCGGAAGTTTTGAAAGGGGCAGATATCCTGTTTTTTCGCGAATTGACCGGAGATATTTACTTCGGTGAAAAAGGTCGAAAAAATGACGGCGACACTGCTTACGACCTTGCCGAATACAGCAGATTTGAAGTAGAGCGAATTGCGCGGAAGGCTTTTGAGGCTGCACGTACCCGCAGGAAAAAGCTATGTTCGGTAGACAAAGCAAACGTACTGGAGACCAGCCGCTTGTGGAGAGAGGTAATTCAAAAACTAGCGCCCGAATATCCTGATGTAGAAGTAGAGCACCAGTTTGTAGACGCTACTGCCATGCTACTGATCAAGGATCCGCGCCGCTTTGATGTGGTCGTTACCGCCAACCTTTTTGGAGACATCCTTACAGACGAGGCTTCACAAATTGCCGGTTCTATGGGTATGCTGGCTTCCGCATCTATTGGAGACGGAACGGGAGTTTACGAGCCGATTCACGGTTCTGCGCACGACATTACCGGCAAAGGGCTGGCAAATCCTTTGGCTTCGGTACTTTCCGCTGCACTTTTGCTGGACATTTCGTTCGGTATGAAAGAAGAATCTGAAGCGGTGATCAATGCGGTAGACCAGGTGTTAAAAGCTGGCTTCAGAACCCGCGATATTGCCGATGCAAACACACCGTCCGACAAGCTTCTGGGTACAGATGCCATGGGCGAGCAGGTATTGAAGTTCTTGTAGTAAATCAAGCAACCAAATAACAATATCCCTAATCAACGATAAACAGGCTTCAGACGAGCAAAATCTGAGGCCTGTTTTGTTAC
>CAZWQB010000121.1:6022-10223 GCA_964636035.1 uncultured Roseivirgaceae bacterium
GCCTTCAATACGGTAGGGTATTCATGATAGGCAATATTAAACTCCCGGCAGGTTTCTTTTACGAACTGATTGATTTTTGGATAATGAACATGACTGATTCTTGGGAATAAATGATGCTCTACCTGAAAATTCAGTCCTCCGAGTAGCCAGGACACAGTCTTGCTTCCTGTAGCAAAATTCGCGGTTGTGTTGATTTGATGCACTGCCCATTCGCTGTTGATTTTATTTGTCTCCAGGTCTGGCGAGGGGAATTCAGTATCTTCCACCATGTGGGCTAATTGGAAAACCACGCTGATGGTAATACCGCAAACAAACGCTATAACCGCAAAACCAAGCAACGCAGACCAGCCAACAACTGCTATCGGAATTACAAGGTACACCACTATATATACCAATTTTGTAATCCAAAAAACAAAATGCTCTTTCCGGGTCATATCTTTAGTGACCTTTCCGGTGAAATACTTTTCAAAATCCTGGTAGAATATCCACGCTACGTATGAAATTCCATAAAGAAATATGCAGTACAAATGTTGAAATCTGTGGAACCAGTATTTTGGTTGGTTCGGGTGCAAACGCATAAAATGCTTTACCTCAATGTCCATATCCATTCCATCAATATTGGTGTAGGTATGGTGGTTGATATTGTGTTTAATTTTCCATAAGTCCGAATTTCCTCCTAAAGCATTTAGAGAATACGCAGATATTCTGTTAAGCCATTTTTTCTTAGAAAAACACTGATGCCCGCCTTCGTGCATGATGTTAAAACCGATCAGGGCGAAATTTAGACCCAACAGCGCACACAAAACCAGGGCTAGCCACCAAACGGGGGTAAAAAACACCAGTACGACATATAAAGTAACCGCTGTGGTTACCTGAAATATACTTTTAAAATACAATTTCCCATTACCGGAAGTTGTGATCTTATTGGTGGTGAAGTAATTGTCGACTTTATTTTTTAATGACTTAAAGAAAGGACTTTGGGCATTATTGAAGGTAACTTTTGACATAAAAGGAATGAAATATTGATATTATAATGGGAATGAGCGAAATATGGTTCCAAGATAGCATTTAATTTAGCCAATGATAGATTTATTAGTTGAATTATATTACAATCCGCCAGTTGCTTCGAATAGCAACCAATAAAACAGCAAAAAGGCTTCTGGAATTCATACAGTTGCTAATTTGATTTCCAGCAAGGCTTTTTATTCATCGATAAAGCAGCTTCGCATCATTTCATTTTCTTCTCATGAAATGCTTTTACCAGATAGAAATGAAGTCTGGCACCAAAAATGATAAGGTTGATTGGAATTCTTACAATCCAACCGACCCGGGAAAAGCTGCCCAATATATTTTTTACCGTAAAATGGCGATATTGAGTGCGAAACCTTTTTTTATGAGAAACACCCTACTTTTACTTTTGTTTTTTTTCGCTTCCCTTGCATCAGCACTGGCACAGGTCAACCAGACTGCCAATGATTTTGTGCCCGATTACACTTCCGGCTTCCGGTTTGGAACCAATCTGGGCGGGCAGATGGGAAAGTGGGACGATTTTAAGTTGGCCACCATTGCTGCCGGCTCGGAGGAAAGCGGCGTTGCAGGTGCCGGATGTAATAGTTTAAGGCTTTCGCTGCCGCATCAATTCCTGGAAACATGGGGTTACAATATCAGAAAACAAACATTTTTGGACTACCGCGACAAGCTGGAAATGAGTGAACTAACCGCATTTTTGGGAACACCTGTTTCCTCTGATCGGGATTCCAAAGTTTATTGTTCGGGCAAAGAAAACTCAAAACTCTTTAAAAATCTATACGAACCTATATGGGATAAAGGAGAAAATGGTACGCCTGTAAATGATAAGAACATTTTTGCATTATATGTATACAAAACAGCCATCACGTACGGCGAAACAGTACGGTTTTGGGAAATATTCAATGAACCCGATTATACCAGTTCTGACAAAGGTTGGCAGCCTGCAACGGCAACTGACAACTGGTGGAAGCGAGACCCCGCCCCTTGTGAGCTCAACAACATGCTCGCGCCGATACAGCATTACATCCGGGCCCTCAGAATAGCTTATGAAGTAATAAAGTTTGTGGACCCCGATGACTTCATTTGTGTCGGCGGAATCGGTTATGAGAGCTTTTTGGATGCCATCCTCCGCAATACCGATAATCCCGACGGTGGAAAAATAACTGCCCAGTATCCGCTCAAAGGTGGGGCGTACTTTGATGTTCTAAGCTATCATTCTTATCCAATGTTTGAGACAAGAGAATACAAGAATGGCAAATGGATGCCCATGAGACATTCAGACAAGGCCGTCGAAGTATTTATCAACAGCAAAGTTCGGAAAGAAGAGGTATTGTTTGACCATGGCTATGATGGAAGTAAATACCCGCGCAAGCGTGTAATTGTCACGGAAACAAATGTCCCCAGAAAGCCATTCAACGACTACATCGGCTCTGAGAAGGCGCAGTACAATTACCTGGCGAAGATCATTGTTAAAGGTCAAAAGGAAGGCATAGATCAGATCCATACCTACAAATTGGTCGATTCAAAAAACGCCAATGGCCCTTTTGATGTCACTGGATTTTATTCCCATCTCGAAAATGTAAATCCATTCCAGCAAAAGGAAAACCTATCGGCGGTAGCTACCAGGAATGTCATGGAACTATTGGAAGGCTATACCTTCTCCAGAGCTATGACCAATGCGCTCGCCCTTCCTGACAATATTGATGGCGCTGCATTTTCAAAAGATGGTGCGTTTATTTACGCTTTGTGGGCAAAAACCAGCGAAGACAATAAAGAAGAAGCCAATGCCAGCTATACATTTCCTGCCGGTTGGGGTGTAGAAGATTATGTGAAATATGACTGGAATTATACCCTTACCAAAAAAGTCATTCGTGGAGAGGGCGCAAGGGTACAATTAACTGCCTCGCCTGCTTTTTTTGTTGTGGAGAGCGACTTTGTTTTAGGCATGGACGATGCAGCGCAAGACAATATCAGGATTTTTCCCAATCCAGCTACAGATCAGCTAAACTTCTCCTTTGATGAAGCCACAAAAGTGCCTCGGCAGGGAAAAATTATGAACTCACAGGGGAGGATAGTTCAAACCTTTTTGCTGAGGGCGGGGACAAAAAGCCATACGCTGGATATTGATTTAACACCAGGTTTGTATATTCTAGCGCTGCCGGATGCGGATAAGCAGATTATAAGCAGACTTATTGTAAAATAGCTTGTAGTCAAAAGCAGCAGATTCTTCTTGCTAAAAAGGGAAGAGGAGCCATCGGAGTTTTGGCAGCCTGAGATAAGTAATGGTTGCCTGGGTAAAAAACGCTGGCCAGGTAAACACAAAAGCTGGGTTAAATAATGGATATAATTACACATACCCTTTCGGGGCTTGCAATCGGAACGGTTGCTATTCAATTTTCCGACCAAAATGCTAAGTCAAAATTTGGATTATTAGCTTTATCTGCATTCGGCGGTGCCTTGCCTGATCTGGACGCGATCAGCCTCTGGTCGAAATTTGATGATACACTGGGAAGCTTTTTTGGGTTGAAAAATAGTGGCAGTGAGATCTACTTTTCGAAATTCTGGTATTCACATCATGGCTTTCTACATTCGCTTGCCGCTGCAATACTCATCGCAATCTTTCTCTTGTTGGTTTATCATTTTCTTAAAATCAGTGCCGACAAATCTTCACCGCGGCCGCTGGTTGTGAGCCTAAGATCAGGCAGGATTTACTGGCTCACGTTCCTGTTGGCGTTCACCGTTCATCTGGTGGAAGATATGCCTACACCAGCCAGCGTCTGGGGAGGTGTTAATTTTTTCTGGCCGTCTGAAAGCTATATCGGTGGAACCGGCCACATCTGGTGGTGGAATAACTATGACATCTTTTTAATCGTGCTTTCCGTCGTTACCCTCAACCTAATCGTTGCTGTATGTCGAACGTTCATTCAAATGAATGCACCGCTTATTGCTGCTTCTGTTCTTGTTCTTGGTTTTTCTATTGCACTATTCCAAATTAAATCCAGGGGCTTCGATTTTAGCTACCAGGGATTTACGCAGGATTTCCAGATAATGGAAGCTAAGTCAAAAGAGATACAGAGAGAGATATTGGGTGAAGAGCTCTATGCTTTAATGATAAAACTAGATAACAAAATTCCGCTCAACTTTTAGGATTTTATTGCTGGCTTTTTCTGGC
>CAZWQB010000122.1:0-10168 GCA_964636035.1 uncultured Roseivirgaceae bacterium
GCGATCTTCACTCCCATTTTTTCAAACTCTTCCAATATTCTAAAATTTATCTGCTGCTGAACATCCATATAGTAATTGAAATCTGCCGACTGCACGATGTGCACCACTTCAAAATCAAAACTATACTCTCCAAAAGCTAAAAAATGTGCCCTGTCAAATACTGTTTTTCCTTTTTGCTCCTCAACTATGCTTTTTAAAAGTCCGGGAATTTGGTTTAGCTTCTCGTAGGGAGTTTCATAAGTTACGCCCAGTTTAAATACTATTCTCCGCGTCCCCATCCTTTTATAATTGTGGATCCTGCTATCGGTGAGGTCACTGTTCGAAAACACAAGCTGTTCTCCGGAAAGACTTTTTACCCTTGTGGTTTTAATGCCGATGTATTCAATGGTTCCCAGTTTATCATCCACTATAATAAAATCACCTATTTCAAAAGGCTTGTCAAAAAATATCACAAAGTAGTTAAACAAGTCACCTAAAATATTTTGAGCAGCAAGCGCTATGGCAATCCCCCCTATGCCCATACCTGCAATTACCGCCGTTACATCAAAACCCATATTGTCAAAAAGGAAAATAAGGCCTACAGCCCAGATAATGATGTTGATAATCAGCATAATGCCCCCAAGCTGCTTCACCCGATCCTCGCCATGATCTTCATCGGCTCGCTTTCTGATGTAGGATTGCAAAAGTGAAAGGATGGTTGAGGAAATAAAACGGATGATATAAAAAGTAATGGCTACGGTAATGGCAATATGTAGAATGTCCTGCACCTTGTCGGAAAATGTGAGGTAGTTGAGCCCGACATATACAGCAAGCACATAAAGCGCAGGAATTCCAAAGCGAGAGATGCTGCCTATGATATAATCGTCTATATGGTTTTTAGTATGCGACGTGAGCCTTTTAAGCCTTTCAAGAAAAATGTTTTTCAATAACTTTATTGCTATAAAAGCTATAACAATAATTCCAATTGCTATCAGATACTCCTGAACCGTGTTATAGTAATAAGTTCTTCCTAAAAAGTCATTCATAGTTATGTTTTCTTTTTTTATCTATCAGTTTCAATAACCGCTAAAATATCATATGGTTTAATTCCTCAAGAATTAGCGCACGAGCTGAAATGGCTGGCATGTGCCACTAAAAAAAGCGGCCGCAAAACAGGCCTGCATTTTGCAAGCCTGGAGGAAAAAAAAAGAATCTTAAGACAGTTCGATGTTCAGCCTCGTTAACGCTATGGCAGAAAATATCCTATGCCATAGTTTACTTCCTGCTCAGCGTTCCCCCCTCACCCGGAAAATGTATAAAATCCGATCTATTAATTCCTGTGTAAGCTTTTCCAGGTTTCGGTGCATTTCTTCACTCCATATCTTAATAATTTAGCCTTTTCAATCAATTATCTTTCCATGAGAATTTTTGCTACCTTACTGTTGACTTGTTTTTGTATAATTCCTTTACTCGCGCAGGAAGACGATGATGAGCCTAAGTTTGAACTGAAAAGCCTGAGTCGAAAGGTCAATACACGATACCACGATTCAGCACCGCTGGTATCGCCTGATGGAAAAATTCTATACTTTACTGTGAATGACCATCCGGAAAACACCCATTATAAGGGAAGTCAGGACATTTGGTTTTCTGAACTGGATGAGCACGGAAACTGGAGCAAAGCCCAGCACATGGGAAGCCCATTAAACCAAAATAAATTCAATCAGGCACTAAGTCTATCTGATGATGGCAACACGCTGTTTATCCGCGGAGGCGCAGGCCGCGATAAACCCGGTTTTTCGCTTTGCCACAGGGTAAATGGCGTATGGCAAAAACCAATTCCTCAGGACATCGACGGATTTAACAGGATGTCAAAAGGCAGGTTTAACGGCGCTTTTATGGCAAGAGATGCCTCTGCGATATTGCTTTATTTCAGTGAAAAAGAAAATGCCAAATATAGCGACTTATATGTGAGTTTTCCGAAGGGTAAAAACTCCTGGACGAAACCAGAACCCATTGCTTTTTTGAATACGCGTTTAGATGAGTTTGGTCCTTACCTGGCCCCAGACAATAAAACACTGTATTTTGCCAGCAACCGTCCCGGCGGATTCGGAAGTGCCGATATATACAAAACGGTTCGTCAGGATGATTCATGGCAAAAGTGGTCACAGCCTGAAAACATCGGAGCACCCGTAAACACAGGCGGCTTCGATGCTTACTATGCCATCGGAAATGCAGACACGCTGGTATTTACCACCAGAGCGCACATGTCTGCCGATGGAGGCCATTTGGACATCTATACCCTGCAAAGGATCAGGAAAAAGAAAGCTAATTTGACGTTGATTGCCCAGGCTGCAAACATTAAATCCGGAGAGACGATAGGTCAGGCAAATCTGACAGTAGCCATTGAGGGTCAACCAGAAGAAGAACTATTTGGATTGGAGGATGGAAGTTTCGAGGTAAGCCTTACCAAAGGCGGCATGTATAAAATTGAAGCCAATGCGGAGGGCTTTTTAGCTGCTTCCGATAGCTTTTATGTAGACCTACCCAAAAAAGATTCTGTCATCTATAAAACAATTTATATGCAGGCGCTCGAGGTGGGTTTGGCTGTAAGGCTAAACAATATCTTCTTTGATTTTGACAAAACTACGCTAAGATCAGAGTCCTTTCCCGAATTGGACAAAGTAGTCACGCTACTCAAAGAGAACCCTTCGCTATTTATCGAGATCGGAGGCCACACTGATGATAAAGGAAGCGATGAGTACAACGAAAACCTATCGCAGGGAAGGGCGGAAGCAGTGAGGGCATACCTTACAAGCAACTGGATTGCCTCCAACAGAGTTACTGCAAAAGGATATGGCGAAAGCATGCCTGAAGTCGCGAATGATTCCGATGAAAACAGGCAGATTAACAGAAGAGTGGTATTTACGGTCTTGAAAAATGACCAAAGCTACATCGTGTCTGAGTAGAAATTTCTAATCACTCATCATGCTGCAAGGGCATTTGACTTTCACACTTAAGTAGTAGAAAGCAAAACCCCTTGCGTAGTTTCAATTTCACTAAATCTGTTTCCCAACGCTTATTCATTATAGCAAGCCTTTTGAAATTAGTAAAGCAGGAGTAAATTCCTAACTTGGTGGTTCACCACAATGGCTTCTATGAAAATTAAATTTGTGCCGGAAGCATATTTTATTGTTTTCCTGGCATCCATTGTTCTATTCCATTTCTCTTGTCCTATACTAAGCATTATCGCTTATCCCTATTCTCTATTTGGATTGGCATTAATTGGCATTGGCCTCCTTCTCACACTTGCCACAAATGCCCATCTACTGAAGAATAAAACCACTATCCAGCCGCTCGAAAGTCCTGCTCATTTGGTCACATCCGGCCCTTTCAGGTATAGCCGAAATCCCATTTACTTAGGGATGTTTGTGGTGCAATTCGGCATTGCCGTACTATGCGGATCATTATCTCCATTGATTTTTCCGGTACTTTTCATCATTGTCATGAAACGAAAATTCATTTCTGCTGAAGAAAGAACACTTGAAAAGATATTTGGGCAGGAATATCTTAATTATAAAAGTAAAGTCAGGCGCTGGATCTAATCCATCAGAGCCCAGTTCGTTTCACCACTTTTTAACTGAAGAATTAAGAATCTCCTCGTGCAGACCTTTAGCTCAGGCTCTCCGAGAAGTCATAGCTAATCCACTAGAATAACATTTATAACAACGTACAGTTTTGATTCCAGCTAAAACAAACTAATCGTTTTCAAAATAAAATCAAGAAATAAATACTTTTTACAATTTTTCGATTATTAACAACGTAAATGAGCGTTTTCGAAAATATTTTTTATAATTTTCGACACTTTTTATCGACTTTTTTATTTAATTGCCGTTAATACTATCAATTACAGAAACTTTATTAATTGGAATATTAGAACCCAGATATAATGTACAACGCTAAAAAACCAACCGGAAAAAAAGGCAATCAGCGCCCTGGCAATGGCATAAAATCAGTCGTAACCTCTACTGTACCTGGAGCTTACTACAGCAGGATAAAATCGAACAGATCTATCACGCATCATCCTGTTTTGGAGGCACTAAAAGATGTTTTGGTGGTAAAAGGAGGGCACGTGTTTGTAAAATGACGGGTGCAGACAGGGCCATCAACAGAGATGGCTCCCGATAAACTGATTTTAATCCTCTTTAATTAATACACCGTTACGTCCAGATCATCACCACTGATGTTGATAATGGTCGCAATTCCTATTCTCAGGCCGACCTCCTGATATTTCCTGTCCATGAAGGAAGCGGCTACCTCAATTCTTAAGACCCTGAACACCTGATCCAGAGAATATCCTACTTCCCAGTAATGCGGAGCATTTTCGTGCTTTAAATAATTTAAAAAAATATTCTCTCTCATACCCGAAAATCTCAGTTCAGGCAGTTGCGTAAAAAGGAACTTTCTGAATTGATAATGCGTATGCGCTGCAAAATAATTCGACTGGGTGCTAAAAGCATAATAATCTAACAAACGAAAAGCCCCTGCAGGTTTAAGACTGCTAAAAATGGTACGATTGCCATCGAAATGCTGGTAATCTACAAAAGACATTCTCTCATGATTGGGAAACGCCCCGGCTCTCAATTCAAATTGAAGTTTACCACTTACCCCAAAATTAAATTGATGATCAATGCCAAATTCGATGTGGTCGAAATCCACGTCACTCCCCAACACGCTTTTAATACCCTTTCTGTAATTTAACATGAGTTTAGGAGACTTAAAATACAGCGGAAACTTTCTGCCATTATACACGCTATATTTTTTTACCGGCCAAAAGGATATCGCTGCCTTAAATAGCAAAGCTTCATGTGTTGGAAATCCTGTATCCGCTAATTCATAATTGAACGGCTGATTGGGCGTAAATTCTCTCTCTTTATCGCCATAAAAAACGCTATAATCGTTTCCATTGTATAGCGTATTTCGCTGAGCAAACTCAACCCCTGCGCTAAAATTCCACCAGTCTGATGGCTTGTACATCAATGCCGCTGAAAGGAAACTTTTCTCATACAGCTTCATATAATTCCTTCTGAAGAGCAATGTGCTGAAAGTGTTGATATGGGGATGAATGGGCTGCTTGTTGCTGTACTGGTCAACAAACTTTCCTCCTTCTACTTTGACCTCAGTAACTTTCCTGTCGTTCCTGCTTCTATAAGACAGTCGGCCAAAAACATACAAATCTTCGCTCGAGAAACCATACCGCACCACAGGCATGAAACTAAGTGCTTTCCTCAAACTGTCAAATTCATGTTTGACAGTAGCAATTGCATTGATATTTACGCCTTCTACCGTGTTGAAAAATGTATGGAGCAAGATTGGCTTAAAGTTAAGGCTGGTTCGGGGCGAAAGATTATAAGTACCTCCCATAATGATATCGCTCAGGCCGAATGAGCCTTTTTTGATACTGTTGGTGGTATCAACACCAGTTATTTTTGCTTGTTTTACCCGGGCGATAGAATCATCTCTTTCATAACCCCTGACTTCTTTGATGGTCAACGGAACAGGCCGAATGTTTGCCCAGTAGGATGAGTCGCGCTTGCTGGCAAGACTGTCTATTTTAAATGTAGTTTCGGTGACTACCCGGGGGTTCTCCTGCTCTTTTATCGCTTCCTTTTCATATTGGTCAATCATTTTCCGAAATTGCTTCCGGGTCATTTTATCCTCTGACTCCAAAATTTCCGCTACCTGCTCTTTGTCTTCTACCCGAATATCTGGCAAATCTTTTGGGACTTCCTGCACTTTTTCGTCGATAATCTCTGTATCAGCTATCAGATCTTCGTTCAGATCAACGTCATAGTCGCTCAGGGAGGCCAAAAAATTAAATTCACCGGCAAAGCCAAATGCCTTACCTGAAAAGTTTAGTCTATAGGTCATCGGAAGCCAAACCGCGGGCGATACCTCTGTGTAGTTTAATTTCAGTTTTATCTGAAAGCCCATTACGTTGGTTTTAAGATCCAGGCTATGAATGGCCCAGAGATTTTCTATAATATAGATGTAGCCTTCAAACACTTGTTCTCCACGAGATCTCGGTGTTACTCGTATTTTATTGATCTCATAGCCACCTTCCATGAAACTACCTTCATACTTGAATCTATAATAAGCGAACGCTGAACCCGCAAGCGGAGAAACTACGTTTACTACCTGGTCGTTGTAGAAATTGGCCTTCACAAAGACACTGGGAGAGGCGCCCTCCATTTCCTCACCGGTGGTACGGATAGAAATGACCTTTTCTTCAATGGTATTGGGCTGTTTGAAAGTAAGTTCACTAACAGATTCTGTTGTATACGCTTCATTTAGCTTTACTCCACCCTCTTCTTCGATCTTCTTTCTTAGGAAAAAAGGGGCTTTGTTTAACTCTCCCGTTCCTTTGGTATAAACTGTGACGGAATAAGCGTCATATTGCAACAAGTGGTATTTTCTTTTGGAAATTGCTTTTCGCATGATTGTGTAAGCAGGATCTTCCTGTTTGCTTTTCACGTTTACCTGGTCGAGCAACAAAGTCTGCTCGGCAAGTTGAAAATGATGTTGTACCCAATCATCCTTTACTTCGAGCCGCGCCTGAACCTTTTCATAGCCGATGTACTGCACCTGAACCTCATAAACCCCCGGAGCAAGCTTTATCTCGTACGCTCCTGCTGAATTGGAAGAAGCCCCAAGGTTGAGTCGCGGGATATAAATAGTGGCAAAAGGAAGCTCCTCACCCTGCTTGTCCGTCACCGTACCTCGGATGCCCTGCGCCCAAAGCGACGAAACAGAAACTAATAGCACGATGGGCAATACTGTTAGAAATCTTATTGGATTGCTGATGAACATGAAATGATTATAGCGCTGTAAAAAACTATTCTAAAATATCTAAAAATATGCTGCATTAACAAAAAAACTCTTTCATAATTTATGAAGCTAAAGATTTATGGTATAAACGGTTGCGCTTCCTGTTGTTTCATGCTTATGAAAGCGCCAGGACAAGCAACGGATCAGCTCAAGCAGGTGTATCAAATTACAACTGCAACCTCTCCTATTGTCTAGCCTTAATTCTACCCCCTCTCCTTCGTCTGACAAGCATTTTGCATAAAGTGGATATCGTCAGACAGCAAAGATCAATAACTGATTGAAAAAAATATTTTTTGCCGGTAGCCATTCGCTTCGTAAATGCACAAACTTTCTCACCTATATTTGCGCAAAAAACATAAATGATACAAGTAAACGAATATTTTAACGGCGCGGTTAAATCTTTAGGATATGACATCGGAGAAGGCAGGTCTACCATAGGTGTAATTGAGAACGGAGAGTACGAATTTGGCACCTCTTCTCATGAAACCTTGGTTGTTATTGAAGGTGAGTTGGAAGTTCAGTTGGCAGCTGAGTCAAACTGGAAAAAGTACGCTGCAGGCCAGGCATTTGAGATAGCCGCCAATTCTTCATTCAAAGCAAAAGCAGCGGGACCAACTTCTTATTTGTGCAAATACAAATAAAGATTAAAAAATATAGGATTGCGGCACAATCCTATATTTTTATTGTAAATCCTTACTGTATTATTTCTATTATTTCTTGGCTGCCTTTGCGGTCTTTGAAGCTACTTTTTTCTTTGGAGCTGCCTTCTTTTTAGCTTTTGCAGCAGGTTTGGCAGCTTTTTCGGGAGTTACCGCTTTTGCTGCAGCTTTCTTAAAGCCACCTCTCCCTTTCTTTACCGGGGCGGCTTCTGCCAAATCAAGACACTCCTGAAGGGTTAAGTCCTCCGGTTCTTTGTCCTTTGGAATTTTTACATTTTGCTTCCCCACTTTGATGTAGGGACCCCAACGGCCATTCAGAATCTGTACTTCAGGATCTTCCTCAAATCCTTTGATGAATTTTTCAGCATCCGCCTTTCTTTTAGCTTCAATGATCTCAACGGCTCGCTCCGGCGTTACAGACAGCGGATCTTCATCTTTTGGTATAGAATAAAATTTGCTGTCGTGCCTGATATAAGGTCCAAAACGACCAATGGCTGCTACCATCTTTTTATCCTCAAAATCTCCGACTTCACGGGGAAGTTTGAAGAGTTCCATGGCATCTTCTAACGTGATATTCTCTATAAATTGCCCTTTTCTAAGGCTTGCATATTCCGGTTTTTCTTCACCTTCACTATCGCCGATCTGCACGATCGGGCCGAACCTACCGAGCCTTGCTATCACCTTTTTACCCGATTTAGGATCAACACCTATCTCTCTGGAACTTCCAACAGACGACCTTTCGATATTTTCTGTTTTCTCAACCCTGGGGTGAAAACGTCCATAAAAATCATGGATCATTTCATCCCACTTAGTTTGGCCTTGAGCAATTTCATCAAACTCTTTTTCGACCGTGGCTGTAAAAGAGAAATCGATGACGTTAGGGAAATGCTTCACTAAAAAGTCATTCACCACCATGGCAATATTGGTAGGAAAAAGCTTATTTTTTTCTGTTCCGGTTATTTCTGTGTTGACGGTCCTTTTTATATTATCCTTTTGCAATACCAGTTCCCGGTACTTCCGCTCTTTCCCTTCTCTGAATTCTTTTACCACATACCCTCTTTTTTGAATGGTCGAAATGGTAGGGGCGTAGGTTGACGGTCTTCCAATTCCCATTTCCTCTAGTTTTTTAACGAGGCTGGCTTCCGTATAACGTGCTGCCGGACGGGTGAAGCCTTCCCGTGCCTTCAAATGGTTTAATTGCAAGATTTGACCAACCTCTAAAGGAGGCAACATCCCTTTCTGCTCTTCTTCCGAATCCTCATCGTCGGTAGATTCAATGTACACCTTCAGGAAACCCTCAAATTTGATCACCTCACCGGTAGCCGTTAGAGTCTGCGGAACAGTAGAAATTCCGATAGTAGCAGTAGTTTTTTCTAACTGTGCATCAGCCATTTGAGAAGCTATTGCACGCTTCCATATCAACTCATATAAGCGCTTTTCATTGTTGTCGCCACTCACCTGTTGTACGCTGAAATCTGTGGGTCTGATGGCCTCGTGAGCCTCCTGCGCGGAAGCAGATTTTGTCTTAAACACGCGCTGGTGCACAAAGTCCTTTCCAAAAGCAGTTTCAATGGCGTTGGTCGCGCCGTTGATTGCCTCTTGAGAAAGATTCAGGGAATCTGTTCGCATATAAGAAATCTTTCCGGCTTCGTACAGTCGCTGTGCGAGGGTCATGGTTTGCGCTACAGAAAATCCCATTTTCCTGGAAGCCTCCTGCTGCAAGGTAGAGGTTGTAAATGGAGGAGCCGGAGATTTTTTCGTCGGCTTTTTCTCCAGATTCTTGATGCTAAATTCAGCGCCTTTACATTTCTCAAGAAAATCCTGTGCCTCCTCTTCTGATTTAAACCGCTCGCCCAACTCTGCCTGCAACACTTTACCGCCTCCCAACTCGAATAAAGCGGTTATCTTAAAAGAAGATGTAGCATTGAACTTATCAATTTCCCGTTCTCGTTCCACAACCAGGCGAACCGCAACGGACTGTACCCTTCCCGCAGAAAGGCCCGTTTTTATTTTTTTCCATAAAATCGGTGAAAGCTCAAATCCTACGAGCCTGTCTAGGATTCTTCTTGCCTGTTGAGCGTTCACCAGATCCAGATCTATTCCTCGCGGATTTTGTATCGCATTTAAAATAGCATTTTTTGTTATTTCCCGGAACACAATCCTTCTCGTATTGCTATCGTTCAGGGACAGTGCCTCCTTTAAATGCCAGCTGATGGCTTCACCTTCGCGGTCATCATCACTTGCCAGATAAACCATCTCAGAATCCTTCACCAGCTTCTTCAACTGCCTGACAACATCCACTTTATCTTTCGTAATTTCATAGGTAGGCTTGAACCCATTTTCCTTATCTATCGCCTTGTCTCCCTTAGGTAAATCTCTCACGTGTCCATAACTTGAGGTTACCAGGAAATCTTTTCCGAGGTAATTTTCAATCGTTTTAGCTTTGGCGGGAGATTCAACTATTACCAGGTTTTTTGCCATTTTTATCTGTTTTTGTGATTATCGCGTTGGTCAAATATCAATAAATTTTTCTAATTATTACAAACTACATTAAATATATCCTGTAAAATCCTTACATTTAAAACCCAGATGAACTCTAAAAAGAATAAAAATTTACATTAAATGGTTCGAACGTTATACTTGAT
>CAZWQB010000123.1:0-3585 GCA_964636035.1 uncultured Roseivirgaceae bacterium
AGGTTCAACAGGAATACGAGATAAAGGGCTTTTAGCGTCTTCTCTTTCCGCTTCTACTTCGTTTTTCGTTCTTACTGCTATTGTGTGTTGTATTACAAAAGTCTATCGGGATGATCATTTTCACCCTTACATTTTTATTGTCTTTGATGCCGGGTATCCAGGTGGTAGGTAAATTTCTGATTACCTGCAGTGATACTGAATCAAATGGTTCGCCAAGCCCTCTTTCTATTTGTGGTTCAACAAGATTTCCCTGGCTATCGATGATAAAACCGACATACACTTTGCCGCAATTGATAGAATCTTTCATTTTAAATTCACCAATATTTAAATTTTCAGCAATCCACTTGAGCATCTCATATCTTCCTCCAACCGGCTCTGGGGCTGTGTCGGCGATTTCATAAATCGAATACGAATCAGAAGAAGTTTCCTGAGCGAATGCAGAGAATTGCACTTGTAAAAACAAAATTAGTAACAGTAAATTTTTCATAGCTTATTCTCAAAGTCTGATTGTGAAGTATCTGATATCTACCTCACCTCTACCCTTTTACCTTCATTTCTACCATAAAATACCGGAAAGTACATTAATGATGCCTTGGCGGGATTCAGGTGGTAACTTCCTGAAAATCGTGGTAATAGCTTTATGTCAAAATTGTAGGAGCCTGCTGATAAGCGGGTAAAATAGATATTGACCTTGTTTTTATAGTGTTCTCTATGATCCTCAAAAGGTTGTTTCGTCTTGCTGACGTAGGAAAATCCCGCCGGAACCGGAATTTCAAGCATAATATATTCTGCTTCCTTTTGAATATTGAGGTTGACCTTGAACGTCGTTTCTTTTCCGGCCGTAAAACTGGTGTTTCCTTCATCGAATTTGCTTGTAAGGATAAAATCTTCTTCCACTTTTTCCGGACTTTCATTCCAAAATTCCTGGGAAACAGATAAGAACACCGGACCTGTTCCTGTCCTGGAAATGATCACCTCCTCCGCCGGGTCATTGACGATTTCGAAAGGAAAATTTTTATTGACCTTAGTGCTATTGATAGCGATGCTCGGTTTTTCATATTTTTGTTCTTCTTCCAATAAATCAGGCAATATGGTCTCAAGGATCTTTGAAGCCTCATAAGTATTTCTCCAGTATCCTGTATTCCGTCTTGACTCAAGAAAATAGGATCTTATTTTGGAAAGCATCGCAGGGTTCTTTCCGGATTTCTTAATTAGCTGGTAAGCGTTGACTGTGGTTAGAACCGTATTGGAATAAACCTTCGTGTCTGGCTCTTCCCAATAAATACCGCCAAACATGGTTTCTTTTTGGTATTTAAAAAGTGAATCGAGGGTATATGGAAAATCTAATGCCTGTTTTAGCACCTGCACCTGAATATGATTGGCAAAAGGTAGCTTTTTGTTTTCCAGCGAATCAAGATGGCTCTTGTAATCAAAAGAAGCTTCCAGTAAGTTCAATATTTTTAAGATTCTAATTTGATCATACTGGCTCCTTGTTTCAAAGTTATAGGCTAACAAATCAATGATTGGCTGACGGTCCAGCGATATCTTGTAGCCGTCTTTTTCCGCATCCAGCAAGGCTTCGAGTACATGTAAGGATATCCAATAGCTTCCAACACTTTCCGGCCACCAACCCCACAGTTGATTCTTCTGATTTTTCTGCAAATTATTTATCAACCTTTTCAGAAGCTGATCATATTTAAAGTCTTCATCCTGGAATTTCTTTATTTTCTTAAGCACGAGTAAGGCTTTTATTTTAGAAGCTATCTGCTCGTTGCAGAGGTATTCATACCTTCTAATGTTATCCGCCTCCTCCATTAAGACTTCTAATACATTGGATGTTGCCGAAATCGTAAATGGCTTGTCGTTGAATGGAAGCTTATAAGTAAAAACCGTATCTTTCTCAAGGGCGTAGAAGTCGCCGACGGTTTCTTGAATTCCTCTCTTGTAAACAGGGATTCTTCTCAGCTCACCGTCGAAATAACCATCGTTCTTCGTAATGCTATATTGAAAATCTACAGTATCAGCCTTGGGAGCTGTTATGCGTAACGTATCAATGTTTGAATGTAGAATTTTATGATTGACGCTATAATTTACGACGCCGTTTACCTCAAAAGCAACAGCAATCTCCAGACTGTCTGAGGTGTAATTCAGTGCCTTTCCTATTAAAGCTGTACTATCTTCCTCAACTAGAAATGTCGGTGTCGCGAGCGTACCGGCCACTGTTTTAAAAGCTTTTATTTCTCCTTCATATTGTCCGCTCTGCCTTTTATCTGTCATTCCCAGCACATGGGTTTTCCAAGCTGTGATATCGTCAGGAAACCTTACCTTAAATGATGCCAATCCGTTTTTATCTGTCCTCAACTTTGGCTCCCAATAGGCGTAATCTGAAAAATTATTTCTAATAGAACTACTTGCTTCCATGGCTTCCATAAAAGTATTGTTAGCCATTACTGTATTTAGAACTTCAGTCCCAGCCTTCAGCGAGATAAGTACTACCCCATTAACTGCTCGGCTTCCATATATTGCTGTTGCCTGATCCGAATTAAGGACTTCAATACTCTTGATCATATCCGGCGAAATTTCCAGATCACTGCCGCTATAAGGAACACCATCAATCACGAAAAAGGGACCCGAGGAAGCATCAATAGTATTCGCTCCCCTTATCTGGACTTTAGCCGATGAATTAGTTTGCCCGGAAATCGCCACACCTGCAACTTTACCACTCAGGTTCAGGTTTATACCCTCAGAACGAATTGCAGTAACAGATCCCGTCAGACTTCGTTTTTCCTGCATGCCATAGCCGACCACAACAACTTCCTGTAACTCGTTTACGTCAGCAGATAGGGTGACGTTCATCTCCCGGATAGCGCCAATCGGAACTTCTTCTGTCATAAAGCCTACAAAGCTAAATACCAATTCCCGGTATTTTTCCGGCACCACTATTTGATATTCGCCGTCAAAGTTGGTAACAGTTCCGATACTGGTACCTTTTATAATCACATTGACACCGGGTAAGGGGGTGCCGTCTTCGGCATCAGATACAACACCAAAGACCGTAGCCCCAGTGTATCTGTTTACCCTTTCATCAATCGAAATCGCTTTTTTTATTACTTCGAAATCTTCATTTCTACCCAATATAGAATAGTTGTTGCTTTCCTGAATTTCTTTTATTTTTTCATTAATTAAATCACTTGTCTCATCCGGTAGCATCCTCGCATCTTTTTGAAAGTCAATGAATGTAGTAGCATTTCGCATCACCACTATGTTTGTGGACTTGTAGTAGGAATTGTCGTCTAAGAGTGAATACAAGGTATAACTGCCTGGAACCAAATTATGAAATTGTTCGGAGGTGGATTCGGAATAAATATGTAAAAACTGCGGTTCATTGTCTTTAAGTAAAATAAAGTTTTTCACATAATGATTATCAAGCAGTTCTCTTTTTGACAGCACCTGTATTTTACCTCTACCGTACGTGGTAAAAGTTGGGTTTATAAATCCTTTCCAGGATGCTTGTTTTTTGGCTGTACTTCTTTTATAAATCTCACTGATTTGCTTTTCGGTCAACACAGAGTCGTGCAAAGACTG
>CAZWQB010000123.1:3685-10159 GCA_964636035.1 uncultured Roseivirgaceae bacterium
TCATTTTCGATGGAAATCAGGTGGTTTTTAATCAGATTCTGTTCATGTACAGTTAATGCCATGGATTTTTCCGAAATCTGGATATTCTGGTTTACATCATCCATCAAAAAACTAAAAATATTTTTTACCCCGGCCGCAATATATACGCTGTCCACTCTCACCTCATGTTCTTTGGTTCTCAGGCGAAGCTGATGATAGCCAGGAGACGCGCGGAAGGTATATCGCTGATGATGGGAGGCCATACTAAAATATACAGGCCGATTATCCAGATAAATGATATGAATCGGTTGTATTTTACCCTCTTTCACCAGATAGGGAGCAAACTGGGTGATCGTATCCGAAACAGTCACAGTTGTTGAATAATTGTAGCCCGGGTACAGAAATCTAAAATATTCTATGCTATCCAACTGCATTCTGGCATTCCACAACTGCCAGTTCAAAACTAAGCTTTCTGTGGACTCCGAAAATTCATTGCCTTTATCTTCAAAAGTGTTGATGAGCGTTCGTGCTTTATGGTTTTTCCCAAAGTAGGGAACTGAGGGAGCGTAAGCGCGTTCGAATTTCTTAGTAAAGGCGAAAGCAGAGAGATCCGCACCTTCAACTGCTTTTCCAGCAGCGTCTCGAACCATAATTTTTATTTCTGATTTCTGCCCGGGAAAGACCGTACCGGGTTCAAACACCTTAATATTTAGTTGCTTTTCCTTAAACGAGATTTCGTAATTTTCTGAAATCACCTCGCCCGCCCAAACATAATGCAGCGAGATAAAATACTTCCCCTTGATTCTATTTCGATGTTTGAAACTTAATTCAGTACCGCTCCCTTTTGCTATTTCTTTATCTTGCTCATAAATAAAATATCTAAAGAATAGATTTCTGGGATTGTCTATATTTATAAAAAGCGAATCTGCAGAACGATTGGAAAGTACTTCCAATTGAGATGATGCATTTGTCAATTGCCAATGCTTTACAATATGCTGATCTTCAATTTTGTATTTAAATACGAAGGGATTTAGTTTCAGGCTAAAGGGAAGAACCACATTCAGTTCCTCCATTTCTTCAAACCCATTGTTAAAGCTGGTAATTTTTACCTTCCTGGTCAGCGCTTCTCCATTGACATTGTAGTTGAATAATAAGCTGTCCTTCACTGCTTCTACTGAAAATTCTTCCCTTTGATAATTATAACTGAGGTTTAGATTCTTATATTTTTGTTCATTTTCAGCATTGGTAAAGATAGCTTCGACCTCATAGTCAAAGTTTGCCGCCGGAAAAATTGAATCCGGAAGTACTATTTTTGTCTCACCAACACTTTCCAACTTTTGCTGGTAATGCCACAAAGTATCAGATAAAATTACCTGCTCGGTGAAAATTTCATCAACTCCTTTAGAAAGCACAAACAACTCTAATTGTACGTCAAACAAATTAAGACCATTGATGTCTGTTCCACTTGCATAGAGACTTAACTCCTCCCCTTTGTGGTGGATTTCCTTATTTGCTCGAAGTTCATATTGATTGGATTTTAGCTCATAGTCCTCATATTCAAAGTCTCCGGAAATATAGGTGTTGTAATTTCTGCCCATGAGCGCGATGGTATACCTGGAGTCTAATTGCAAACGAAGGGAATCGTGCAAGGCAAACTGGAATTCATAGCCGCCCTTACGATAAGGAGCCAAATCCCCGAGGTCTTTTTTACTTGTTCTGTTATACCTACTGTATAATGAGATATTTACATCCTTTCTAATCGGTTTCCCTCTCCTATTGGTGATGAATGCCTTAAACTTTACGGTGTCTCCCGGCATGTATTTTGGCTTGTTGAACACCAGATAACCTTCGTATTGAGGATCTTCGCAATAGTAATTGTCAAAAGGGCAGAATACTTTTTCCACAAAGCCCTGAGGCTCTCCCCAGCTAATTGACCGGACAATATCTGTAAATGGTTTTGCTACGTAATAAAAAACGCCTGACGGCCTGCCTGCTCTTACTGTTTTATAAAGGTCATAGGGAGACTGTAGAATTACACTGATTGGAATCCACAAATACTTGATGGGAACTGAATAAAGAACTTTTCTTGAAAATCTTCTGAGTTTTGGATTGTTTAGCTCCCTCTCCAAATAAGTAAAGGTCTTTATCCCCTGATAGTCTATTTCCAACATTCCTTTTTTGTTAGCACCCTTCAGGAAATAGGATTGCGTTTTCTCTTTGAACGGAATTGTCTTCCTCCCTACCTTTACGCTGGCTTCTTTAATCTCATTTCCCAACAAATCATGAAGCACGATATTTAAGTCTGCACCATTGTTGATGACTTTGATGTCCACATTGGAAATAGAAACCAGTTCAAAATTTAGATTTTCACCCTCAGCCCAGGTAAATAAATAGTGACCTTCCGCAAGATCTTCTTTGAAAACGCTGTCGGTTGGATAGGTGAGGACAAGCGTGTGGAAAAAACTTTCCTCTACGTCCTTAAGCCCTTTTTTATAAATTGTAACGGCCTCTTTATCGGCTAGTTTATACACATATGTAAAGTAGCTGGTCTGGCGGCTTTCCAGAAGATTCTGGCCATTTAGATTTTGAAACGCAAAACAAATGACTGCAATGAAGAGCAGGGATAGTTTTTTCAAAAGATGAAATTTTATCCCCCAATATAAAGTAATATTTTAAATGAAAAAATTGCCATTAATTATCTATTGGTACATTGATAGGTCAACGCCTAAATAGGCACCACCAAAATGGGAATATTTGACTCGCTGATCACGTCTGAACTTGTATCGCCAATGATTGCTCTATAAAAAAAGCCATGGTCTCTCCTCCCAATAATTATTAGATCAATATTCAGTTTGTTTGCTTCTTCTAAAATTGTTTCTACCGTAGGACCCTGAATGAGTAAGCCTTCGGAATCAATCCCACGGCTCTGCGCTGCTTTGCTTATGTCTTGCAACTGCCTGTGCTCTACCCGCATTTCTTCGGCTCTGACATCTCTGATGTACTGCGGCCCTACTCCATACCCCACAAAGTCAGGATCCGGGGCTGTAATATGAAGCAGCCAGACCTTTGCTTTGAACTGTTCTCCTATTTCGATCCCTTTGTCTATCAGCTTCTGATAATTGGCTTTGAAGTCTAAACTAATCAGTATATTTTTCATAAGTAACTTGGTTAATGTGTTTATAATGTAAGTCAGGTTTTAAGGCTTCCTTCACAAATTACAAAGCTTTGCCAGGAATTAAAATAGATCTTTCAACGGAACCTCCTTGTCAGCACAATAACATAAGCCGTTGTAATTACTCAAGTGCTAGAAAAAGAAGAATTAAACATGTGTGTTTAATAACCACCTCTTAATCTCCTCCTTGGAAAAGGAGAAGGGTTGATGGTATGTTTGATTCTTCTTTATTCTTCTGAGCCATAAGTCCTGGAGACAGAGAATCTGTTCTAATGACATTTATGCCTGAGTAGCTACAAGCCGTTTATCATCAATTATCTGCCATAGAGCGAAATTTCCAAGATTTTTAACGCTTTCTTTCTTTTTTCTGAAGATATTGATAAAGTTAAGTTTGTAAAACATTAAACCTATTCTAAATGAATCGTAGATTTCTATCCATTCTAATACTTGTGCCTTTGCTTTTATTTGGACTTTCAAATATGCTTCCGGCGCAGGTGGAAAAAACACAGCAAAACAACTTTGGAATTGTTCCTTTACCGCTTGAAATTAGCAGTTCGCCGGGCAGCTATACCCTACCCGCGAATATCACGATAGCTGCAAGTTCCAAAGATGAGTTAAATTCCGCCGACTTTTTTAAGGACTTCCTGGCAACACTTGGAAAAGAGGCTACTGTAAGCAGCAGCAACAAGAAAGCAAACGTTTCTTTTAGTATCCAACCTTCAGGCAAAATTGCTGAGGAAGGCTATAACATGACTGTAAATAAAGAGGGGGTAAGAATCACAGCCTCTTCGGGAGCGGGCTTGTTCTATGGACTCCAAACGCTTATGCAGCTCTTCCCGGCAACGGCTTCCGCTGGAGAAAAAATAGAAATTCCTTACGTAACGATCAATGACAAACCTGAGTTGAAGTGGCGTGGATCCATGCTGGATGTCGCCAGGCATTTCTTTCCAGTGTCATTCGTAAAGAAGTACATAGATATGCTTGCAGCCTACAAATTAAATACCTTTCACTGGCATTTAACCGAAGATCAGGGCTGGAGAATAGAAATCAAGAAGTACCCAAAGCTGACAGAAATAAGCGCATTCAGGGATGAAAGTGTAATAGGTGCCCAGCAGTTATATAAAAGTAAAGACGATTTTGTATACGACGGGATACCTCATGGCGGCTTTTATACGCAGGATGAAATCAGAGATGTGGTAGCTTACGCGCAGGAACGGTATGTGACCATTGTCCCGGAAATAGAAATGCCTGGCCATTCTACGGCGATATTAGCTGCTTACCCTGAGCTTGCCTGTAAACCCGGTAATTATGAGGTAATCACCAGTTGGGGCGTATTCCCTGATATCGTTTGTCCGAGCGAAGAAACATTTCAGTTTTTTGAGAATGTTCTTGCTGAAGTGGTTGAATTGTTCCCCGGGGAATATGTGCATATTGGCGGTGATGAAGCTCCTAAAGATCGCTGGAGAGAGAGTCCGCTTGTGCAGGAAATCATAGCAAGAGAAGGATTGGATGATGTAGAGCAGGTTCAGGGTTGGTTTAACCAAAGGATTGAAAAGTTTCTAAACAGCAAAGGTAAAAAACTGATAGGCTGGGACGAAATTCTGGAAGGTGGCATTACTCCAGGTGCAACCGTGATGAGCTGGAGAGGCGAAGAGGGAGGAATAGAAGCTGCAAAACATGGCAACACGGTAGTGATGGCGCCTACTTCGCACATGTATTTTGACTATGGACAAAATCCTGTTCCACATCACGAAGATGAACCTTTAATGATCTGCTGCTATGTGCCCATTGAAAAAGTTTATAGCTACAACCCGAACCCTGAAGAATTGACTCCGGAGCAACACAAACTGGTACTCGGAGTGCAAGCCAATTTATGGACTGAATATATTACCACTCCCAACAAAGTAGAGTACATGATATTTCCGCGTATGTTGGCTTTGTCTGAGGTGGCCTGGACACCTCATAAGAACAAGAACTTTGAGAACTTTGTAGAAAGAATGAGCCACCAATTCCCTCGTCTCGATGCAATGGATGTGAACTATCGTATTCCGGAACCCACTGGTCTGGACAGTGCCAGCGTTAAAATTGAGGACGGAAAGGCGATTATCAACCTCAGCACGATTGTTCCCAATGCTGAAATCAGATACACCCTGGACGGAAAAAGACCCGATGAAACCACCGACTTATACCGCGAACCACTTCAAATACCGATGGGTAGGAACATAACTGTGAAAGCAGCAACGATAAATCCCAAAGGAAGGATCAGCGTGCCAGCGACTCTTGTTATCCCGTAAATAGTCAGAACTTTCAAAGCCCCAGGATTTGGCAAACCGTATCCGGGGCTTCTATTCATTTTGCCTTTTGCCTCTCTTCATCCCATTGACTGAAAAAGCACTATGGGACATTTAGTCGTTGACCAAAATGTGTTGCTTCCATGCGAATTGTTAAACATCTTTTTCATGAGCGGGTTATTCATAAACCGAAACATTAGTTTTGGAAATTATTTTTTAAACTAAAAAAATGAATTATGGCAGAGATAAAAATTGAAAAGAGGTCGAAAAAGCCGATCTGGCCCTGGATAGTGGGTCTGTTACTGTTGGTTGGAGCAATATGGGTAATTGGCGAGGTTGCTGATAGTCCGGAAAATGAGCTTGCTGAAGAAGAAATGCATCTGGCACCAGAAGCGCGGCCTGGGGATGATATTTCTGACATTTCTGAAGCTGCCCCTTCAACAACCAGGACTGTAGCCATTGACGATTTTCTCGCTTACGTTGACGATGACAAGGTAGAAGATCAATTGGGAACTGATCATCAGGCTACATCTGACGCTTTTATGAAGTTGAGCGCTGCGCTGAGAGAAATAGCCAATGGTCAGTTTGAACAAGAGATTGGCCAGATTGAACAGCGTGCAGAACAACTTCAGGGAAACCCGGAATCCTTAAAACATGCGGATATTGTGAGCAGCGCATTTACCACCGCGGCGAGTGTTTTAGAACAGATACAAAGCAATCAGTTTCCTGATGCTGAGGGGGATGTCAGGGAAGTAATGGAGAAGTCAAAGCAAATTAACGAAGATCAGCAAATGACAAATCAAAAAGACAACATTGAAGACTTCTTTGATGAAGCTGCTGATGCAATTGAAACTATGAAGAAAGGAATGCAGGGGTAAGATGATTTTTCCTTTAAGAAAAAGGCTGCAGAAATGTAGCCTTTTTTTATGCCAATGCCTTACAATCGAAACCATTGTAAAACTCAGGTGCAAGGGAAGAAGAATTACAAATGTTTTTATAATAACCACCTCTTAATCTCCTCCTTGGAAAAGG
>CAZWQB010000124.1:0-10112 GCA_964636035.1 uncultured Roseivirgaceae bacterium
ATTCTCAAATCATCTAAGTAGCTTAAATCTGATAAATGATTCCATTCCACAAATCTGGGAGCCCCGGATCCGATCGTCATTAGGTCCGTACCTGCCCAATCAACGCCACCAAATTCCGCCTGACTGACCACATCACCGTCAATATAAACGACTGCTTCGGTAGGGGATAAAGTAAATGCAATGTGGACCCAGTCGGAAGCTGCCGGATCTATGGTTGCAGCAGGCCCCCCATCAAACCATGATTCTCCCTCGCCTGTGCCTACATTAAGCTTGATTGTTTGATTTGCTGCGCCCCCCTCTCTAAACAATCTAAACCCTTTTGTCCGATTATTCATCAGATCGGGATTGGCTTCATCGATAGCACTAACTGTCAATATCCCCGCACGGTCTGGCGCTGCATTAACATTGTACCAAAAAGCCGCACTGAATTCTTCATTAAGTAATCCCTCAGTTGGAAAAGTAAGATAAGATCCCTCTGCACCGGCGTATGAGCCACTACCTGAAACGCCTTGATCCGCAAATCCAGGATTTCCCACGACCGTTGCTGACTCGCCGCTGATTAATTCCAAATATGATTCGCCTTCGAAAGGCATATAGAATATCTCACCTTCTTTAGCTGGATAAACATTCGTTACAACAAAAGAAATTGACGCTTCGGTAGTCTTGCCTGCAATGTCTACTGCTGTAACATTAAAGGTATAATCGCCCACAGGCAGATCTTCGTACATAAACGTATTAACAGCCTTCCTATAGTCCCGGAAGTCAGTATAGGTTTCTAACTCAGATCCATTAAGCGCTATCTTTATCGACTGGATTTCAATGTCATCAGCCACCTCAAACCTAAAGTTCAAATCAGTCTCTTCCTCAGTAAATGGGATCACAATATCTTCTGTAGGAAATTTTATTTCAACAACAGGAGCTGCCTCATCCGAACCTGGGTCTACCGAGGCAATGTCATCAATATATCCATCTTCGCATCCAAGGCTAAAAAGAAGTATCCCAATAAATGTCCATTTAAATATTTTCATAATCTTAAGTTTATCTTTTTAAATTTCCCCTAATTGCTGCAACAAATCCAGCTGATCCAGCGGGTAAGGCAAAAATCGATCTTCTCCTTCCACGTAGGATCTGCCTTCATAATTCAATTCGTCGGTTCTGCCATGCCTCACCAGATCGTAGAATCGAATTCCCCACTCCATGCCAAACTCAGCAAATTTTTCATCCAGTACATGATCCAATGTTACACCGGATATCTCTCCTAATCCCGCTCTCGCTCTCACTTCGTTTACAGCTGCGTCAGCACTCATCACTGAACTGGATGCTCCACTCGTAAGTGCTTCAGCATGCATCAATAATATTTCTGCATATCTTATTACAATAAAGTTCTTATTAGTACCGTAGGTTGTTCGGCCAGGCGTCAGTTGATTAGACGGAAGATAGTGTTTGCCACTATAAAATATTGCTCTTGGATTGGGGCTTCCGTCTGTTCTACCAAAGACATCTCCATCGCGGGTGGTATTTGATATCCACGCAGGCAATGAAGCATATTCAGGATCAGCCTTAATTTGCTCAATTCCCTCGTTAGTAAAAATTACTGTAGTTTCCAGACGTTCAGTTTCCCCTCTATCGAGCATAAACTTGATATATTTCTCAGTGGGCTCCCAAAACCCCCAACCAGGCCCGGCACCTGCAACTGCCGGTATCCAATCATTAGGGCCAAAAAATTCGTATAGGTAGGATTTGGTGTCGCCTGAACTTTGTCCAAAGTCAGAATATTGAAGTTCAAGAATATTTTCTTCACTAAGCTTTCCCGGAATTTTAAAAAGGTTATAATAATCAGGATCCAAAGCAAATTTGTTTGAACCGATGATTTCTCCCGTGGCATCAGCTACCGCTTGAAAATCTTTCAGCTCCAAATGAGCAAGCGCTTTGACTGCCAACGCGGTATACCTTGTGATGCCACCTCTAAGGTCAGATCTTTCATTTGGGTGAAGATCCAGTAAATCAGGAATCGCCTCTTCCATTTGGGCAGCTATGTACTGTAATACTTCTTCTCTTGAGGCAACATCTGCTTCATACAAATCCTCGGGATAGGGTGTGGTAGGGATTAACAAATCGCCCCAAAGTCTGGAAAGTTGAAAAAGAGAAAATCCCCTCATCACCTTGATTTCAGCGATGTATTGATCCGCCAATGCCGGGTTAGAAGCATTTTCCTTGTAAAGCTCAAGCTGCGCAATGTTGGCGTTGTATTTCAATATGTCCGAATACAGGTTTAACCAGGTAGATGAATACATCCAAAAGGATCGGTCGTACCTAAAGTAATCTGTTTCAGTCAATGACGGCTGATCACCGGCTGCGTTTACATCGTCGCCACGTACAGAAATCATCGGAAAACTTTCCCACTGGAGCTCGTACAACAGCGCATATGATCCTGTCAACAAAGGAAACATATCTTCTGTCCTTGTATAGTCAATCCCTTCGAGGGGAACATCATATTCGAGGGGCTCATTTAATTTATCATCGCACGCGTTTAATAACAGCAAAGAGAGCCCGAAGGTCATTAGTAGTTTTGTAAACTTTATTGCTTTCATATTATTTTCCATTCTTTGTTAAAGGCTGATGTTTAATCCGATGGTATAAATTCCAGGGATGGGATAGGTTTGACGGTCCAGCCCGTCCTGCACCTCAGGATTAAACCCATTATAATCAAACACGGTTAGCGGTCTTTCCGCGGTTAAAGTAACCCGCACATCAGGAAGCGTCGTGCCAAATAATGCCTGATCTACGATGTTATAGGAAAGTCGAACATTTTGAATTCTAAAATAAGAACCATCCTCAACAAAATAGTTGCTCATCTTTTGATTGTAGCTTTTTCTTAAACCTGCAGCAGAAGGATACTTGTTTGAAGTACCCTCTCCACGCCACAGATTGGTCGCAAGGTCTGCATCAATATTAGTATCCTGAGTAAAGATCACTTCACCTCGTTTCCTGTTAAGAATTTGATGTCCTGTCTGACCTTGAAAGTTGGCTGTAAGGCTAAAATTTCGATAATTTGCCCCAATATTAAATCCATAGGTCAAATCCGGCAAATAGGAGCCTAACACCACCCTGTCCTGATCGTCGATGAATCCATCACTGTTTTGATCCTTGTACTTAAAGTCACCAGGTACAATGCCCGAATCCTCTACGAAAGTTTGATTTAGACCACTTGTTTCAATTTCACTTTCGTTTTGAAAAACCCCCTCAACCTCATAACCAAAAAATGCGCTGATAGGCTCCCCAACGATTGATCGTTGTCGAAATTCTGCTGAACCACCATCCAAATAAGGTTGACCTCCTAGATCCATCACTTCATTCTTTAGTGTTGCAAAATTGCCCCCAATAGAGTACGAGAAATCATCAGAAAGTCTATCTGACCAATTTAATGCCAATTCGAATCCTGAATTTCGAATTTCTCCTCTGTTTCGTCTGAAATTATCACGTATAAGTGGCGCGATAATAATTAGAACAGCATTTTCAGTATCTCTGACATAATAATCCGCCTCAACGGTTAGCCTATCTTTAAACAACCTCGAGGAAATTCCTATATTTGTTTCATTGGTTGTCTCCCACCGGTCCAGATAATCATAGATTAACTGCGCCCAGTTTCCTGTAACTAAGGTTCCATCTATCGCGACTGTCATTTGTTCAAGTGTTGGAACACCGATAGCAGCCGGAACCCCGTCATTTCCTAGTTTACCCCAACTTCCCCTGAGCTTGAGAAAATCCACAAAACCAGGGTTAAAGAAGTTCTCCTCTGATATAACCCAACCAAGACCTACGGTAGGAAAATTTCCCCACTTTTGCTGAAACTTGCTTGTTCCGTCCCTTCTGAAAGTTCCGTAGACCAAATATCTATCGTCAAAGTTATAAGCGATCCTTCCGAAGTAGGAGGTACCATAAAATTTTCCAAAATTGGCATTGTCGAGATCTGCATCTCCGACCTGCTCCACTTCTATTGTGCCAGCCCGGGATAGGTACCAATACTGTTCCGATCCTCTTTCGGGTGCAGGATCTAATTCTCTACCTAGGGCATAAAGTATTTCAGTGTTCTCATTTCTGTAAGAATATCCCCCCATCAAAGTAAAATTGTGGAGACCAAATGACTCCTGATAGGTTAAAACATTATCCCATATATGATTTACCGAAGTAAGATTATTCCTGGTTAATGCCGACAGCACCTGCACATTTCCGGTATTATGCTCGAAGTCGACATCGCGTCTATTTGCAGCAGCATTGCTATAATTGTACGATGTCTTGAAAGAGAGCTTGTCGGGTATCAATGTGAAATCGGCATAAAAATTACCTAATAACTGTAATTCCTTGATGCGATTATCATTGTATAGAAGATTAAAAAATGGATTTTGAGGGCTTCTATAGCCTAGTTGTTGTGCGTTTGAAAGTTTAACAGGAGAAGCCGCGGTATTTTGTTCATCATACACAGGTAAAAAAGGCACTGCAAAATAGGAGTTAAACCATACAGCATTATCCGCCTCATACCTTGTTCCATTGCTGATGTTCACGTTAGCGCCGACAGTCAACCATTCCTTTGCCTGAAAATCGACCTTACTCCTAAATGTAAACCGCTCATATTCATTCCTTGTTTCCTGTAGGATACCGTCCTGCTGGAAAAAGCTTCCACCCAACGAATATCTCGCTTTTTCTCCACCCCCATTAATACTTAACGAATGATTTTGTATTGGTGCAGCTTGCAAGATTTCGTCATACCAGTCGGTATTCACATTTGGAACATTAGGGTCTACTCTACTTCTCCCAAATCTTTGAAATGCTGTGTTTAAAAACGAAAGGTCCGCGGAAGAACCTGTTTCCCGAACGTATTGAGCGAATTGCTGGGAATTCGCCATCTTCAACACATTATGTGGTACCTGAACACCATAGTAGCCGTCATACACTATTTCTGTTTCCTGATTGTAAGAGCCTCCTTTTGTCTCTATCAGCACTACCCCATTGGCCGCCCGCACACCATAGATAGCGGCAGCAGAAGCATCTTTTAGAACGGACATTGTGGAAATGTCCGAAGGGTTTAACCAATCAATGTCTTCAAAAAACATCCCGTCGACTACGTATAACGGATCGGACTCCCCTACAAGTGACCCAACCCCTCGTACGCGAACCGTGGGTCCTCTTCCGGGTTCACCGCTACTTACAATCTGAACACCGGCTACTTTACCTTGCAATGATTGCATCGCCTGACTAGTGGGTGTGCGAGTGATCTCTTCTGAACGAATTGTACTGATGGCAGATGTAAGATCCCTTTCCCGCTGCGTACCATAACCCACCACCACTACCTCATCCAGGGAGGTAATGTCCTCAATCAATGAAACATCAACTACTGATCTTCCATTTACAGGCACCTCTTCTGTTATGTAACCAATAAAAGAAAACGACAGTATGGCATCTTCGGGAGCTTCCACAGTATAATTGCCGTCGATGTCAGTTACGGTGCCCTGCGAGGTTCCCTGAATAACCACATTCACCCCTGGAAGCGCAGATTTATCGGCGTCAGCTGTAACTGTTCCAGTTATCGTAACCTGACCAAAGAGTCCATTGCTCAGCGCTAACAAAAACAGCAGGCCCAGGATTCGTCTCCTGCTCTGAGCTATCTTTTGTAAAAATTTTCTGATCATAGAATAGAGGTTTAATTGTTGAATTTAATTGTTGATTGTTGAATGTACATGGGTTTCGCCGCCTGACTTTCGATAGCATTTTCTATCAACTGTCTGTAGATTAGTCTATTCGAAATCGCCCGACGCGCAGAGAAACGTAAAAATCTATTTGGTACTAAACTAAAAAATGGATTGATATCAACATATTTTTTTGAATGTAATAATCATCTTGAGAATTATTTTAACGTCACTTTAAAAAGCTTTTTTCCAGAACAATAACATTAAAAATCCCAATAGAAAGCAGAGAACCAAACTGTGCAATTTTCTTTTGCACATGAATAACAAATTCTAAATCGATTACTAAATCAAAGGTAACAGCACCTGAAAAAACGTCAGCTGCCACTGTTTTTACTATTACTTTTAATTGTTTAATATGTTTAAATAATTGTATAACCACGAATTACTATTTTTTGCTGAACCGGTCGATTCCTTCTCAAAATGCAGAGGGGCTTAAAATTACACTCGCTGCCTCTGCTAAAATAGTCTAAAAAACCCATAACAAACCCGTGACTTAGAAGCATTTACCAAAATCACTTCATGATTTAAGATTTAAATTCAGAACATTTTTCCTCCTTATGAATTACCACCTTAGGCACGTTAAACATCAATCCATGAGTATCAACAGAGGCGTTTATTTTTCTCTTCTTCTCTTTCTGACATTTATATCGTCGAAAGCATTTAGTCAGGACACGCAAATGAATACCTATTGCAATCCTATCAATATTGATTACACCTATATGATCTATGATGCCTACAAGGGAATATCTTACAGGTCGGGCGCAGATCCTGCGGTAGTGGAATTTAGAGGGGAGTATTATATGTTTGTGACGCGGTCGCTTGG
This sequence comes from uncultured Roseivirgaceae bacterium, assembly GCA_964636035.1. Taxonomy (GTDB): domain Bacteria; phylum Bacteroidota; class Bacteroidia; order Cytophagales; family Cyclobacteriaceae; genus CAMPJM01. The sequence continues at coordinate 6,568 of CAZWQB010000124.1, forward strand.
TTACTGGCATTCAACAGATTTGCTCAACTGGAATTTTATCTATCCGGAAAAATGGTATTTTCAGGGATCAAACGCACCAGCCGCTTTTAACTTTAAAGATTCTGTGCTTTACGTGGCAGGAGATCCATCAGGAGCGATGAGCGTTCTTTATACTGACGATCCAAAAAAAGGTGATTGGCAAGCGGTACCCGCTATACTAACGGACCTGCAGGATCCGGCATTGTTTATTGATGATAATGATGAGGCTTATGTATTTTGGGGCTCATCTAACAAATACCCGATCAGAGCGAAAAAATTGGACATGAAAAGGAATTTTCAACCCTCGGACGAGACGTTCGAGCTGTTTAACCTGGACGAAGAAAAGCATGGTTGGGAAAGATTCGGCGAAAACCATGCTGACACAACATTGGGCGGATATATAGAAGGCCCCTGGATGACGAAGCATAACGAAAAATATTATTTACAATATGCTGCCCCGGGCACTGAATTTAACGTGTATGCCGACGGCGTCTATATGGGAGACTCCCCTTTAGGTCCTTATACATACGCGCCGAACAATCCTGTTTTTTACAAGCCCGGCGGATTTGCAAACGGAGCCGGCCATGGAAGCACTGTATTAGGCCCACAGAAGCAATATTGGCATTTCGGGTCTATGGCTGTCAATGTAAACATTGGCTGGGAAAGACGCATCACCATGTATCCCGCTTATTTCGACGAGGATGGTTTGATGTACTCCAATACTTCCTTCGGAGATTATCCTCATTTCGCACCTGCCGTCCCCGGAAAAGCTGGACAATTCACAGGATGGATGTTACTATCTCATAAAAAACCCGTAAGAACCTCCTCAGCCTTAGATAATTTCGGGCCAGAAAACCTTGTTGATGAAAAGGTAAAATCTTTTTGGGTAGCAGCGAAAAATAACGATCAGCAGTGGGTGGAAATAGACCTCTTGAAGCCAGCGAAAGTCCATGCAATTCAGGTTAATTATAACGATTATCAGTCGGACTTATACGGCAAAATTCCGGGCTTGTATCACCGCTACACTATTGAAGGTTCCCTTGATGGAAAAAACTGGATCAGGCTGGTGGACAGAGAAAACAACTACAAAGATGTACCCAACGACTATGTGGAACTGGCTACACCGCAATCGGTTCGGTACGTACGATACAATCATATACACGCGCCGACGCAAAATCTTTCCATATCAGATTTACGGGTCTTTGGTATCGGATCAGGGAAATTGCCTGCTAAGGTAAAAGGGTTTACTGTTGACCGCGCAGAGGATCGAAGGGATGCTATGCTAACCTGGGAGGAACAGCAAAATTGCCAGGGGTACAATGTACTTTGGGGAATTGCGCCTGATAAACTATACAACTCCTGGCTTGTGTACGAGGCCAATGAACTGGATTTAAAAAGTCTCACGGCCGACCAAACCTATTATTTTAGCATTCAGGCATTTAATGAAAACGGGGTCTCCGAAAAATCAAAGATCATAAAGGTAGACTAGGTCTCAAATTGATCAATATTGCCGATAATTAACTGGTCTACTGTCAATTAAAAGTAAAACTGCTAAAATAAGTAAACTGTACTCAACTCCCCCGGATCCATGCCCCACAACAAACCAACCATTTGTGATATGAACAAGAAAGATTCCGGATACAATAACTATTGCATGAAACACCACACAATAGCGTACCTTGTACCCTATCGCTAAACAAATGCCGCTAATGATCTCTCCAACAGTGATTATCCAAGCAATTGTCATACCTATATAAAGTCCTTGAGCATTCAGAAAGCTACCAAAATCGGGGATAGACCAGTAGTATTTCTGGCAAGCCCATGCGTGATAAAGATGACGCCCATCAACACCCGAAGTATCAGGAAGGAATATTTGCTATAGGTAACACGTTTTTTCATGGGTCTTAAAGATACTTTTATCGTTATGCCCTTCTCCAAATCCTTCCTCTCGTAATACTAAATATATACTTTTTTAGAATAGGCTTCGCGTTTAAAATCTTTACCTGATTACATTCGAATTAATATCCCCACGGATTGGTTATATTCGCGGATAAATTGAATTTGCTTTTAATGGAGGAACAAAAAATAAAAGATAGCCTTTCCACGGAGGAAATTAGCAGATGCATAGCGCTGTTGGAGAGACTTACAGAGCAACCGGAAGATTTTGTACAATTGGAGGAGGAGCAACGAATAGCACTTTTAACCGCTGCTGGCAAACTTTCGAGGCCTAATAGAGAGATTGACAGGAAGCGGCAAAAATATGCCCGAAAAGCAAAAAAACATGAAGTAAAACAGCAGGACCGAAGTGCAAGAGCAGATACAGGGATTAGAACGGCCCGTGTCGACGCAGTTTTTAAAGCTCCTAAGCAGATTCTACTCGCCGAGTTCTCTTCCGTAAAGAATACCCAAACATTAAACTCGCCCCGGAATTGCTATATCTGCAAAGCAGAATACACGCAACTCCATTTTTTCTATGACGCGATGTGTCCGGAATGTGGCGATTTCAACTATCAGAAGCGCTTTCAAACTGCTTCTTTGGAGGGACAGGTTGCCCTTATCACCGGCGCCAGGCTCAAAATCGGGTACCATGCAACGCTGATGATGCTGCGAGCGGGTGCCAGGGTGATCGCTACCACCCGTTTTCCTGTAGATGCGGCATTGAGGTTTTCCAAAGAAGAAGATTTTTCAGAATGGGGAGACAGACTGCAAATTCACGGGCTCGACCTGCGACATACCCCCAGCGTAGAAATCTTTGCCAGCTATATTGAGCAGCACTACGATCGACTGGATCTGCTCCTCAACAATGCCGCACAAACTGTTCGGCGACCTCCGGGTTTTTATGCCCATCTGATGCCCAATGAAAAACTCGGTTTGTCTCAACTGCCTTCGGAAGCACAGGCATTGCTTCAAAATCATGAAGCTTGCAAGCAGCACCTGAACAGTTTTAGCAACCAAAAAGCCCTTTCCGGCGAAGCAGCATTGCCTGTAACCTGGCATGGTCAGGGACCTGGTGTTGGTTTGAGAGCGTCTGCACAACTCTCTCAAATTCCTTATAGCTACGACAATTCCCTGGTTTCCGAAGAGGTTTTCCCTCAGGGCAAGCTGGATGCAGATTTGCAACAAGTAGACTTAAGAACAACAAATAGCTGGAGGCTGCGCCTTGGGGAAATCCAGACGCCTGAAATGCTGGAGGTACAGTTGGTGAATGCCATTGCGCCTTTTGTCTTGGTGAACCGCCTGGTATCGCTTATGCGCAGAGACTACACAGGGCGAAAACACATTGTGAACGTAACGGCCATGGAAGGCAAATTTCACCGCTTCAAAAAAGAAGACCGTCACCCCCACACGAATATGGCCAAAGCTGCGCTCAACATGATGACGCATACCTCCGCCAGCGATTTTGCAAAAGATGGCATCTTCATGAATGCGGTGGACACAGGCTGGGTAACCGATGAAGATCCTGCACAACTCGCCAGCTTTAAGCAAAAAGTGCATGATTTTCAACCTCCGCTGGATATTGTTGATGG
>CAZWQB010000125.1:0-3294 GCA_964636035.1 uncultured Roseivirgaceae bacterium
AAATTTTTGAAGATCTTTTTAACTTTCAAAGAGGAGGGACCTATAAGATGGGATTACCCACCCGACTACTGGGCGAAATTGACTACAATGTAGCTGGTGGATTTTATCTGAATTTAACTTCACAGTTTGGTTTTAGGGGTGGCGCATCGGATAGAGAAAAGAGCAGATACATCAGCACATTCTCTCTGACTCCAAGAATTGAAGGTAAAACCTTCGGATTGGCTTTACCTGTTTCTTATGATAAATTCGACAACTTGAGCTCCGGCGTTTCCCTGAGAATAGCCAACCTGGTGATAGGATCGAGAAATGCCCTTAGCAACGGGGTTTTCGGAAAAGATGTGAAAAGTTTTGATTTCCATTTTGCTCTGCGATTTGGCCTGCCTTTTCACCGAACCAAAGACAAGGATAAAGACGGTGTTTCCAACAGAAGGGATGTTTGTAAAAAGGTGCCCGGCGTTTGGGAATTCAAGGGCTGTCCGGATACCGATGGAGATGGCGTTCAGGATAGCGAAGACGCCTGCGTAGATGTACCGGGTATGGTTGAATTTAATGGATGTCCTGACACAGATGGAGACGGGATCATAGACAAAGAAGATAACTGCCCGGATGTTGCAGGTCTCGCGGCATTTAACGGATGCCCGGATTCCGATGGTGACGGCATCATAGACAGTGAAGATGCTTGTCCGGATGTAGCTGGTTTGCCAGCACATAACGGTTGTCCTGATGCAGACGGCGATGGAATTATTGATAGCGAGGATCTATGTCCAAACCTCGCCGGATCCGTAGCAAAGCAGGGATGTCCTGATACGGATGGCGACGGCATTTTTGACAATGAAGACAAATGCCCCGAGGTAGCAGGTCCATTAGAAAACCAGGGATGTCCATATACAGACTCTGATGGAGATGGTGTAATAGACAGAGATGATGAGTGCGTTTTGATTCCTGGTGTTCCGGAAAACAACGGTTGCCCGGAAATAAAGGAAGAAGAGCAGGAAATTTTAAACACAGCCTTCACCAATCTGGAGTTTGAATCAGGTAAGGCAAAAATCACCTTATCTTCTTATACTTCACTTGTGGAGCTTGCTAACTTGTTAAAATTAAAACCAGATTGGAAGCTACACATTGTCGGCCATACTGATAATGTAGGGCAAAGAGCCACCAATTTGAAACTATCAAAAGAAAGAGCTCAGGCAGTGGCAGACTTTATCATAGCCCAGGGCGTAGAAGCAGACAGGTTTATTGTAGAAGGCATGGGCCCCGATCATCCAGTGGCTGACAATGCGACTAAAGAAGGTAAAAAAGCAAACCGCAGGGTAGAATTAGAAGTTATTTTCAAATAACTACATATAAGTAAAACAAGTAGAAAGAGCGGAATATTCATTTATTTCGCTCTTTTTTATTTACAGTACCTAGATTGAGATGGATGGGAGCTCCAATTCGGTATGTGAAGTGTAGGGGATTTTTGCCCGTTCTACAAGTGCTTTAAAAATTCTGCGATGACTCGCCCTGGTCAGTAGGTATTCGGGATGCCATTGTACACCAATGATGAAATTTTCTCGGAATGATTCTATAGCCTGCACCACACCATTGGGTTCCTGCGCAACAACTTGAATGCCTTCACCCACATTTTTCACTGCCTGGCGATGGAGTGCATTCACATACAATTCATCCATTTCTACATACCTTGCCAGTTTACTTCTTGCTTTTAAAAACACCTTTTTAACAGGAAAAATACTGGCCCGATTGGGTTCTTCCTGATAGAATGAAGATATATCGTCGTACAGATCTCCTTTAAAATAAACATTGATTAGCTGGGCTCCGCGACATATACCCAATAGAGGAATTTCGGCTTTTACCGCCTGATCTACCAAATTAAACTCCAGTTCGTCTCTGTCCTTGTCTAAAAGACCTTGCTTGCGGCTAAATACTTTCCTGACCAGAAAAATCACCGGATAGATGAGAAACTTCAGGAAACTTGCTATCTTACTTCCGAAACTTCTCCTTTTGTTATTGATGGTTTCATCAAGATAGCTTTCGAAAAAATTCTCCTGCTGATAAGTTTGAGGATTAACATCCGCCCCTCCACCTATAATCAATCCCTGCAATCCCTCAATGTCCCTGGGATTGGAGGGAGTAATCCTTACAGCTTTTCCACCGGCTATCCAAATCGATATACTTGTGAAGGCCCAGGCCGCAAAACCTCCTTTATCGGGGCCTGTAACGCCTATTTTCGGTCTACGAGCTTGTGCCATTTATCCATTGGTTTACTAGTTCAATCCACTTCTTTTTAAATCTAATGGTAGTTTCATCCTTTAGTGTCAGGTACGTCATGCTCAGCCGCTCAATGTCTTCAGGTGCATTGGCCAGCACCTCTACATTTACCCACAAATTCCACTCCTTTGCCAATGACCAGTTCGGCTCGTCAATCAAACTGTTTGGCACGCGGTAGTGAAGTGTAGGTCGTGCACTTACTTTCCCTAAATCTTCGAAGGAATCCACTACAGACTTATTAATGAACGCCAACACAGGATACAGGTCCAGGGGCCTGTTACGGTCAGGATTATAGAAATAGTAGTCGTCCGCAAATTTTTCAAAATTGGGCTTATAACTCGGATCCAGGACCCTTATTATATATTCATCCGGAAAGGGGTTAATAAAGGCGGTAAGCTTTCTGGTAATATTCACTGCTGTTTTCTCTCTTAACCAATGGTATAGCAGCAGGAAGGCGCGGGTATAATTAAGGATCGTTTCCGTATTACATACCGGAAGCTCCGGATTGATGTGCGTAGCAAAAGCATACAAAAAGGAAGATGAGGTTCCTTTTGCTTTCATCTGATAGAGTGCGTATCGCAGAGGCTCCAGTTTTGATAATTCGTTAATCGGTACCGGTGGCGTACCAATTTCATAGGGAACTAAGGTTGATGCGATTGAGTCCAGCGTATTCTCAAGGTTTTTATTGAGATTCCTGCGCCGGGGTGTTAATTCCTCCTCCCTCAAACCTGCTTTGTTCCATATTTTTTCGTAAGCCTTTTCAGTAAGTACCCGGGCATCCATTTGTAAGGTAAAATTACCCAGCGAAGTATCTTCTACCCGGAGATAGAATTTATTAAGTGGTTGTATGGAGCCACCATACAGTCCAACTATTGTATTAGCGACCCGGTCGAGACTCACTTCGGCAAATTCAATTTCAAAACCCACCTTTCTTACAAAGCCGTCTTTATTATTTAAAACAGGAGGATAATTAAATGTCATTTATTATCAACCTGTAAACTCAAAAGAGGTTTTTCTTATTTT
>CAZWQB010000125.1:3394-10016 GCA_964636035.1 uncultured Roseivirgaceae bacterium
AACCCGAAACTCTGAACCTTTAACCTTGAACTTTTAACTTCTCTTAAGCTTTCCCAACCGAAACTACCTTGCCTATTATGATAATAGCCGGGTGGGTAAGTTGATTGGCTTCTGCAATTTGGGGCAAATCTGCGGCTTTTCCGAAAGCAACCTTCCTATGGGGCAGGGAGGCGTGTTGTACTATGGCCGCAGGCATGTCGCCATTCCCTGTTTTCACATAAGCAGCAGCAATATCGTGGATTTTCTTCATACCCATGTATATTACCACCGTGGCTTTGCTTTGGAGCGCCAGTTCCAGATCATCAGATAGAAAACCATCTTTTTTTGTTCCCGTCACCACCCATATTCCTTCACTCAAGGCCCTGTGTGTAAGTGGAATATCTTCAAATCCCACTGCTTGCATGCTCGTTATTCCAGGGATATAGTGGGTTTTCATTCCTTGTTCCCTTGCGAACATAATTTCCTCAAAGCCGCGGCCGAAAATGAATGGGTCACCCCCTTTTAAGCGAATTACCTGCCCATACTTGTCTGCGTATTCTTTGATCAATTCGAGAATTCGCTCCTGTGGGGTGTACGAGCCATAGGGATGTTTGCCTACATAAATATTCTCGCAATTTGCAGGCGTCAGCGCAAGCAACTCCTTGTTTGCCAGATTGTCGTACAACACCACTTTGGCATTTTGTAAAATCCGCGATGCCTTTACGGTTATCAATTCCGGGTCACCTGGTCCGGCTCCTATTACGTATAATTCTGCTGCCAATTTTTAAGTTTTCCTACAAAAGAAATCTAACATTTTATGAATTACAATTTTTTCAGAAGAATAGATAAAAATAAACCGTTCGTATAATTTATTGCGAAAACTTTTACTTTAAAAAACTTTTGAAAATTTTACCCTCTAAATTAGCACCTTGTAATTTTATTCAACTTACCTTAATCTTTGTTGCTTAAAATCTTAATTTCGCTCAATGAAAGTTAGCCATTTATATATCTATCCTATAAAATCACTCGGCGGGGTTTCTATAAATGCTGCTGAAGTAACTGATCGGGGATTTAAATACGACCGGCGCTGGATGCTTGTTGATGAAACGGGTCGCTTTATTAGTCAAAGGACAGTGGCACAGCTCGCACTCCTTCGGGTAAATATTATAAAAGAAGGACTTCAGGTTTTTCATGTAGCAAGCCCTGAAGACATTCTTTTCATTCCCTTCCAAGTAGATGCGAATGCAAAAATTTCGGTGCAGATCTGGGACGACACCTGCGAAGCCATTCACCTTAATAGCACCTTTGATCAATGGTTTTCCGATAAATTGGGAATAGCCTGCAGATTGGTATTTATGCCTGATGAAACAGAGCGCCTGGTGAGCACACCTCATCGGGATAACCAGGAAATTAACTCGTTCTCTGATAGCTACCCGTTCTTAATGATCGGAGAGAAATCCCTGGAAGAACTGAACAGGCGCATGGAGGAGCCTCTCCCGATGAACAGATTCAGGCCCAACATTGTATTTTCTGGTGGCGAACCACACATTGAAGACACCCTTGCGCATTTTACCATCAATGAAATCAACTTTTACGGGATCAAGTTATCATCCCGGTGCAACTTAACTACCATCAATCAGGATAACGCCAGCTCGGGCAAGGAACCGCTGAAGACACTCGCCAAATACCGCCGAATGAACAATAAAATTTACTTTGGCCAAAATCTGGTGCATGAGGGCAGGGGCATTATCAGTGTAGGGGAGTCTATTGTAATAAAGGAGCTGAAGGAAAGTATTTTTAATAAATCGATTTCCGCCTAGGCGCGCTTGGTCTTAAATTTTAAAGTATGCAAGATATTACCCATAAGCAGATTACACTACGAACCGCTACGGCCATGGGGGTGGTTTTCTGCTCTGAAGAAACAATACAACAGATAAAAGCGGAAACACTGCCAAAAGGTAATTTATTTGATGTAGCCAAAGCTGCCGGCTTTATTGGTGCGAAGTTAACGCCTCAGTTGCTACCCCACTGCCATCCGGTGGCGATAGACGGCATGGATATAAAGATTGAATACCTGGATGAAGCCACACATGGAAGCTGGTTTGATAAGCCTATATTTGAAAAAAGTGGCCTTGTTATTAGTGGAAGTGCCAAATCAATCGGCAGAACAGGCATTGAAATGGAAATGCTCACGGCCGTCTCAGTGGCAGCACTGGAAATTTACGACATGCTGAAGCCCGTAGATAAGGCGCTTGAGATTGGCCATATAAAATTACTGGAAAAGAAGGGTGGCAAAAGCGACCGAAAGAAATTCTTTTCCACTTCTCCGAAATGTGCTGTGTTGGTCTGTTCAGATTCAACAGCAGCAGGAAAGCGTGAAGACAATAGCGGAAAAAAAATAATTGAGATGCTGGAGCAGGTGAATGCCTCTGTTCAACATTATCACATTGTTCCGGATGACAAAATCCTCATTCAGGAGCAAATCAGGAAATGGGTGGCCGAAGATATGCATTTCATCTTCACTACCGGAGGTACCGGGTTAGGCCCGAGAGATAACACGGTGGCCGCTGTGAGTGAAATCCTGGAGCGGGATGCAGATGGCATTACAGAGGCTATGCGTAGTTTTGGACAAATGCGAACTCCTTTGGCGATGATGAGCAGAGCAGTGGCAGGTTCTATTGCAGAAACTTTGATCATTACATTGCCAGGAAGTACAAACGGTGTACGAGAATCCTTAGAAGCAATTTTACCCGCCGTTTTTCATGCCCGCAAGATGATGAAGGGTGGAGGACATTGAAAATAACGCAAAATGACAAGTTTTGAAGAGGCAATAGCTACTATCAGGTCTTCAGCCGAGGCGCAATCGATCCTATCATTAAAAGAAGAAAAAGTTCCGCTTGAGCAGGCGCCGGGGCGGATCCTGGCGTCTGATGTTGTTGCTGACAGAGATTACCCTCCATTCAATCGTTCTGCTATGGATGGTTTTGCCTTTAATTTATCCGATTGGCAGGAGGGGATCAGAAGCTTTCACATTGCAGAAGTAGTTTTCGCAGGTCAGATCGCGACAAAAGCTCTAGAAAAGGGTGAGTGCTATAAAATTATGACTGGTGCTGCCGTTCCCCTGTCTGCTAATTGCGTGGTGCGGAGAGAAGATACAGTCGAAGAGGCAGGCATGGTAAATATCCTTTCTGATGAGATACGAGCTTTTCAAAATATTGCAAGACAGGGCGAGGATACAAGAAAAGGCGAAGTTATCATAAAAGCACCCGTATCCTGCTCCCCCTCCGTGGTCAGTGCTTTGGCTACAACCGGGCACGCAGTAGTAAGAGTAAAAAAAATGCTTGAGGTTGCTGTTTTTACAACAGGAGACGAAGTGGTAAATGCAGGAGACCCGGTTTCGCCAGTTCAGATCAGGAATAGCAATCAGCACCTGCTGCTGGCCATGCTTCAAAAATGGGACATTTCGCCTGCTATTATACAACATTTAGCTGATAAGAAGGAAATTATCCGCAAATCTCTTGGGGAAGCCATCCAACATGATATTGTGATTCTCTCGGGCGGCGTTTCGGCAGGAGATGCAGATTTTGTTCCGGAGATTTTGAAAGACCTGGGTGTTGAACAGCTCTTTTATAAAGTAGCGATAAGACCTGGCAAACCCATTTGGTGCGGCAAGTTGCCTACAGGTGGGATTGTTTTTGCATTGCCAGGCAACCCCTTTTCTTGTTTGGTAACCTTTAAACTTTTTGTGGAAAGCTATTTACACCAATTGCTGTTTAGAGAGAAGAAATCTACCTTCAAGTTTCCAATCACTACAACCAGGTACAAGAAACACAAGCTGACAGAGTTTTTTCCGGTGCAAGTCTCCACTTTTCCTGAACATGGTATCCGACCTATCCTTTTTAACGGATCCGGTGACATCCGTGCTGGCTTGTTTGCAGACGGAATTGCCATCCAACCCGCTGAAATTAATCAACTGAACGAAGGCGATTTCATAGAATTCATTCCCTTTGGCTGAATTCTCGTTGAGCCCAACACAACCAGATCGCTATACTTTGCGCTGATAAGTGGTTTTTTAAAACGGTAATCTTTCGAGATCGGTATTATTTTTGAAAACATGGTGAAATTTTGAGGCAGAAATTGCCAGGAGCTTTAATATTTTTCTAATTCAGCATTATTATGCAATTGTGAATCAAGATTGTGTATATTTGTTATTATCAGCTCCAAGAAAGCAATTCTAAACCAGAGATTAGAGAAAATGGTAGCGCTGGAAGACGTAAATGGCCGGAAATTTAAAAAGTTACGCATTAGCTTGATTAATAGCTGTAATCTGGGCTGCGTATATTGTACAACCGGCAGTGAAGACGCTGCTGAAGCGATCCCGGCCAGGAGCAAATACCCTGTAAATCAATTGCTTTCTAAAGTTGAGCAACTGTATCAACAACTAAATATAGAATCTATCCGGCTGACAGGTGGAGAACCCTTGCTTTACCATGATCTTATTCCTATTGTAGAAGGCATCAACAAGCTGGGGATTGAAGACGTTAGCATCACCACCAATGGCTTTTTATTGAGTAGAATGGCTGCCCGGTTACGCGCTGCCGGACTTAAATCTGCCAACATTTCCCTGGATGCCGTTGATGAGGAAATGTTCTTTAAAATCAGTAAAAGAAAAGCCGTACATAAAGTACTCAACGGTATTGACGAGGCAATTCGGCAGGGGATCAAGGTAAAAATTAATTCCGTGATCATGAAGGGGCTTAATGACAATCAGATTTTCCCACTGCTAAGTTATGCTTTTGAGAGAGGCCTGACCATCCGATTTCTGGAAGTAATGGCCATGGGACACCTGCATCATAAAGCGCAGGACTATTTATATAAACAGGAAGAGCTGCTTCAGCAAATTGCGACTCAATATGAATTTGTAAAACTAACACGAAAAGTATCCTCTACAGCAAACTACTGGCAAACAAACGGAGGCAATATATTTGGGATCATCGCTAATGAAAGTGAGCCTTTCTGCAGAGATTGTGACCGCCTAAGGTTGGATTCACAAGGCAATATTTTCGGATGTTTGAGCAGCAATACCCCCATATCCATTAAAGAGGTTTCAGATGCCGAAATACTTCAGGGCAAACTTCAGTTGGCGATGAGGCAAAAGCAGCAGGCAAAATTTACCGGCAGCGAATTAAGTATGCTTGAAATCGGAGGATAGGATGTTTGGTAGCATATTGAAATAAACAGAATTATGAGAGTTCAGGTGTATGCATCTTTGAAGGATTATTACGAGAAGGACTTCGAATTAACAGGTCCGATCGTTGATATTTCTGCATTAAAAACCCAGTTAAAACAAATGGCGCCCCAGGCGGAACAGTTACTGAACCGGTGTAGATTTGCTGTGTCCGATGAATTTGTTTCCGGTGACCATAAATTAAATGCACATGACACAGTTTTCGTCATCCCTCCCAGCAGCGGAGGATAATTTTTCATATCTCTCAGATGAGCCCCTCAACATTGTAGGCCTGCTGTCCAGATCACATCATCCCAACTGTGGGGCAGTGGTTTTGTTTAGCGGCGAAGTGCGAGACAGCAGTAGTGAAAAAGAAGTTACCCACCTGGAATACGAGGCCCAACCAACTTTGGCTGCTAAAATGATGCAGGAGATTATCGCCGATGCCAGAAAAAGATGGCCGCTTCATATTGCCGTAGCACAACACAGAACCGGCAAAGTTTCCACGGGAGAGTCGGCGGTTGTGGTGATTACGGCCACACCCCATCGCAAAGAAGCCTATGAAGCCAACCGGTACATTATCGACAGAATAAAGCATGAAGTCCCTATTTGGAAGTGTGAGTATTTTGCAGATGGCTCGCATGAGTGGGGTGGAAACTGTAACTGTCAAAAAATCACAGGCGATCCTTCTAAACACGTATATGAGTTTTAGACGGATTAGCAATTCAATTTTTTTCGATCCGTATTCCAAAAGTGTTTATTTCAGATAAATAACACGGTTGATCAAAACTCAGCGGCCTGCCGGAGCTTCTGATGATGCGCTTAATTTTGTAAAAGCATCAAATACTTCGCCTTTCACCTTCGATAGAACTTCCAAAAATATTTGCATTATGATGAAGTAATGTAAATTTGTCTGCAATTCCAGGATTTTTCATATTACTTTTCCATCATGATCAGATGCTTTTACACGAAAAATAACGAGTTATATTGGGATAAAAACCCTTCAGATTTGGAAACAGAGGTGCCCGGTGAAACAGTTTGGATAGATCTGCAGGAGCCTTCGCCCGAGGAGCAAAAAAAGGTGGAGAAGCATTTTGGGATAGAATTTTTTACACCCCAGGAGGCTGCGGAAATTGAGAGCAGTTCCCGGTTTTTTGAAGATAGCAGCGGCTTTGAAGCCAACAGCGCATTTCTGGTGAAGCAAGCCACTTCTTACACCACAAAGCAGGTCTCATTTATCTTCAAAAACGACATTCTCTTTACCCTGCGCCATAGTGATTTGAAGTCGTTTGCTGAAACTGTTAGAAAACTCAAGACTTTTACAAGCAACAGCAGCGCGCTGCAAATTTGGTTACTATTACTCGAAACCCAAATTGACCTCGATGCTGACTTTATCGAGTTCCTTACCCGTTCCAC
>CAZWQB010000126.1:0-9785 GCA_964636035.1 uncultured Roseivirgaceae bacterium
GCCAGGTTCAGCGATGACGAGATAGCGCCACCACTATTGTACCGCAGATCTAGTACAAGGTCTGTAATACCCTGACTCTGAAAATTGGCAAAAATGGCGTCCATTTCCTGGTCGTATACATTATTATCAGACACACCTTCGGCGAAAAAATTATAAACATAATAACCTATTTTACGCCCCTGGATGGTATAAATCGTATCTAAATAATTTGGGTTTTCCTGAATCTCAGTTACACTTAGGGTAATTTCAGCTTGGGGTGTATAACCAACGCCATCTACAAATCTGGAAAAAGACAAGCTATGGCCTGAAAACAGTGCTTCATACAGCGTATTCGCATTCCATTTGGTGAGCGCTGTACCATTCACGTGAGAGAAGACGTCCCCTCTCTTCAACCCAGCCAGACCTGCCGGCGATCTTTCCTTAACATAAGAGACGATTCCTACTACTGCATCGCTTCCTTCCTCCACGTAGAAAAAACTGAATTCATAGCCCGCCTCTTCATGTACACCCTGCAAAGAGTTTATCAGTTCCTGATAGTCCGGAACGATGATAGAAAACCGGTCGTCCCTATGTTTCAAGTCCTCGAGAAAAGCTTCCGGCGATTGTTCTTTATTGACATTCGAGGGCATTTGATCTGTCCAGTAATACACTTGGTCCATCACCTCATACACCCAGGTGTTTATAGCATTGTTAGAACCGTCACTGATTTTAGCACCGTCATCTTCTTTGCATGACGAAACAAGAAGCGTGAGGGATAAAAAAAGAAAGCATAATTTTAATTTCAGGAAGCCGTTCATTGAATAATAGTCTAAATATTGTTTTTAAAGATAAATCATTTTGAAAATAAAACCATGGGGCAGCAGGAAATTAAGAATCACCCCAGCCAGCCTACACAATGTTCGCATGGTAGCGTTGCATCTACGCCATTGAAATACCAATTATGGCAAAAATTTAATTAGTTTTGAGCGTTAAAGAAAGACAAACTGATGCCGGTAGTAAAAGAGGAAAACAGTTCGAATTATTCATGGGCTATTTGGAAGATCACGGAGTCAGAGGATGAGCTGCTGTCACTGGCCAACCTCACATCCACAGAAAAAGCCGAATACGACCAGATCAGACATCCCAATAAAAGGATGGAATACGTCGCCGGCAGGCTGGTATTGCGGAAAATTGTAGAACAAAGAAACCAGGCTTTTCATGGGATTTTTAAAGATGATTGCGGAAAGCCCTTTCTTAATGTGCATCCTGAAGCTATCTCTATGTCGCATTCTTATCCGCTGGCAGGCGCAATCATCCACAAGTATCAGCAGGCCGGTATCGACATTGAAAGGCCTCAACCTAAACTGTTTAGGATTGCCCATAAATTTTTAACAGAGGAAGAGCTAAGTATACCAGACAAAGATGAAAATATCCTCTGTATCTATTGGTGCGCCAAAGAAGCCTTGTATAAAATCTACGGCAGGAGGCAGGTAATCTTTTCTGAGCATCTTTTTGTAGAACCATTTAAGGTTCAAAATGAAGGGATCATCAAAGGCGCCATTGTTTTGCCCGATTTTAAACAAAACGTTACCTTAAAATACATATTTTGGGATGGCTATGTAGTGTGTTTCAATATTTAAAGACTGTTGAAACCGCGTCCAGAAGACCCTTGGCCAAAAATTTTCTTGCTATTTTCTACCGGATTGATTTTCAAAAAGTGTAGGATTGCACAAATAAAACTATTTTCCCTGCATCAAAAGGGAATTTATTGGATTGCTTTTTGCAGCATTCAAGGTAGAATATAATTTAACGTAAAAGCCCCACTAATATTACATCCTATAATGTTTCCTCAAAAATTAAAATGTATTGCAATATTTTTTTAATTAATTTTATAAAACTAATAACAACTTCACCATTCATGAAGTTGCAGGTAATTGGTTCAGCTCTTTGCATTTTCTGTCTGGAGCTGGTTCAGGAATATTAAAATGGGTTTAATTCTAATATTATGAAAATATTAACTACCATATTGATCTTGTCCATCAGCTTGGTCGCTGGCATGCCTGCCCTGGCTCAGAATGGCAAATCTGTTTCCAATTTTTCACTATTGAATACTGTTGATAATAATCAACTTTCACTTTCCAATTTTCAGAACAAGAAAGGCGTTGTCATCATTTTCACGTCCAATTTTTGTCCATACTCAAAATTGTATGAAGATAGAATTGAGGCGCTTGCCACTGAATTTTCAGGAAAAGGCATTCAGTTTATTTTAATAAACCCAAATAATCCTACAGCAAGCAAGGATGATTCCGTTGAGGAAATGGCCAAAAAAGCCAAAGAAAAAGGCTTTCAGTTTCCTTATTTAGCCGATAAAAACCAACAGGTTGCAAATTCGTTGGGAGCATCTAAAACACCTGAAGTGTACTTATTGAAGCCTGCTTCTGGCGCTTTTAATATTGTTTACAGCGGGGCTATAGATGACAATCCGCAAGTGCCCGGTGATGTAAGCAATGCCTACCTGAAAGATGCCATTGATAATCTTATATCCGGAAAGCCTATAGCCAAAGCATGGGAAAGGCCTACCGGTTGTATGATCAAAAAGCAGTAGTGCGAGTTTGCTAAAAAAGGCACTACGAAAGCTTTTCGAGCCAAAATTTTCTTTGGTAATGGATTTCTCAGCTTATCTTTCAGCAGACAAGTATGCCGCATAACGAAAGCGGAGTTCTGCTCCGGGAAAAGAAGCTGGAGATCCTCTTTCCTGGCCATTAGATCTCTACTTGACAGCGTTTTTCGTAAAGCATAAATCCTTATTGCCCTGGCTCTTGTTCTCCTTCATCGGAGATCGTAGCAATCAATTTTCTGAGTTCGTCTAGCTTGATGGTATCCCCAATTTTCTCAAAAGACACTATCAGATTCCTCAGTACCCTTTTGATTACATCCAGGTTGCCACAAGGTTGATAGAATATATCCATTGGTGTAAGGTTGAGGTGGGATATGTAGTTATCGATATCTTCTTTAGAGAAGATGAGGCCCCTGTTGAAGGCATTGATGTAAAACTGGGTTTCTTCAGATTTATACGTAAGAATAAAAAGATTAGGAAGATTAACCCCATATACCGGCAATTTCAGCTTCTGTGCTACGAAAAGGTAAATTACGCAAAGCGTAATCGGGTTTCCCTTCCTGTTTTCGAGCACTACATTTATCATTGAATTTCCCGGACTATGGAAGTTTTTTGTATTTGCTCCAAATTTTAGTTTGCTAAAAAGAACACTGTTGAGGATTTTAATCTGGTCAAAAGGATGCGCTTCATCCCGAAATTCCAGCCATGCTTCATAATAAATCTGATCCAGTTCCTTTTTTAACTTAGAAAATTCCAGGTCCGGATATTGATAGGTAGCTACAAGCCACATGCCCTCCAGCAGGTCTTTTGCGCCTTCAGCTTTCCACGTAGCCAGCCGCTCCACAAGATTGTCAAACTGGAGCGTATGGATTAGGTCCTCTAAACGCTTCTGAACTACCGGATTAAAGTTGTTCTCCCATTCGCTTTCCAAAAAAGGGATAATAGTATCACCCAAGGAAATAATTTTCTGTTCTACATGGTTTAATATATCTGTATCCTCATCATCCAAAAGCGAGATCAACGCTTTTAATTCCTTATCCTTCATGATTAATATTTAAGTTTGTATTACCCCCACATTAAATGCTCCGGAAATAGGAGCATGGTTGGCCGCTTCTATCCCCATAGAAATTACCTCCCTGGTCTTGTTAGGATCAATAATGCCATCTACCCAGAGCCTTGCAGCCGCATAGTAGGGACTCAGTTGTTCATTGTACCTGTCTGTAATTTCTTTCAACAATTCCTCTTCTTCCTCTTTGGTAATGACTTTCCCGGCAGTTTTTAAGGTAGCCATTTTGATCTGAAGCAGCGTTTTGGCGGCTGCAGCACCACTCATCACAGCAATTTGCGCGGTAGGCCAGGCAAAGATCAGTCTCGGATCGTAAGCCTTTCCACACATGGCGTAATTACCTGCTCCATAAGAGTTTCCAATAATGATGGTAAATTTTGGTACGACAGAATTGGCCATGGCGTTCACCATTTTGGCGCCATCTTTAATAATTCCGCCATGTTCTGCACGGCTACCTACCATAAAGCCACTCACATCCTGCAAAAAGACGAGCGGTATTTTCCGCTGATTGCAATTCATAATAAACCTGGCAGCCTTGTCAGCCGAATCAGAATAAATGACGCCGCCCATTTGCATTTCCCCTTTCTTTGACTTCACAATCTTGCGTTGATTTGCCACTATTCCCACCGCCCAACCGTCAATTCTCGCGGTTCCACAAACAATTGATTTGCCATAAAGCGCCTTGTATTCATCAAATTCAGAACCATCTACCAGCCATTTGATAATCGACAAAGTGTCGTAAGGCTTCACCCGGTCCAGCGGTAACAGTCCATAGATTTCCTGCGGATCAGTCAGGGGTTTCTTTGCTTTGCTGCGATCAAAGCCTGCTTGTTCAAAAGCCCCAATTTTATCAAATATCCTTCTGATCGCATCGAGACAAGCCTCGTCGTTTTCGAACTTATTATCTGTAACTCCGGAAATTTCGCAATGGGTAGTAGCGCCACCCAGCGTCTCGTTATCAATTTCTTCACCCACTGCGGCTTTGACGAGATAAGAGCCCGCCAAAAATATAGATCCTGTTTTGTCAACAATCATGGCTTCATCAGACATAATCGGCAAATAAGCGCCACCTGCCACACAACTGCCCATAATCGCGGCAATTTGAATGATTCCCATTGAAGACATCTTTGCATTGTTCCTAAATTGCCTTCCAAAATGTTCCTTATCTGGGAATATCTCATCCTGAAGTGGTAAAAATACACCCGCGCTGTCCACCAGATAGATGATTGGCAAACGATTTTCCATCGCAATCTCCTGTGCGCGCAGGTTCTTTTTAGCTGTAATGGGAAACCAGGCGCCGGCTTTTACAGTAGCATCATTGGCAACTACCACGCATTGGCGCCCTGAAACATAACCGATCACCACCACCACACCAGCCGAAGGGCAACCGCCGTATTCTTCATACATCCCGTCACCGGCCAGTGCACCAATTTCAACAGACGCTGCGCCTGGATCGAGTAAATAATTTATTCTTTCCCTGGCGGTTAATTTTCCTTTTTTATGCTGAGATTCAATTTTTGAAGGGCCGCCACCTTGATAAACCTGAGCAAGTTTATTCTTAAGGTGAAAAATCAATTGTTTGTTACTGTCCTCGTTTTTGTTAAATGCTATATCCATAAAAAAAGCCTATGTTCAAAACAAAGCTCTATGAGTACAAGATAGTTACGGGAAGCTTTGTCAAAAAATCTGAGGAAGCAATCTCTCAGTTATCATTCGAAACGAGCCTAAACGGATGGTCGGTACGTCTAGTCCTTATTCTCTGCTTTATCTATTCTCCGGCAGAAATTTATACAAGGTACACCAAAAGGCTATTCCTGTATAGACAACTTGTTTTAAGCTCGCCGAATTCCCAATAAGAAAAAACCCCAACTATTTCAAGCCTTTTGGTTCATCTTCTGAACTCCCTTTATCTTTTCTTCCAAAAACAGAGAAATGTATGTAACGATTTGGATTTTCCCTTATATCGATCAACAACCTGTCAAGATCTCTGGCTGACTGGTTAAAGTTGTCGTACAAAGAATCATTGTTCATTAATTTTCCAAGGCTGCCATTCCCATCATTGATCTTTTCAGTAATCGCTCTCAGGTTAGCCATAGCCAGGTTCGCCTCCGCCACAGTCTGTTTCAGTTCAAGATCATTCAGGCTGTCTGCCATAGTGTTCATCTTCGCCAAAAATGGCTCAAGGCCGGTCTCTGTATCAGAAAGGGCAGCTGTAACCTGATTCATGTCATTCAATATACCTGTCAGGTTGCGGCGGTTTTCATTGACCAGACCCTGAAGGCCGGTGGCTGCTGAATCAAATTTCGCGAAAATACTATTGATGGCTTCGTTATTACTGTTCAAGTTGGCTAGCAAAACATTGATATTGGAGAAGGCGGAATCGATGTTATCGATGATCGGCATTGCCGTTTTTTGAATGGCCTCAGTAAATCCTTCATCTATCCTCCCTATGAGTGTATCTTCATCGTTCAGAGGCGTTGAAATTTTGCCTACGTTCAAAGAAATGGCTTTACTTCCCAGCAAATCACTGTTAAACAGCAAAGCAACTGTAGAGTCTCCCAACACGATGTCGCTTTCGATATCCATGGCAACCAATAACCTGTTGCCATTATTTTGCATGATCGAGATATCGCTTACCCGCCCCACTGAAAGGCCGTTGATTAGCACCTGATTGGAAACGGTCAGCCCGTCTATTTCATCATAAATTGCATAATACGTATTTGTGGTTGATAAGAAATCGCTGCCTTTTAAGAACCTGACACCAAAATATAAAATTACACAAGCAACTACTGCCAATAATCCTACCTTGTACTCTTTCGAAAATTTCACTTGCTGTTTTTTTAGCCTGGATAAATATTTAAAGATTATGTCTTTTCAACAATCAATCTCTCTTTCAAACTGATTTAAATACCTTAGGTTTTCTATTCTAAAATATTCTGTTTAAAAGTAATAATAAAACCACTAAAAGTTGAACATGCGCCAAGATTGTTTGTCAAGCCAGCCCAAAAATCAATCCATCGATTCGATTTCCTGCTTATAGTCACGAAAAGCTCTGAATATCCCTGAGGCAATGTAGGTTTGTTTCAAATCATCATTTAAATATTTTTCCTCATTTTTGTTGCTTAAAAAACCCACTTCAACCAGTACGCTGGGCATAGAGGTTTTCCAAAGAACCAGAAACCCTGCCTGCTTTACACCTCTTGAGTGCCTTCCTACCCGATTCTTGAACTGATCTTCGATGTTCTGCGCCAATTTAAGGCTATTTCCGATGTAGGCGTTTTGGTATAATGAAAATAGAATATGTGATTCTGGCGCGGCCGGGTCAAACCCTCCATAGGTCTCCTCATAATTTTCCTCCATGAGCACCACGGAATTTTCACGTTTTGCGACTTCAAGATTTCCGGCAGTTTTGTGCGGGCCCATCACCCACGACTCGGTACCGTACACTTCATGGTTGCCGACAGCATTACAATGAATGGAAATAAATAAATCTGCACCGTTCTTGTTTGCAATACTGGCACGATTTTCAAGGCCAATAAAAGTATCATCGTTCCTGGTGTAGATAACTTCAACATCGTCCAGATACTTATTTATAATGTCGCCAAGTTTCAATGCAATTTCCAGCGCCACGTCTTTTTCCTGCGAGAAGGAACCCAAGGTACCGGAATCTTTTCCGCCATGTCCTGCATCAATTACTATTTTTTTTACCTTATATTCTTTCATCCCGAGAGGGTTAAATGCAGCACATAAAATTATAATGGCGGCACCCAAAAGGACGACGGTTTTTTGTACAATATTTCGCACAATGGTTCGGTTGTTAGCAGTTAAAGAAATAACTTTACACAAATTTGTGAATTTTTCCGTTAAACAGAAAACCTTGGTGTATAATTTCAAATACGCTTTATTCAATTGTTTCATTTATAACTTTATACTGGTAAAACGCCTGGCAATCCTTTTCTTTTCCGACAATCTGCTTAAGAAGCTTCCTTTTTTATTGTTAGGGTTCATTTTCATAAGCACCTTAGACTCATCAGCACAGGAACTGCCTATTTACATTCAGGACTCCATCTCTGCCCCTGCCCAAGATACACTGGTGGCTGTTGACACGCTACAGTCCGACACTACGGTTGCTCCAAAAGATTCAGTGGTGGTGCAACCAAAAGGAGACATTAAGACCACAATCAAATATTCGGCCAAAGATTCCATTGTTTCAGATGTACAAAACCAGATTGTGAGGTTGTATGGCGATGCACAAATCACGTATGGAGCAATTAATTTGGCGGCTGCGGAAATTGAAATTAACTGGGCCACCAATACCCTGAAAGCCAATAGCGTCACCGATTCAACAGGAAAAAAAATTGGTGTTCCTGTATTTAAAGACGGCCCCGATGAGTATGAAACCCAGGCCATAGAATATAACCTTAAGAGCCGCAAAGCGGTGATATCAGGCGTGGTTACACAAAAAGACCAGGGTTATATACACGGAGAAAGGGTCAAAAAGAACGAAAAAGATGAGCTGTTTATTAGTTCGGCAAAATACACTACCTGTAATCTTGAGCATCCTCATTTTCATATCTCAGCAAAAAAGCTGAAGATGATTCCCAAGGACAAAATCGTTTCAGGTCCGTTCAACCTCGTAATCAATGATATTCCTACGCCACTTGGACTGCCATTCGGGATATTCCCTTCTCCGAGAACAAAAACCTCAGGAGTAATTATTCCAACCTACGGGGAAGAAAGACAAAGAGGTTTCTTTCTTCGCGACGGAGGTTATTTCTTCGCTTTGAGTGATTATATAAACCTTACCGTACTCGGAGAAGCTTATACAAAAGGCGGCAGTGGCTTTAAGGTACTTTCAGACTACAGAAGAAGATATGCCTATAATGGCTCTTTCAACTTTCACTACAATAAAAGGGTCAGTGCAAATGTGGGAGAAGATACAGAGAGCAAAGACTTTCGGATACAATGGAGCCATACGCCTCAGAGCCGGAGAAACAGCAGGTTTTCTGCCTCTGTAAATGCCTCCAGTTCATCTTACACGAATAACAACTATTTGGGCGATGTTAGTCAACAAATAACGCCTCAGATGAATTCCAGTATTAACTTTAGCCAGACGTTCCCGAATTCGCCTTTTAGCCTTTCCATGAGTGCCCGGCATAGCCAAAACTTAAGGACGGGCGTGGTGTCGGTATTGTTTCCTGAATTGAACTTTAACATAAACCGGCAGTATCCCTTTGAAAATGTAGGAAGCGGGAACGGTTGGCTTCAAAAATTAAGTATTGGGTACTCCCTCAATGGAAAGAACGAAATAACCAATCAGGCTTCTGGTTCATTGGGTTTTACGCCTGCAAACCAGGGTGAGCGGGACACGCTGAAATTTAACATTGAAAACCTTCCCGAGATGTTAAAGCGGGGACAAAATGGATTCAGGCATAATATTCCGATCAGTACCTCTACCAAACTACTCAAATATTTTACTTTAAGTCCAAGC
This sequence comes from uncultured Roseivirgaceae bacterium, assembly GCA_964636035.1. Classification (GTDB taxonomy): domain Bacteria; phylum Bacteroidota; class Bacteroidia; order Cytophagales; family Cyclobacteriaceae; genus CAMPJM01. The sequence continues at coordinate 9,154 of CAZWQB010000126.1, forward strand.
TTTAACTTCAATCAGCTGTTTTATTTCAAGGAGCTGGATTACGAATTTATAGAAGAGGAAAACGCTATTCGGGTAGATACCACCAACAAATTTTCAACTGCTTATACTTATGACGTAAGTGCTTCTATTAATACGCGCTTGTATGGAATGTATTATTTCAAAAGTAAAAACATACAGGCTATCAGGCACGTGATGACGCCCTCTGTGAGTTTTGGCTATAGCCCTGATTTTGGAGATCCAAAGTATGGATACTATCAGGAAGTCCGCACGGACAGGAATGACCCTACCAAAACGCGTTTCTTATCAAGGTACCAGGGTTTTGCCTATGGAAGTCCGGCCCTGGGAGAACGGGCTTCCATGAGTTTTTCTTTAAATAATAACCTTGAAATGAAAGTCAGGGATAAAGAAGCCGCTGACACCGCCAAACAACAGTACAAAAAGGTGCCCTTGCTGGAGAACTTTTCTTTTTCGTCCGGCTATAATTTCCTTGCTGACTCTTTCAAACTGTCTAACATTTCGATGCGTGCGAGGACAAAGCTTTTTAACAACCGGCTCGATGTGAACGTTTCCGGAAATCTTGACCCTTACATATACCGGATAGACAGTATTAATGATGCAGGCAGGGTGATCAG
>CAZWQB010000127.1:0-9764 GCA_964636035.1 uncultured Roseivirgaceae bacterium
AATGAAGTAACGGCAAGGGCAAAGTTCAATATCGACCGCACTGATTGGAATGTTTCCTATGGCGATGAAGAGGCAGTGACCGACAAAGCCAGAGATCAATTTATTTACAATAAAGTGAATCTTGGTTTTGATATTCAGGCTTCAAAATAAAGTCTCATAAATTCTAAAAGGCTGGCCATGGTTGAAATCAATGGTCAGCCTTTTTTTTTGCCTATTTTGGAACACTGCGCCGTGCGACCCTCATAAAATTGTCTATTTTTGCCGCTATGAAGAGGAGTACGAGAAGGCAGTCGCAGGTGTTTTATCCGGAAAATTTAGCCCGGTTTAGCTCGAAAGCATTTGTTTGGGCTTCGCAATTTAATCACAGCGCCTATTTTTGCCCCAATGGATTGGATTACCTCTTCGATCCGTTTGCCCATTTTCTTGCTGTTGATGCAGTCTCTACTGTTACCGCCCGCGAAAACAGCAACAGCTTTGAGAATGTGCAGAAACACCATGACGAGATTCAAGACTGGCTCGTAGGGAACTTTACTTATGACCTGAAAAATGAAATCGAGAAGCTGAATAGTGCACACCCTGACCTTATCGGTTTCGAACCAGTATTTTTTTTTCAACCGCGGCACCTGATATTTTATGCGGCTGAGCATGTTGAAATTTCCTCGTTCGATGATCCAACAGATGTATTTAAAGCCATCAACGATACCCCTGTTGAACCCACGGATACCCCTGGAAACTTGTCGACTGCGATTCTGCGAAGAGTCTCAAAGGAAGCTTATCTTCAGAACGTAAGAGCAATCCAGGACCAAATCACTAACGGTGAGGTTTACGAACTAAATTACTGCATAGAATTTTTTGGTCATAATCCAAAGTTCGACCCCTATCAGGCATTTCAAAAGCTAAATGCCCGTTCACCCATGCCTTTTGCTACTTTCCAAAAGTTCCGCGACAAATTTTTGATATGTGCTTCTCCGGAAAGATTTTTGAAGAAGACCGGCGATAAAATAATTTCACAGCCAATAAAGGGTACCATTCGCCGGGGCAAGGGCGAGCAGGAAGACGAAATACTAAAAATGCAGCTCCAAACCAGCGAAAAGGAAAGAGCTGAAAATATGATGATCGTAGACCTTGTCAGGAACGATCTGGCCAAAAGTAGCTTGCCGGGAACCATTAAAGTAGAGGAATTATTCGGAATATATTCCTACCAAAACATTCATCAGATGGTCTCCACCATCACCTCGACACCCAGAGCCAACATTTCTTTTACCGAAATTATCCGAAATGCTTTTCCTATGGGGAGTATGACAGGGGCACCAAAAGTAAGCGCCATGAAGCTTATTGAGTCGCTTGAGGAAAGCAAAAGAGGGTTGTTTTCCGGAGCTGCAGGTTATATCACACCTGATGGAGATTTTGACTTCAATGTGGTGATCCGCAGTATCATGTACAATCAATCGGCAGGGAATCTGTCATTCCAGGTTGGCAGTGCCATCACCTACGACTCCATTCCCGAAAAAGAATATGAAGAAGTCTTGCTGAAAGCAGCAGCAATTTTCGAAATCTTAAAAAGCTAATCCTACCTCCTGCTATCTGAACCGCCTCGGATGGTGTTGACAATAAATCTACTGACATAATGTCATTTAAATTAAAGATTCTTTATCTTTGCGGGCAGGACAGAATCAGAAAAAAGAGGCTTACCGGAAAGGTAATCTTCGCAATAATGCGATAGTTTATGAGTGAAATAATTAAGGATATTGAAATACTTAACCCTGTGGAGAAAGCCCTCGAGAATGCGACTGACACCAGGGTTTCAATTGAAAAGAATACCGGGAAAAGCAGAAAACTATACATAGAAAGCTATGGTTGCGCCATGAATTTTTCGGACAGTGAAATTGTGATGTCTATCATGCATGAGCAGGGTTTTGACACCACAGACACGATGGAAAAAGCCGATGTAATCTTTTTAAACACCTGCTCCATTCGTGAAAAAGCCGAACAAACCATAAGAACCAGACTTGCGCAGTTCAACGGAATCAAGAGAACCAAGCCAGGATTGATGATTGGGGTGTTAGGTTGTATGGCCGAGCGACTGAAGGAAAAGCTTCTGGAAGAAGAAAAGATCGTAGATCTGGTGGTGGGTCCCGATGCGTACAGAGATCTTCCTAACCTGATCGGGGAAGTAGATGGCGGCCAGAAGGCAGTAAACACTTTTCTTTCACGCGAAGAAACCTATGCGGATATCAGTCCCGTCAGATTGAATTCTAACGGAATTAGCGCCTTTATCTCCATCATGAGAGGTTGCGATAACATGTGCTCTTTTTGTGTGGTTCCATTTACCCGTGGCCGGGAAAGAAGCAGGGATCCTTACTCCATAGTCAATGAAGCCCAAGACCTTTTCAGTCGGGGATATAGGGAAGTGACCCTACTGGGGCAGAATGTGGATTCTTACAAATGGTCACCGGAAGTAAACAACAAAGCAAAGCTTGAAAAGTCTAACGTAAGCGAAATTATCAATTTTGCAAACCTTTTGGAAATGGTGGCCCTGGTGAGTCCTGATTTGCGGGTAAGATTTTCTACTTCACATCCCAAAGACATTACAGATGAGGTGTTGCATACCATGAAAAAATATGAGAATATCTGTAAATACATCCACCTGCCGGCACAAAGTGGTAACAATAGAATTCTGGAGCTAATGAACCGAACCTATTCCCGGGAGTGGTATCTCAACCGGGTAGACGCTATTCGCCGGATTTTGGGAGACGACTGTGGAATTTCTTCTGATATGATCGCGGGTTTCTGCACTGAGACAGAAGAGGAACATGCCGATACCCTGAGCTTAATGGACTTGGTAGCCTACGATTTTTCATACATGTTTTTTTACTCTGAAAGGCCGGGTACCCTTGCCGCAAAGAAATTGACTGATGATGTTCCGCTTGAAACCAAAAAGAGGCGGTTAAGCGAGATCATTGCTAAACAACAGGAGTTATCGTTAAAAAGAAATACTCTGGATATAGGGAAAGTTCAGAAGGTGTTGGTAGAAGGACATTCCAAGCGGTCTGAGAACCATTTGCAGGGTAGAAACAGCGCTAATAAGGTGGTTATTTTTCCGAAAGTTAACATCAATCCCGGTAATTATGCCTGGGTTGAGATAACGGATTGTACGCCTGCCACTTTATTCGGCGAGATTGTGACCGATTAAGCTATTTCAAATTTTTTAAATGTAGAAAGTGGTACAATTGAACGATAGCGAAATATTAAGTGTAAAGCAGAGGTTTGGAATAATTGGAAATTCCGATAAGCTTAACAATGCCATAAAGGTAGCTATTCAGGTAGCTCCTACTGATATGACAGTCTTAATAACTGGTGAAAGCGGAAGTGGCAAGGAATCTTTTTCGAAAATCATCCACCAGTTGAGCCTGAGAAAGCATGGCCAGTTCATAGCCATCAACTGCGGCGCCATACCGGAAGGAACCATCGACTCCGAACTGTTTGGACATGAAAAGGGCTCCTTTACAGGTGCGCATGAAGCACGGAAAGGCTATTTTGAAGTAACTAACGGCGGCACCATATTTTTGGATGAGATTGGAGAATTACCGATTGGTACGCAGGCCAGATTATTGCGTGTGCTGGAAAATGGAGAATTTATAAAAGTAGGCTCTTCAAAAGTTTTAAAAACCGATGTGCGGGTAGTAACGGCCACCAATGTGAATCTGCTAAAAGCGGTGGAAAAGGGCAAGTTCAGAGAGGACCTTTACTACAGGATTAGCAACGTGCCGATCTTTGTCCCTCCATTGAGAGAAAGAGGTGAAGATATTGCCTTGTTGTTTAGGAAATTTGCGATGGATTTTTCTGAGAAGTACAGAGTGAAGCCGGTTGAACTGAGCGAGGGCGCAAGATCCATTTTGTTGGGTTACCGGTTTCCGGGAAATATTCGCCAGTTAAAAAATCTGGTAGAGCAGATATCTGTTCTGGAAATGGACAGGGAAATTGCGCCTGAGACAATGATCAGGTACCTGCCCCAGGAAAGTAATTTAATGCCGGCCCTGTATCGCAATCGCGAAGAAAAGGACGAGGGATTTTCTGAACGGGACATCTTGTATAAGGTGCTTTTCGAAATGAAGAAGGATGTACATGACCTGAAAAAACTCGTGCACCGGGTGCTGCAGCATGAAAATTTTGACAATCAAATTATCGAAGACCATAGGGACCTGTTTGATAACATGGATAAGGATAATCTGAATGAGGAACTGAAACCAAAGATCAACCCCTACCTACTCGAAACTAATAAAGACAACAAAGCTTTCGAGATCAGTCCTATCTCCTCTTCCGGCGATGACATTGAGGATATCAGCCATGAAATGGAGGCAGATGAATCTTTGTCGCTCCAGGAAAAAGAAAAGGAGATGATTATCAAGGCTTTAAGAAAAAATAACAATAAAAGGAAATATGCGGCACAAGATTTGGGTATTTCTGAAAGGACGCTTTACAGAAAGATAAATCAGTATGAGATTGAAGAATAAGCCAATTTTAATTATATTGGTATCATTAATTTTACCTATTGGCGGATGCGGCATCTACTCTTTTACCGGTGCGAATATTTCTCCGACCATTCAAACGATCTCAATTGATCGATTTTATGACGATGTTGGAGAGGGACCTGCGAATTTAGCTCAAAATTTCACTGATGAATTGAGGGATTATTTTCTTCAAAATACGAACCTTGGATTGGTACAGGAGAACGGCGATTTGCATTTTGAAGGTAGTATTGTAGGCTATAGGTTGACACCGGTAGCGCCTACAGCCGTAGGTGACGAAACCCGAACAGATGTAGCGGGGTTAATGCGACTTACCATTACCGTGAAGGCGGTATATATCAATACGCAGGATGATTCTTTTAATTTTGATAAGAATTTCTCCTTTTATAGTGATTATGACCCACAAACGACCAGTTTGTCTGCTGCGGAAAATCAATTAATAGATGAGATTTTCGAGCAATTGGTATATGACATCTTTAATGCATCCGTGGCAAACTGGTAAAGCTGATTAAACTATTTAGTTGTGAAAAAGAACAAGTTCATAAGTCTTTTAAGAGCGCCTGATAAGATCGGGGAAAAAGAAGTCGACACACTTAGGAACCTTGTGAGCGAATTCCCTTACAGTCAGTCCCTGCACGTGATGCTTGCTAAAGGAGCCATGAATTGCTCACATGCTGACGCTGAGAAGATGCTGAACCACGCCGCGGTTTATACAGCCGACAGAAAAAATTTGAAGCGGATTATTGAAGATACAAAATTTAGCCCTTCCACTGAAACGTACGCAGGCGAAGACTTTGTGGATGAAAGCGATGATTCCAACAATGAAAAATTAAAGCGCGAGCTCACGACATATATCGAAAAACTCAGGACAGAGAAGCTGAATCTTCAGTTTCAGGTAGACGAGGGTGTTTCAGAAGAAGCCATTGAAGAACGAAATAATTTCGTTGACGCCTTGGATCAGAAGATTCTCGAAGCAGAAGCAAAATTAGCGCGGTTAGACGGTAGAGAGGAGAGTTTTTCAGATGAAGGTATTACGGCTGTTGATGATGAGGACGCTTCTGCCGATGAGAATTCTCAAGGTGCGGAAGCCAAAAATGATGTTGTTGACGAGTTCCCTGAAAATGAAAAATCCGCCGTCAATCCGGTTTATGACGAGTTGGAAGAAAATTTGAATGCATTAAAAAATTATAGGGAAAATAATCCGGAAGAATCTGATGATAGTGGAACTAAAATGCCTTCAGAAACGATTACTACGCTGAGCAATAATGTGGAGCGGGAAAGAATGGAAGAATACCTCGCTTCGCTGAAAGCTACTGACGAGGAAACAATTTCCAATGAAAAGCTGAGGGAACAAATCACCATCATCAACAGGTTTATCGAAAATGAGCCTAAACTTTCCAGATTGGAATTAGAAGAAGGGTCGCAGAGCAACAGGGTTGATTTATCTCTTAAGAGTTTGAAGGTGCATCAGAACATTGCTTCTGAAAATTTAGCCCGCATCATGGCAAAACAAGGTAAGCTGGACAAGGCAGAAGAGATTTATAATAAATTAATTTGGAAGTTTCCAGAAAAAAAAGCTTACTTTGTAGCTCAAATTGAAGAATTAAAGAAAAAATAGAATGTTATTTGCAATTGTTAGTGTTATTATAATTGTGGCGCTTTTATTAGTGCTCGTCATCCTTGCTCAGAACTCAAAAGGTGGCGGACTTTCCAGTCAATTTGGGGGCTCAGGTACCAGCCAGATTATTGGTGTGAAGAAAACAGGTGACCTTCTCGAAAAAATTACCTGGGGACTTGCAATTGCTTTAATGGCATTGAGCATTTCCACAACATTTGTTATTGACTCTAATCCCGGGTCTGGTCCGATAAGTCCTAACGTGGAAAGGGCAAGGGAACAAAACATACTGCCCAACATGACCAACCCATTGGAGAATGCTGGCGAGTCAGAAGGTATTGAGGGCAGCGAGCCGGCGGGAGAAGTAGAGCAACCTCTAATCGAGACGCAGGAAACGCCATCAACGGAAGATACGCAGGAATAAGCGCTTAAATCCTAATAAATAAAAAGGCCTTCATTCAAAAATGAAGGCCTTTTTATTTATTACCGGGATCAAAAATCACTAGAAGGGTCTGAGACTAGCCAAAAAATCCCGCAGATCATTTCTGTACACGTGAAATCGCTTTGATCACACAAAACCCCTTGCAATGCTTAAAAAGTAAAACAAGAGAAACTGTTTAAAAAGATAACTTTAGATCAATAATCTCTCGAAAGCGTTTTTCACTTTAGCCGCTGGTGTAAACAGAGATTTCCCAGTTGCCGGACAGATTTGCCTATGCTGCACTTTGGGAAATATGTTTCACGAGGGTTCTTTTTACCACGGGCATGAGCGTAGCCTCGAAAGGAAATTTAAACTTTGTATAGACTACAAAAGTAGCCGGGTTGGGTAAAAATTTGTAAGTCTTAGCCAGCCCTATTTTCACACTTTCCAGGGTCTTGCCCATGCTTTTTGGAGTTGACTCCACGTATTCTACATGAATGCCCCTATAGTTTTCTTCTGAATTTTCGAAGACAGTAATCTGGTAGCGGAAGATAGGAAGCTCTTTTCTATACTCCTCATCAATAAAGAAGTACCCTTCATCTTTATATAGTGGAGACAATCCGATGGGTGCTATTTCAATATTGTTTTCCACAAAATCATAAATATCCCTCCCCTCTTTTATGGTATGCGTAAACTGTGGTATGGTGAAGGTGAGAATGTCTTCAATTTCACGCATGATATAATCATCTTCTACAATTTTCTCATAATTGAGCTTCAATTTCAAAAAGTCGGTCTTGGAGATTGACGTCGGGAAGTTTGCGTACAGCAGTTGCTTGTTTTCTTTAACCGACATCAGATTTTTATAATGAAATAATAGATCAGACATATCGGGATAGAGTTCATTCCGTTGGAAACTCTCCCTCACGTCTTTTAGATAGGCGAGTATCAGGTATTTTTTGTATTCAAAATCAACAAGCCCATCCGTCAGCCAATTAACTTTTAGTGTTCCCATTTTTAATCTGTTGTTTTATAATGAATATAATCATTGAATTTCTGTTTTGCAAAATGCAAAAATGTCAGCCTAAAATATCAGTGTAATATTTCCTCCCCAAAAAGCCGGAAATTATGACCGACTTTGAGCATTAAGTATGACAAACTATTTATTGGCACGCGAAATGCAATAGAGGCATTATCGAATTAAGTACTTTTTAATAACTTAATAACTTAAATCAAAACGATAAAAACAATGTCAAGTTTAAACATTAAACCCTTAGCAGACAGGGTTCTAGTTGAACCTGCTGCCGCTGAAGAGAAAACCGCTTCTGGTATTATCATTCCTGACTCTGCCAAGGAAAAACCTCAAAAAGGAGAAGTAGTTGCAGTTGGAACAGGTAAAAAAGATGAGCCTATCACAGTAAAAGTTGGCGACCAGGTACTTTATGGCAAATATGCTGGCACAGAAATTACTGTTGAAGGCAAAGAATATTTGATTATGAGAGAATCTGACATTTTTGCAGTAATCTAAACTGATTACCGTTTCAACACTATTCATCAATTAATCAAAACGAAAAAATTTAAAGAAAATGGCTAAGAACATTATTTTTGACACAACTGCAAGACAAAAACTAAAAAGAGGAGTTGACAAACTGGCTGACGCAGTGAAAGTTACCTTAGGTCCAAAAGGTAGAAATGTAATTTTAGATAAGAAATTTGGTGCACCTACCATTACCAAAGACGGTGTATCTGTTGCAAAAGAAATCGAATTGAAAGATCCCATCGAAAACATGGGTGCTCAATTGGTGAAGGAAGTTGCTTCTAAAACTGCAGATGACGCGGGTGATGGAACCACAACTGCCACTGTTTTAACACAAGCTATCTTTGCACAAGGTTTGAAGAACGTAGCAGCAGGTGCTAATCCGATGGATCTGAAAAGAGGTATCGACAAAGCCGTCACTGCGGTGGTTGAAAACCTAAAGAGCCAATCTAAAACCATCAGCAGCTCCAATGAAATTTCTCAGGTAGCTACCATTTCTGCAAACAACGATTTCGAGATCGGAAAAATGATTGCAGATGCAATGGATAAAGTAGGAAAAGACGGCGTAATTACTGTGGAAGAAGCAAAAGGTACTGAAACTGAAGTAAAAACAGTGGAAGGTATGCAATTCGACAGAGGTTACCTTTCTCCATACTTTGTGACCAACACAGAGAAAATGGAAGCTGAACTTGAGAGTCCGTACATTCTGATCTACGATAAGAAGATTTCTGCCATGAAGGAGTTACTTCCTGTATTGGAAACTGTAGTTCAGACTGGTAAGCCTCTTTTGATCATTTCTGAGGATGTTGACGGTGAGGCTTTGGCTACACTAGTTGTAAACAAAATCAGAGGTGCATTAAAAATTGCTGCAGTTAAAGCTCCTGGCTTTGGCGACAGAAGAAAAGCCATGCTTGAGGACATCGCGATTCTTACAGGTGGTACCGTAATCTCTGAAGAAAGAGGTTTCAAATTAGAGAATGCTACTTTAGAATTCCTTGGAACTGCGGAAAAAATCAATATCGATAAGGACAATACCACTATCGTTAATGGTGCAGGTAAAAAAGAAGATATCCAGGCTAGAATCGCTCAGATCAAGTCTCAGGTAGAAAACACTACTTCTGATTATGACAGAGAAAAACTTCAGGAGAGATTGGCTAAGTTGTCAGGTGGTGTTGCCATCTTGTACATCGGTGCTGCTACTGAAGTAGAAATGAAAGAAAAGAAAGACCGAGTGGATGATGCATTGCATGCAACCCGCGCTGCGGTACAGGAAGGTGTTGTAGCCGGTGGTGGTGTAGCATTCTTAAGGGCAATCGAAGCTTTGGATAATGTTGCTACTGACAACGATGACCAGGCAACCGGTGTGAACATCATTAAAGTTGCTTTGGAAGCTCCATTAAGAACCATAGTTCAAAATGCCGGAAGCGAAGGTTCTGTGATTATACAGAAAGTAAGGGAAGGCAAAGCTGACTATGGTTACAATGCGAGAGAAAACAGCTACCAAAATATGTTCGAGGCAGGTGTTATCGACCCAACAAAAGTAACACGTTTAGCGCTTGAAAATGCAGCTTCTATTGCTGGATTATTGTTAACTACAGAGTGCGTAGTTGCAGACGATCCTGAAGATGAGAAAGATGCCCCTGCAATGCCTCCAATGGGCGGCGG
>CAZWQB010000128.1:0-4564 GCA_964636035.1 uncultured Roseivirgaceae bacterium
ACCGGGTTTTTAGTTACTTCAAAAAGGACACAGCGTCCCTTCCAACTAATATAGACCTGAACAGATTTGTCTCACATCAGCAGTTTAGCTGGCATCTTTTTATCAACAATCTAAACCTGAAATCCACCACATTCAGGCATTCCGTGCGCCTTTCCGTTGCCTGTCTGGCGGCATTTCTGGTGTCGCAGTGGCTTTCTCTAGGCCAGCACAGCTACTGGATTCTGGTAACAACACTGGTAATTCTAAAACCGGACTACAGCCTGACCAAGCAAAGAAACACAGAGCGGGTATTGGGAACCATCATGGGAGCCATTGCCGGAATCTTGATCCTTTTCGTGGTGGAAGATCAGATCATCAGATTTGTGATCCTGCTGATCTTGATGGTGCTGTCTTTTTCCTTCAATCGGACCCACTATTTTGTGAGTGTCCTATTAATGACGCCCTTCATCTTAATTCTCTTTAGTTTTTTAAGCACCGCTGATAACCTGGAATTACTGTGGGAAAGAATTGTTGACACGCTCATTGGATCATTTATTGCTTTGGTGGCGAATTATTACATTTTTCCTAACTGGGAATCACGTCAAAATAGCAACTATCCACTGGCATTATTAAAGGCAAATCTCAACTACCTGCTCCAGATCATAAACAAAATAGCACCGTCCAATTACTCAATAACCGAATATAAGCTTGCAAGGAAAGAAGTGTATGTTCAAACAGCTAATCTTGCTGCTGCATTTCAAAAAATGTTGCGGGAACCAAAAAGCAAACAAAAGAACACAAGCCAGTTTTACCAGTTTCTGTTGCAAAATAACATTCTCGCCTCGAGCTTGTCCACCTTGTCATTGCAGTTGGACGATACTGATGCTGCTCCGGCTGACCCTGCTATCTTGAAAATGATCCGTAAGACCTATGGCGTTTTGAAGACAGCCATAGAAAACCTGGATCCAGCAGCTACCATCTCTGCCTTGGATTTAAGTCATCTTGGAGCTGTTGATGAAGTTGTTTCTCAGACCGATGCCTTGATGTCGGATCAACTGGAATTAATTTATAAAACCGCTACCGATATTGAAAAATTAACACGCAATGATACCAACAAACAGAATTAATTTTTTCTGTGGCGAGATAAAAACTGATACAAAAGCGCTCGTCAGAATTCAAAGCGCCTAAGTAGGACTAATCTTCGGCACACGGCGTTCGGTGGTCACCGAAGCGATTTTGTAAAGTCAATTTTAATTTTAAGCTGAAAATTCTCAATAACCTTAAAAATCTCTTTCAGAGTGACTTGTTCTATCTTTGTAAGTGTGGAAGGATTCAAATAATTATGCGGTTCATTTCTATCTTTGATAATATTTTCTGCCTGCCGCTTTAAACGCATGGCCATCAGATAATAGTAGGCCTGCAAAATTTCCATAAATTCCTTTTCGTCAAAAACCTTCTTTGCATACAGTTCATGGATCCTTTCTCCCGTATTGGTCTTGAAAATCTTATTCTTTAAAGCGTAAACCCTGATGGCATCTACAATGGGCGTCATTGTCTTTTTAAGGTCAAACACATTGTGTTCGCCTCGCGCAAAGGTTCTAAAATTCTTGAAAAAAGTAAGCGGAGGCTCGTACTGAAGCGCATTGATTCCGAGATTATAGAAAAACATCTCGTTTGGTTCCTTGAGCTTTTCTCCAATATACTCCTTCAGGCTATCCACCAGGTTTCTTTCTCCATAAATATGCCTGCAGTCGAAAAAAGTTGAGAATTTCATGACCGATTCCGGAATAGGGCGTTCTATCCACTGCTTGTAATTGTTCTTCCAATGCGACAAGGAGTGGGTCCATTTGGGATTTTTGGCCATAAAGCCACCGGTACAAAAGCTAAACCCTATTTGATCTAATCTTTCTGAAACCCCTTCTGCGAACTTCAGGAAATATTCCCGTACCAGTTCTCGTTGCTCATTGGCTTTATCTTCATAAATAATGGCATTGTCCTGGTCTGTTTTTAAAGTCTGCTCTTTTCTTCCCTCGCTACCCAAAACCATAAATGCAAATCTGGCAGGTGGTGGCCCCATTTCGGCAATTAGGCTTTCAATTACATTCTGTGTAATTGTATCTGATATGGACGAAATTACCTGGTTCACAATTTCTGCTTTAACGCCTCTGTCGAGCAGTTGAAAAACAATGAGCGGTACTTTCTCCCATCTTCTCTTCAATTCGCTCACAGAGGTAGATAGCTTTACAGCCTGTATGAATACAAAAGGCGACTGGGCCTGATCCGTCAGTAATTTGTTCCTGCTGAGCATCCCTTTTATTTCCTCACCCTGCTTGATGAGAATATAACGCGTTTTTGTGCGGAACATAAGTAGCAAAGCCTCATATACAAAGGCTTTTTCTGAAATTGAAACGATGGGATTGTCTACATAGTTTTCTATGGGTTCATCCAGGTTGATGCGATTTGCAATGATATTGTCACGCAGCGTCATATCTGTTACATACCCAATCAACTCGTCGTGTTTATTGGTTATGAACAAACAGCCGACTTTTTGACGTGACATTACCCGGGCTACTTCAAAAATGGGCATATCAGCCGAACAGGTCGAAATCCTTTTGAGATTGATGGTTTCAATGGTCCGGGAAAAGAACTGATCAGAAATGATATAATTTTCACTGCCGGGAAGGCTGTTTTTAACAAAATGCGCGAATTCGTCGTTGAGCATGCGCTTCCCATACTCAGTGGTAAAGTAATGGAAAAAGGCCTCATTGGCGCGGCACAATTCTTTGAAATGCGCCCGTGGAAGGAAATAAACCAAGGTTCCCTTTTGCGCTACAACCGTCCTAATTGATCTTTTTCGATTCAACAACAGCGAAACACCGCCATACAAGCTGCCGGCTTTCAAAATTTCCGGCATTCTTTTGTTTCTTTCACTGTCTAAAAAAAACGTCTCGAACTGCCCTTTTACAATGATATCGAGGCCTTTTAATTTACTGTCGTCCTGATGGTAAATTGTAGCATCTCTTCCATGTTTAACTTCTTCCAGCAACTCTGCTACTCCCTGCAGGATATCATCAGGAAGGAGATCAAAAGGCACTACGTTTTTTAAAAAATCTATTTTATCAGTCATTGTTAAATCAAAAAGTAAAGCATTGAAAGTAATATGAACAACACCGGAAGTCCACAGCCCCTTTTCCCAATTTTCTTTGTTTTGGCTGCAAATTCAGGCTGCTGGTTGGCAATGCGTTCATCGGTAATCTCATTGCGCTTTACGAGCTCAAAAAAACAGGCGGCTGTAGCATTTACATCACTCATGGCATTGTGTTGGCCTTCCATAGGTGCGTTGAACAATTTATGGTACAACTCGTCGAGCTTGGGGTAGTTATTGTTGGAAAAGCGCACGTAGTGTGAGTTGGACAACATGGTACAATACAAGGGAACATCTTCCAGGATATTTTTCATACCTGCTCTTCTAAACCCAACGGTGAGCATTTTGATGTCAAAGGAAATCCAATGCCCTACTACCAGAGGGCTGAATTGCCTGATATCCTTATAAATTTTTTTCAGGACCTTCACCCTTTTCTCACCCTTCTCGGCTAGAAGCGCTTCTGTGATGCCGTGAATTTCTTTTGATTGCGGATCAATGACAATATTCTCGTCTTTGATATAGTGGTTTTCGGATTTTACCAGCGCACCTTCTTTGGTGTATATACTCCATGCGATCTGGATAATATAAGGCCACTGGTCCAAACGCGAAGAATTCCAGTTTTTTGGTAGGCCAGAGGTTTCCGTGTCAACAAATAATATATAATCCTTCATGGAATGAACGCCCGTTAATGCATTAATTAGGTTTGTTATGGCATAGGACAAAGATTACAACTATATTTGCATTTTTCAAAATTGTAAACAATAACACGCAATGAGCAAAACTGCTGAAATACATACCAAAAAAGGAGTAATGAAAATAGAATTCTTTGAAAAGGATGCTCCAAACACCGTTAAAAATTTTGTAGGCCTGGCCAGCAAGGGGTTTTACGACGGCCTCACCTTCCACCGCGTTGTACCAAACTTCGTAATCCAGGGTGGTTGCCCTAAAGGGACCGGCAGGGGCGGACCCGGTTACAAAATAGATTGCGAACTGGAAGGAGATAATCAATACCACGACAGAGGTGTGGTGTCAATGGCGCATGCCGGCAGAAATACCGGGGGTTCACAATTCTTTATTTGTCATAGCAGAGACAATACTGCAGGCCTGGACAGGCACCACACGGTATTCGGCAAAGTGGTTGAAGGCCTTGACGTAATAGACCAGATTGCCCAGGGTGATGTAATGGAAAAGGTTGTTGTGAAGGAATAAATTTCGAGATAGCCGCTCGGGCAATTTTATCTCTCCCTGGGGAATAAGCGGGACGCTATGACATTGCAGCTCGATGTGATTGCGTCCCGCTTATTGCTTAGTACCAATTGCCTATTGCCTTGCTGCCCACTGCCAATTGCCTCCTGCTTACCCTACTGGCTACTTACCAACAGGACGCTCCTACGGAGCGGATTCCTCATTATTTATATTTTCTACAAACAGGCTGCCCCG
>CAZWQB010000128.1:4664-9586 GCA_964636035.1 uncultured Roseivirgaceae bacterium
TCCGGAAGAGCGGTGTTATAAAATAAAGCCGCCACATGATTTTCTCAGCAACTTTCGAAAGATGCTATCCCCTGAAAAAGGGATAGCATCTGGTGGGTAGTCAAATGGCTTATTTCTACGATTGGTTGGGCGTTTGTAACCGCGACGAGGTTTAGAAAAGCGCTGCTTTTTGCCAATTGCCTTACTGCCTATTGCCTTACTGCCTATTGCCCACTGAATCATTCAGAAAGAGTGGAATTTTCTATAACTTCAAACTTCCATCTCCCCACTTCCCACTTCCCACTTCCAACTGCCATCTTCCATTTCCATCTTTTATCTTCTGTCTAGTATCTAACATCTGGCATCTGGCATCTAACCCCTATTCTTCCTGATCATTTCTCCAAATCCAAGATGCATGGCCAGAGCATTTACAGCCTGAGCTATGCGTTTAGTTAAGGTACTTTCGGTTTTTGCTGCATCTATCCAATTTGAAAAATAGCGCTGATGCCCTCTGGGTAACGAATTAAAAAATTCCTGTGCATCTGGTTCATCTGCAAGACAAATCAAAAAAGCCTCGTTCAGAGGTTTATCCTGATTGTCTTTTTCTATCTGTACAGTTACCGTTTCTCCCACCGTTTTTTTTATATTTTTTCGCATCGGAGCATTAACGGCTATGATAAAAGTACCATCACCCATGGGAACGGTACTTACCCACTCAAATTTATGATCATCAATTTTACCCTTGACCCTGTAGGATTTTTTTACTCCGGGATTGATTTTTTCCGAAATGCTGAAGGGTATTGCTATATAAGTCCATCCGCTCTTCTCGCCTTGTTGGTGAAACTTCTCAAGAATGGCGTCAAATTTAAGCATAGTAGAGAAGTTACAGCGATTAAAATGAAATATTGATTCTAAAGATACGTATGTACAATATGCAATAAAGGTAATTACAAAATGCTTTAAAGTAAATATTGAATGCAGTAACTTTAAGGGTTTTTCCAAATTCAGGAATTACGGTAGAAGGGGATAATAGATACATGCATTACATAGATCAATTTTTAAGCGAGCAATACATTTCTCAGGCGGTCAGGTTAAAAGCAAAGAATATTTATTCGGAAGAAAGGTATAAGGTTTTGAACCTGGACCTGAAATCGGAACGCGCTTTATACTCCGTAAAAAATGATATTGGGAATGAAGAGTTTACCGTTGAAGTAAACGCTTTCAATAGTCCCGCTATTACAGCCAAATGTGCCTGTCCCTCTCCGTCTTTTTGCATGCACATGCTCACCGTCCTGAATGACCTGAGGATGCGCACAGATGATCTTCCAACCAACAAATTCAACCAGGAAGAGACTTTTGTAAACGGAGACTCTATTATTTCAAATGTGCTGGCGGGCCATTATACCAGTCCTAAAGATTTAAAACAGGCAAATCTCCTGTTTCGAAACAATAAGGTAGTGATCAACCAGGCAAAAAACGGTTTGGTGAACGCTTCTGTCAGTGATAAGGATTATACTTTTCTGGTGGTTTTAAACGAAACTGTCGATCGTAATATCAAGACTTCCTGCAGGTGTAAACACACGGAGTCAGCGCTTTGTGTTCATAAAGTGGCCACCTTTCTACAACTAGAAAGCGAGTACGGTAAAAATGCTTTTAAAAAAATCAGGAATTACGATGCTGAAAAAGAAGCTTTGCTGCGGCAGTATGGCTACAGCCTCGGAGATAACCTGGAAGGTCTGTTTGATTTCTCCCTCGAAAATGGGAACCTGCAACTGCTTGTACTGGACCCAAGCCTGGAAAAAACAGGTCAGTATGCAGAATGGAAAAAGAAGGCTGAGATCTATTTAGACCACAAAAAAAATATTTTCCTTGAAAAAACATTTCCTGATTATTTAGTTGCGTACGCATGGGAGTTTCCTGATAGCGCGCACTTAAGGAATTACACGAGGGTATCTTCTATTTTCGGCAAGAGGAAAAGCAATGGTAGTATAGGTGCGCCTCTTCGAAGAATTACGGTGGAGAATCTGAAAGACATCCGCTTGTCCGATGAGGAGTTGAATATATTTCAGACAATCAGCAAAATCGACAGCGATGATTATTTAATTGATGGCAATGCATCTCTGCCGGAAATTGTAAAAGAATCTGGCAAGTACCAGAATAATTTTTTAGAGCAGGAAAGGGTCCATCAAATAGTAGGAAACGTATTTGAAAGACTTGCAAGAAGCACGAACCTGCTTGTAGAGGAGAATGGAAGCCTTAGCATTAAAGATGTAAAGGTCATCGACTTAAATACAGAGATGCCTGGCATTGGCTTTTCTGTACAAAAAGAAAAAGGGTATTACGAGTTAACAGCCCATATCCACCTTGATGGTGAGGAGTTGGAATGGGATGATATGACTCCCGTTGGCTTTGGATTCATACTCAAAAACTCCTCGAATGAACTTTTTATGTTCCACCCGAGTGATGCGAGAACCATCTTTTATTTTTATGGAAGAAGAACAATCAGGGTCAGAAATTCTGACTATAAGAATTTTTTCAACGAATTTATCATTCCGCTCATGAAAAAGCACGCTGTAGAATTTAAAGGCGTAAAAATTGACATGGATGAAGTAGAAGGCATTGCGAGAAAGAAACTATACGTAAAAGAGATGGACAATTTTCTCTTGCTAATTCCTGCATTTGTCTACGAATATGATGACACGCAGCTAGAGGCAGAAATGGACAATGGTGAGGCGGTAATTCTTGAGCACAAGAAAAGGAATGTAAGAATCAGCAGGGACAAAAAAGGCGAAGCTGAGTTTAAGGAATTTTTAAGGGATCTGCATCCCGAATTTCAATCTCAAATTAACAGGCACTATTTTTATCTTTCCATCAATGAGGTCCTGAACTCCAATTGGTTTTTCCAGGCCTTTGAGAAAATTCAAAATAATGGTATAGAAGTATTAGGTCTTAAATCGCTTTCAAAGATAAAGTACAATCCATTCAGGCCAAAGATGGTGATGCGGGCGAGCTCGGGTACAGACTGGTTTGATCTTGCCGTGGAGGTGAGCTTCGGAGAACAGCCGGTAAGGCTGCAGGATATCCGCAAGGCGATCATGAACAATGATCAGTATGTAAAGCTGGGTGATGGCACTCTGGGTATTCTGCCGGAGGAATGGCTTCAGAAATACAGCTCTATGTTCAGGGCTGCTAAAGTAAAGGCCAATGGTTTACAGTTATCGAAGTTTCAATACCCCGCGATTGAGCAATTCTATCAGGAAATTGATAACCACCAGCTCTTAGAAGAACTTTATCATAAAATAGAACGACTGAAGTCATTCAGGTCGATTAAGCAGGTTCCGGTTCCGGCTAATGTAAAAGCAGAATTAAGGGATTATCAAAAAGAAGGTTTTAACTGGCTAAAATTCCTGCAGGAGTTTGGCTGGGGCGGTTGTCTGGCCGATGATATGGGACTGGGGAAAACGTTGCAGGTGCTGACTTTTATTCAAAGTTTGGTAAACGCCAATAATGAAACCACAGTTTTAGTGGTTGTACCACGGTCATTGGTTTTTAACTGGCAAAAGGAAGCTGAAAAATTCTGTCCTGAACTTAAAATCCTCGTGCATAGTGGCGGTTCCAGAGAAAAAGACCATGCTGAATTCAGCAACCACCATATCGTATTAACAACCTACTCCCTGGTGAGAAATGATATCGAGGTGTTAAAGAGCTTTCGATTTGATTATATCATCCTTGACGAAAGTCAGGCTATAAAAAACCCTTCGTCTCTGATTTCAAAGGCTGTGAAGGTACTTTCTACGGACAACAGGCTGATCATGACGGGAACGCCCGTTGAAAACAATACTTTTGATTTGTATTCTCAAATGGACTTCCTAAATCCCGGAATGCTTGGAAGCATGGATTACTTCAGGAAAGAATATGCCAACCGAATAGACAAGGAACGGGACAAGGAAAAAGCCGCTGAACTTCAAAGGTTAATAAACCCATTCATCTTATCCAGGAAAAAAGAGGAAGTTGCCAAAGAGCTACCAGAAAAAACAGAAACAGTTATTTATTGTGAGCTGGGTGCCAGGCAACGGAAAACGTATGACTACTTTAAGCACAAATATTACGAGAAAATCAAGACGGTAATTGCGGAGGAAGGTATGGGCAAGTCGGGTATGCATATTTTACAGGGGCTTCTTAAGTTGCGACAGATCTGCAATAGTACAGCATTGATCAAAGAGGAAGGTGACTTTGGCCAGGAGTCGGTAAAACTGGAAATTCTGCTTGACGAAATCACACAGGTAACGTCTCACAATGGAAAGGCGCTCGTGTTCTCTTATTTCGTAGAGATGCTGGACATTATCAAAAAAGCGTTGGAAAAGCGGGGAATTGGCTACTCTTATCTTTCAGGAAGTACCGTAAACAGGGAGCAGGTGATAGATGAGTTCAAGGAGAACGCCGAAAACCAGGTATTTCTAATCAGCTTAAAAGCTGGCGGATTTGGACTGAACCTCACCGAAGCCAATTATGTGTTTATGGTAGACCCCTGGTGGAATCCTGCGGTGGAACAGCAAGCCATCGACAGAACCCACAGAATTGGGCAGGATCAAAATGTTTTTGCCTACAAACTGATCTGCAAAAACACCATAGAAGAGAAAATCCTGGAGCTACAGGAGAAAAAACAAGCCGTCGCAAAAGACATCATCAACGTAGAGACCGGGTTTATAAAGAAATTGAAGGAAGAAGATCTGAAAGCGCTGTTTGAATAAGTATGTACATTCGACTTCAGTCGAATGGCTGGAGCTGGGAAAAGAGCTGAAGCATCTTTTGCTGTTATAAGGATTGGCAGTTGTAGCGTCTCAACACTCTTAATTCGGCTAAAGCCAAATTTACGGTAAGCCTGCGCACATTCGACTTCAGTCGAATGGCTGGGGCCTGGAAAAGAACTGAAGCATCTTTTG
>CAZWQB010000129.1:0-9570 GCA_964636035.1 uncultured Roseivirgaceae bacterium
TACCGAGAGCTGTCCCCTGACAGCTCCCTCAAATCAAAATCTGTCCATGTAGTGCGTAAATAAATAAAACTCATCCTTACCTGAATTATAAAATTCTGCTGAGGACCAATAATACTGTTCCGGGGCTATTGCTAGGTTCCATTGTTCTTGCAGAGGATTTAGATGGAGATAGTCCAACTTTTGTTCACATTTGAATTTGCAATCCATTTTAATTGCGAGCGGATCCTTCTGCCAGAACCGGTGGCTCCGCTCCACAGTTACCTCTTTAAAGTATTCTAAAATATTCGGGTGATTACATCGGAGATCTTTAAGGAATTGGCTGCTCGTCCATTTGTTAAACGAAGCATGTGGCATTTCTTTCCCGTTTTTCTCCAAAAGCTCCCAAAGGATATGCATATGGTTGGGCATAATTACCAAACCATAGATTATGATCTTATTTCGTCTTTTGAGCCATTGAAGTTGCTCTATGATCAGATTTTTGTAGAAATCTTTCTTTAACAGGTGCTTCCAATCTTTGATGGTATTGGTCCAAAAATAAACTTCTCCCAATTCCATTCTTGAGTTTCGAACGGGTTCAAAAATATTATCCATAGCTATAAATAGGTCTGTTGAATGTGGCTAAAATATTTGATTAGTAGACAATTTCAAAGAGACCGATGGTTTTTCTTAAAACGTTTGGCTTCAACTTAGGAATAAATGTAGGTGTCCTGTCGGGGGACAGGACACGGAAGAAAAAATCAGTTCAGTGGAATGGTTGGAGCGGTATCAACGGTAATATTTCACAATAGCGTCATGAAAGTTAACGCAATTCCCGAACACTGAGTCAGTAAACTACTAGCTCTCCCGGAACCATCACTATTACCGGGAACTGTCGCCACTACCGGGAGCTGTCCCCTGACAGCTCCCTTGCTGACTTTCTTTTTAGCATCCCGCTTCGTCGCTTTTTGCACTCTGCTTTATTAGGCCCACTGCAAAAGTGTTCTGTATGTGGGGCAGAATTTGGAAAAAAGTGGTGTCCTGTCAGGGGACAGGACACGGATGTTAGGGAGACAGGACACGGATGTTAGCAAACTATAGAAAAACCGCCACCCTTTTTTAACAAAATAAAAATAAAATGGGAAAAGAGATTCAAAATCCCAAAGGGGATTTTACGCCTCAATTCCAAATCCCAAATCACATCCCTTTTTCTCTTAAACTGACGGCTATGGTCCCCTGACAGCTCCCTTCGTGGCTACCCCTGATTCAGCCTCTCTTCTTACTCCTGCACTGTCTGCAATTATGTTGTGCTGTTAAAAGTGTCCTGTCGGGGAAAAGACACGGAGTACAGGTGTCCTGTCAGGGGACAGGACACGGAACGAAGAAGGGGACAGGACACGGAGCAGCGGTAGGGAATCAACAAAAAGTTCTCCTCCTACGCCTTAAAATAAACCCTGAAAATCGACCCTTCTCCCACTTTGCTTTCTACTTCAATTTTGCCACCCATATTGTCGATAATTCTTTTTACAATATACAGGCCTATTCCCGTACCCTCTACATGTGAGTGGAGCCTTTTAAACAAATTGAAAATCTTCTGAATGCTGCCAGGATACATGCCAATGCCGTTGTCTTCTACCGTCATCAATACGTAATCTTCTACTTTCATTGTTTTGATATATATTCGCGGGGGGCGCTCCGGATCACTGTATTTTATTGCATTGCTTATGAGGTTGTAAACGATACTTTTCAGATTTTTCCGCGAGATATTTATATCGGGGTGTTCTGCTTCCACAAAAATTTGTGCCTGTGAACCAGAAATTAGCTCGTGAATACTGCTTTTTACATCTTCTATAATTTCGTTGAAGTTAACGGATGAGGTCTCTTCCTGAAAAGTCTTTTGTACCTTCGCAATTTCCGTAAGATCCTGAATGGTATTTCTAAAGCGCTGAATGGACTGGTTGATCATCTCTATCAGTTTCTCGTTGCCGTCCAGCAATATGCCCTCGCTCTTCATCTTCTTTTCCAGGGCTCGAATAAGTCCCTCGATGTTCATCACCGGAGATTTCAGATCATGAGAGGCAGTATAAATAAAGGTATCGAGATCGTTATTCGTCCTTACAAGCTGTTCGTTTTTTTCCCTTAGTTCGTAATTCAGTTCAATCAAATCATGCTTCGCTTTGGCAATTTTTTCGGTAGCATCTTTTTGGTATTGTATGTCTGTAAAGGTGTAGACCCACAAAATAATCTGCCCTTGCGGATTTCTTACAGGCAATGCTTTCACAATATGCCATCTATAGGTATTGTCGCTCGCCCTTTTTATACGGCATTCTATGTTCAGGCCCTCTCCCGAATTCAAGCAGGCACTGATTTGCTCCAGCGTCCTGCGCTTATCGTCGGGGTGTAGGATGGCCTGCCATTTATCGCCTTTGGTTTGTTCAAAATCGTATCCCGAGTATTCATGCCAGAACAAATTGGTATAATTGACCTGTCCATTTGGGGTGGAGGTCCAGGCAATTTGAGGTATGCCTTCCAAAGCTATCCTAAAGCGTTCTGCTTCTTCTTTGGTTTGCTTTTCCCTCAATAGTTCTTCTTCTTTTTTAAAGATGATTTGGTTCTGGATTTCAACCTGAGATTTTACGGCAATAATTTCCTTTTCTGCTGACAGGTCTGTAACAATTACGCCCAATGAGGGTGCATCGCTTGTAAAAAGAGAATTGATGGAGATTGAAAACGGGGATACTTTTCCATCTGCGGTTTTCAAAACAAACTCTCCTTTACTGTTTTTTTTCCAGCCTTGATTAACCAATTCTCTAAAGATTTGGTGATCTCTGGCAGGTATAAAATCAAACATAGAGGAGCCTATCACTTTCTCAAGCGGTAATTGAAGAAATTCAGCAAACTTTGAGTTGCAAAAAAGAATAACCGCATCGCTATTAAGGGTAAGGGCGCCTTCGTTCATTTCCTCAATCAAGACGCGATACGTGTGGTCGGCGCCTTTTATCGTAAAAATTTGTGGTCCGGAAGGCCCATGTACGGTCAAAGCATCAACAACCCCGGTCCGAATTGCATCCAGGATTTCTTCCGACTCCTGCAATCTTACCCGTAGCGCTTCATTTTCCTCTATAAGACGGCTCTCTTTGTCCTTATTTTTAATGTTCCCGTTCATAGGATAAAATCATTTTTTTGGCCTTAGATCAAGCCCTAAAAGCACCTTTTCCGTATTCGACATGTCTCCGATCAATTTTTTCAACGGAAAAGGAAGCTTCTTTATCAATGTTGGTGCCGCAATAATCTGCTCTCCCGCAGCAAGTGACGGTTGCTGGTAAATGTCCACTACTTCCAGCTCATAACGTCCTGCCAAATGCTCCTCACAAATTCTCTTTACATTTTCTACTGCTCTTTTCGAATTGGGAGTCATTCCCGTTATATACAATCTCAGTACATAAATATCTTCATTATTGTGCTTTTCCAACTCTGAATACGCATCTTCCCACTCACCTTCCATTACTATAAACTTTAACTTGTTCTACTGGTTTTACCGGTCTTATATCGAGCCCTACCAGAACTTTTTCTTCATTGGATAAATCGCCGATGATCTTCCTGATCGGTACAGGCACCTTTCTCACCAGTGTAGGAATTGCTAAAATCTGGTCTCCTTCTGCTAGTTTCGGGTTTTTAAGAAGATCTATAACTTCTATTTTGTACCTTCCTTTCAGATGCTCTTCGCAATATTTTTTGAGATTAGAAAAAGCGGTTACTGATTTTGGGGTTTGTCCTGCAACGTAAAGCCGTAATTCGTAAATTTCTTCTTTTGAATCCATCGTAAAGGAATTTCTTAATTGTATCTGTACACTTTGAACCGGGGCCATTAACGCTATGCTATTTTTTTTCAGGCTTGTGCGACTGGTCAAGCTGCCTTAGTTCTTCTTCTGTTGATTCAAATTCTATGCGCAGATTTTCGATAGTAGCTTCGAGTATTTTCCGCCTGCGCTCCAACTCCCGATCCTTTCGTTCCAGGGCGCTTTTCTGCTTTTCTTTATTGGCCTTCTGTTCCAGTTGATACGCCAGGCGCGCAGAACCGGTAAGAATGCCGGAAGGCCCAATGTTAATATCCAATAATTTTATTCCCTGGGGTGTGATTATAAATTCCCGAACCTGATTGGAATGGTTCATTCCCCTTGATTTGATTACGAATACACCCCGATTTCGTTCGCCCAGGCCTTCAACATCTCTTACCATGATCCAGGTATCTACCAATGATGAGATGCCCTCTTCAGTTAATTCCAGGCTGGGGCCGGTGGGTATGGTAAGGGCGGTAAACATTGCAGTGATCTTATTTACTTTCAGGTAATCTATTAATCTAGTAAGCATTCCTCTTACCTCGTTCATGGCACCTACGGAAATAAGGTTGCTCAGGGGATCAATGACTACTGCATCAGGTTTATATTCTTTAATTAATTTGTGGATAGTGAGCAAGTGCATTTCCAATCCATGAACAGATGGCCTGGAAGCATGTACCTTTAGTAAATCATTCTTAATATGCGGTTCAAGGTCTATGCCAACCTGCTTCATGTTCCGCAAAAGTTGCTGCTCAGATTCCTCAAATGCAAAGTAAAGACACCTTTTTTTGGAATTACACACTTCATTGGCAAAAGAAGTGGAAAACGTAGTTTTTGCAGTGCCTGCGGTACCAGTAATTAGTACAGTACTTCCTTCATAAAAGCCATTCATGCCCAACATTCCGTCCAGTCCTTTTATTCCGGTGGCTACTATCTTGTCTGAAACTTCATGGTCCAGCCGGAGAGATGTTACCGGAACAACTGAAATACCATCTTCATCTATAAGGAACGGGTATTCATTGGTGCCGTGCATACTTCCGCGGTATTTTATGATTCTAAGCCTCCGGGTAGAGACTTGTTCGATGATGCGATGGTCAAGCAATATTACACAATCCGAGACATATTCTTCAAGTCCCTGTCTGGTGAGTGAGCCATCTCCGCGTTCTCCCGTGATAACGGCTGTAACGCCTTTCTCCTTTAACCAGCGAAAAAGTCTCCGAATTTCTGAACGGAGTATTGAAGGGTTTGACAATCCTGAAAATAGATTTTCTATGGTGTCCAGCACCACTCTTTTGGCTCCTATGGTGTCAATGGCATACCCTAACCTAATAAATAAGCCTTCAAGATCATACTCACCAGTTTCTTCGATCTCACTTCGTTCTACCGAGACGTAGTCTATTTTCAGCTTCTGCTGGTCAATCAGCTCTTTCAAATCAAACCCAAGGGAGGCGACATTCATTGCCAACTCGTCTGCGGTTTCTTCGAAGGCCATAAACACCCCTGGTTCGTCGTATTTGACTGCGCCATTGACAAGAAATTCCATGGCCATCAGCGTCTTGCCGCAACCTGCGCTGCCGCAAATTAAAGTGGGCCGCCCCTGCGGGAATCCGCCCTCTGTAATATCGTCCAAACCTTCAATGCCGGTAGGAGACTTTGGGAGGCTAAATTTTTTTAATCTTTCCGTGTTAATCTTCATGTTACACCAATAACCTCAACATCGTAAATAAGTTTGCTATGAAACGTGAAAGCGGAACCCAACGTTGCGCATCCTGCTTTATATAAGGTGTTTATGTTAAAATAATATTTTATGGCGGGAAAATTTTCTGCCGGATGTGAACACTTGCCTTTGGAGCAATATCATTAACTTGAGGCCGCTGATCCTTCTCACTTTAAAGAAGGGCGGAGAAGCATATTGGGTGATGAGGTTTCATTAAAAGCTTTAGATTAATGACCCTTGCGTACAGACGGGAAGACTAATGTTTGGATGGTTTCAAAGCCAGCAAAAAATCTTTGAACGTATTATCGCTATAATCAGCCATACCTTTATGGACCAGCGCAAGTTCACCTTTTGCATCTATTACGAAAGTGGCGGGTATGCTCTGACTGTTGTACATAGATGGGATTGCGCCGGCCAGGGTATAAATTTCAAAATCATAACCTTTTTTCTCAACAAAGTTTTTAGCTTTTTCAAAGTCGTCGTCGACTGACAGCATTAGAAAGACGACGTCTTCACCCTGCACGGCATTGAAGAGTTGATTAATACCGGGCATTTCAGCAATGCACGGAGGGCACCAGGTGGCCCATAGGTTGAGGAAGATCACCTTACCCCTGAATTCTTCCATACTTACATTCTCTCCTTCGGCGTTGATTAGCCTTAGTCTGTAATCGGCCAGCGGCTTAGGTACTTCATCCGCATCATGGTTTACTGCTAGCTCCGGATTAAAAATTCCGGTCTTTAACAGACCCCGCTGGAAGAAACCCAGTACTTCCGTATGCAGCCCGGTGAGGTATAAGGTCAGCAAAACTCCTCCAAATACCGCAAACTCGATAAGGCTCTTCTTTAATTTTTTATTCATGAACCCGCTATAAATTACAGCTAAAACGCAAAGGTAATTATTGTTAGCCAAAGGTTCGGTATGGCGCCGTCCGCTTTTGCACATCTGCAAATTTCTAAAACAAGCTGATTTAATGTGTGTTATCGAGGTATCATTCAACAAAGATGCCATGAAAGAAATGAACCTTACCACGCTTGTTGTTTTTTTGTTTTTATTAGCGGCATGTGGTGGAAAAAATACAGATTCCTACGTAGAAGCGCCTGGCGAAGATAAGTCTGCGAAATCCAAAGCCCTGGAAACCGGAGCACAAATGCTCCAAAACAAAGCGCCCTTAAACATGATGAATACCTATCTCGACGGGTTTCACTTCTACAATGGAATGATGGAGGGCCAGATGGAAGCACACCACTACGTAACCCAACTAAACGAAGACCTGCATCAGGCAGTTATTTTTGATGGAAATAAGGAAGATGCCAAATTGATGGGCGTTGAGTACATCATTTCTGAAAGGCTCTTTAAGCAGCTTCCTGAAGAAGAAAAGAAACTCTGGCACAGCCATCACTACGAGGTGAAATCCGGTACACTTATAGCGCCTGGAATTCCGGAAGATGTGGAATATGAACTAATGGAAAAGCTGGTTTCGACCTATGGAAAGACCATCCATACCTGGCATACCGACAAAGATCTGGAGCTACCATTAGGAGCGCCCATGCTTATGATGGGATTCACAGAAGATGGGCAGCTAAGGCAGGAACTAATTGACAGGAGAGATCAGAATTTTGATATTTCCACAGCCGAAAGGAAAAAAGCCAGGGCCGACATCCCTATGCCCGAAGTGGATCCATTGGCCAACGCCTGGCAAAAAGGAGAAATCAGGCAGTTTAAAATAAGCAATGAAAAGCCGGAGGTTGGGGGGCATTAATTGGGGAGCGTTGCGCGGGAAAAACTCTGTCGTTAAAAGATTCAGCCCATTCAGAGTCTCCTTTTTGGGGACTCTGATGTCAGTGATTAGAGTCTTGGGCGAGATTCTGCATCGGGAGCTAATTATGCGGACTGTAATTAATTCTTAGGGTTGTTGCTGACCGCCTTCCGCTAATGTCTTTAGTTTTGTTATCATTCCCTTGATGTGTTCATTTTCCGGCGCAAGTCCCTGGGCATATTCGTAAGCCATAAGCGCCTTGTCGTTCCGGCCAGCTGCCATGTAAGCCTCCCCCAGGCTATCGTATGGGTTGGCTTCTTCGGGGAAAAGAATGACATTGATTCTGAAGGTATTAATGGCCTCTTCCAAATCACCTCTGGCTAAGAATACATATCCTGCTGAATTGAGTTCAGAAGCGCTGCTCACCTTGCTTCTGATTTGATTGGCAAGCCCTCTCGCGTCGATATTTGTATCGGAGAGTATTCCTTGTTGTTGCCATTCAGTTAAAACAGGAAAACTGTAATAATTAGGCGTGTAAGGCTCTTGTTCCAAAATTTTCAACAAATCTCTTTCCAATGAAAATACCGGGTACTCAACAATTCTTCCTTTTTCCACCCCTTCCTGATAAATTATAAAGGTAGCCACCCGATAAATGGCCTTGCCGCGCTCTTCTCGGCCGGGACTTTGCTTGTAGTTTTCGCCTGTATCTACACCAATAATTACTACCTTCTTAGCGGGAAAATTTATTTCGTCCAGAATTTTTAGGAATCTTGGCATTTCTCGACGACTGTCGCCACACCAGCTCCCTAAGAATATTTCAATGTGATAGTTTTTTAAATCCTGATCCTTGAGCTTTTCTACAATCTTCGGATTCGGATTGTAAGCTTTATAGCCTGAATCATACCATTCTGAATAAGGGGTTTTAGAAAGTTCTTTCTTGTGGATTTCGCCCAGAAGATGATTTCTGGATTCTGGTTGCTGCGCGAAAACCCCGGTAGAAATTAGAAAGGATGCTAAAGATAGCAATGCGGTCTTTTTCATGGAAGTTGATTTTGATGGTCGAAAGGGTTGAGGACACATCAATTATTCACCAAAATATGAAATTTAACTTGAGTTTCAATAGAGTGGCATAATTTTCAGCCACCTCAGTCATTTTTTTCTTTAAAATATTGGATATTGATTTTATTTAATAGTGTTTTTTCTTTACTTGGTTAGCGTTTGACGCTCAGGGATAAGATCCATTAGCGTTTCTTTTTCACGAACTATGATCGGGCGGTATAATCAAATCACCTTTTTTACTTCTTATGAATAATAGCTGGCCTCTATACAAAAAAATCGGATTCCTTTTTCTGTTCTTTTATTTTCTCCTGTTCGCCAATTCTTTCCAGTTTTTTCTCAGTTCTTTAATTGAACCCGTATGGCAAAAAGTGATTCCCTGGTTTGCGCAAGTAGTGGGTCATCCAGAACCGATAACAATTTTTACGAATGGCAGCGGTGATACTACCTACAACTATTATCAGGTGCTTTTTTTTCTTAGTATTACAACTGTTTTAACTCCTGCGTTTCTATATTTTCTGAAAGACAAATATTACCCGCGTCTGTTCCAGGTATTCAATATTTTTATTCGGTATTACCTTGTATTTCAAATGGTCACGTATGGTTTTGCCAAACTTTTCTATTTGCAATTTAGCTACATCGGCATCGAGAAGTTAGATCAACCTTTGGGGGACTTTTCGCCTATGGGATTGCTATGGACTTTCATGGGATATTCAAAAGGATACACCATGTTTACTGGTGGCATGGAGCTATTGGGTGGCATCCTATTACTATGTCGCCGCACAACAACGCTGGGCGCTATTATTATTTTTGGAATAATGATGAATGTGTTTTTGCTCAACATGTTTTATGATGTACCGGTAAAAATTCTATCCTTCCACCTGGTGTTAATGAGCGCATATCTGATATTGTTAAATTCTAATCGGCTTCTCAACTTTTTTATTCTTAACAAATCTATTAAACCTGTACAGCTTCCCGATATTATACCTCCAAAATACGTGAAGTTTAAAAATATAGGTAAATGGACTTTAATCATTTTTTTTCTCAGTTTTTTCGCCCTTGATTTTAAAGGCTATCAGGAAGAACAAGCGAAACAGCTAGCAGATATGGCCTTCATGGGTAAGTATGTAGTGGAGGATTTCAAACATTCCTCGGACAGAAGGGAAATTGATATTGCTGAAACATGGGTGACCCTCTATCAGACAAGAAAGGGATTTGCCACTTT
>CAZWQB010000130.1:0-2920 GCA_964636035.1 uncultured Roseivirgaceae bacterium
CTAAATAATACTTCAAACTGACCAAGGAAGATGGTTTGACAGAGCAAAAAGCGTCATGCTGATCGATTTTGACTGTGTGGGGAACGTGCTTTCAGGAAGATTATTTATGTAGGATGTAAAACAGGTCCAGGCATTCATCAGGCTTATCTGAAACCAGGTAATCTTCATGTGAAATATCCACTACCAATCCGGAATTATTCTTTTGAAGCAGATTGCGGTTCAATCTGTTCATAATATCATAAGGTATTCTCAGCAAGCTGGCAGGAAGTCTGTACTGGAGGTTCAGGATATCGAACCTGGTAATTTTTTTTACCGATGCTTTATTCTTTTCATAGTATTCCATTACCTTTTCATTGCCTGCAATGCCTTTTGGCTCCACCCTGGAAAAGATCCGCATGGCTAATTTTGTCAACTGGTCAGCAGTGTACTCCCGGATATGCCATGGATTTCTGGTGAGTGTTTTCTTGATATTGGGAGTTGAAATCAATGCTTTTCCACCTGGTTTTAGCACTCTGTGGATCTCCTGTAAAAATTGGTCATCCTCTTTAATGTGTTCTATCACCTGAAAGCTCACAACCACATCAAACGAATTGTCTTCAATGCCTTCGAATGGCGGCACAACAGCCTGTCTGAAAGTAACGTTTCTATAGGAGGCGCTCAACTTCTCGATGACGTCGGTGATTTTATCGAGGGCTACATAGCTGGTACTTATGGGAGAAAGTAATTCTATTCCTCTTCCTTCTCCACAGCCTACTTCGAGAAGATCTCCTTTTACATAAGGCATGGCTGCATAATATGCCTTTAGCAGTCTTTGGTGGATCGGATTGTCAGAAACAATTTTGTCAGACGCAATTTCGGTAGTATAGGTAGCCATGTGATAAACAATTCGATTTTTGGGTTGTTCCCCGCAGTAATTTAGCTTGGGAGGTAAGGCAACGGTAAAATTTCTGATTTAAATGATCAAAATTAATTTTTTAAAATGAAAAGGTGATGGTTTTTTTTAATTATTGTTTATAATTATAATAATCCACACTTTTTGAAATTGGAGTGTCATTAGAATTAATAAATATGAAAGAACTGCATATTCTGAAAATTTTGAAGGTCGTTCCAGTCCTTTTTGGTCTCGGCTTTCTAAGCGTTCTTTTCCCGTCGGTTTTGGAAGCAAGGACAAACTTTCCGCTTATAAACTCGGCTTATAAATACAATCCAAATGCCTTGGTACAGTGTAAATATCAGTTGGCGGCGATGGAAGATAGCGTGCATATCTATTTACAGATAAAGCTTAAAAGTGGCAACCTTTTAGAAGATTACAATCTCGGTTACGAACTAAAGGAGTTTTACGGTGAGAAAAGCTTGGAAACAAATGATTCAATCCCGATCCAGGATTTTTTAATCGGATCTAAACGGAATACCTACTACTTAAAAATACCCCTAAAAGTTCCACCAGGGGTTGACCTCGCCTTGTTTTACATTCAGGAGCATGGCGGCTCGTTCTTTTATTACGACATTCTGCTGGATCTTCAGGATAAGTTTGCGCCGTCGGAGCTGGTGTTAATTAGCTTACCCGATTCGTTGCCTCTGTTTGATGATTTTCTGTATCAGGACGAAAGCTACGCGATCCTAAATTCCTTTAAAACGTCTGCGTCTTCCTCTTTTCCCCTGCACTTTTTTAAATACACTGAGGTGTTTACAGCAGCTTACCCACCCATGGCAACTGGGGCTGAGCCTGCCAAATCATTGGAAATAGATTCCATCTTTTCACTGTTAACAGATAGTCAATTTTCCTTTTCCGAGGAAGCCCTTTATTTTGTGCAGGCGGACACCAGTACCTTCAAAGGATTGAGTTTTAGGATTGTGCCTTCCTATTACCCCGATTACAAAAGGGCAGAAGAACTTATTTTGCCTCTTATATACATCAGCACAAAAAACGAGATGGCGCGTCTTTCCAAAGCCGGGGATGTAAAAAGAGCTTTGGACAAATACTGGCTGGACTTAATAAATAACCCGGGTAGGGCTAGGAATACGATTAGAAGTTTCTATGATCAGGTAGAAAAAGCCAACCGCATCTTTACCACTTACAAGGAGGGCTGGAAGACAGATCAGGGCATGATTTACACCCTGTACGGTGCCCCGGACGAGGTATATTTCGACGGTTTTGAAGAACAATGGATATATAAAAAAAGTAGTGATATTTCGAGGGTTAAGTTTACCTTTGTAAAAATTAAGAACATTTTTACCGAACAGCATTTTGAGCTGATAAGAAATAAAAGTTACGAGAGCTTCTGGTTTGGGAATGTAGAATTATGGAGAAAAGGAATAAAGAATTTGTAAAAAGGCAGGGGTTTAAGCGACATACCTCCAAACCAGCTATTAACCCCAACGAAGTAATTTTTGGGACCAGGGCAATTATTGAAGCCATCAGGGCCGGAAAGGAAATTGATAAGCTATTAATCCAGAGGGGCCTTACCAACGAGCTGACTACAGAATTAATGCAGTTGGCAGGGAGCTACCAAATTCCATTTACCAAAGTACCGGTAGAAAAGTTGAACAGCATCACCCAAAAAAATCATCAGGGTGCTATCTGTTTTTTGTCGTCAGTTACCTATGCCTCATTGGACAATATCGTCACCGAGTGCTTTCAATCCGGAAAGGTGCCCTTCATTCTGGTGCTGGACCGCATTACCGATGTTCGTAATTTTGGGGCGGTAGCCCGATCTGCCGAATGTGCAGGCGTACATGCCATTGTAATTCCGGGAAAAGGAAGCGCGCAGATCAACAGCGATGCCATGAAAACTTCTGCCGGGGCGTTGAATTTCATACCCGTTTGCAGAGAACCCAATTTGAAGGAGACCATCCAGTACCTGACCAACAGTGGTATTCAGGTAGTGGCCTGCACAGAAAAAGCGGATAAGCTGATTTA
>CAZWQB010000130.1:3020-9541 GCA_964636035.1 uncultured Roseivirgaceae bacterium
GAAGTTGATATATTTTTTACAAAACACTGAAACATGTACGATACCTTAAAACCCATTTTGGAAAAAGAAATTCAGGAGCTAAAAGCCGAGGGCTTATACAAAACCGAAAGAGTGATCACCACGCCTCAGGGCGCAGAAATCAACACTGAAGGCGGGCGGGAAGTCATCAACTTTTGTGCTAACAATTATTTGGGACTGTCCAGCCATCCGAAAGTCATAGAAGCAGCAAAGTCGGCCATCGATTCGCATGGCTATGGCATGTCATCCGTAAGGTTTATCTGCGGCACCCAGGATATCCACAAAACCCTGGAAGCAAAAATCTCGAAGTTTTTAGGTATGGAGGACACCATTCTGTATGCTGCTGCATTTGATGCAAACGGCGGTGTTTTCGAACCGCTCTTCGGACCTGAAGACGCGATCATTTCTGATGAACTAAACCATGCTTCTATTATTGATGGGGTGCGGCTATGCAAAGCACAGCGATTCCGGTATAAACACAATGATATGCAGGACCTGGAAGCGCAGCTACAGGCTGCCTCTGGAGCTAGAAACAAGATTATCGTTACCGACGGAGTCTTTTCAATGGACGGTACCATTGCCCAACTCGACAAAATTTGCGACCTGGCGGATAAATACAAGGCATTGGTCATGTCTGATGAGTGCCACGCAACTGGATTTATGGGCAAATCAGGCAGAGGTGTGCATGAATATCATAATGTAATGGGAAGAGTGGACATTATTACCGGTACGCTTGGTAAAGCCCTGGGAGGTGCTTCAGGTGGCTTTACTTCCGGAAAAAAGGAAATCATAGAAATATTAAGACAGCGCTCCCGGCCATATTTATTTTCTAATACACTCGCGCCATCCATTGTAGGGGCATCCATTGCCGTACTTGACATGCTCACTGAAACTACAGCACTACGCGATAAACTGGAAAGTAATACGGCTTATTTCAGGGAGAAGATGACTGAGGCGGGATTTGATATAAAGCCCGGAACTCATGCCATTGTGCCGATCATGCTTTATGAGGCGCAGACCGCACAAAGTTTTGCCGAGAAACTGTTGGAAAAAGGAATTTATGTAATAGGCTTTTACTATCCGGTAGTGGCAAAAGGAAAAGCGAGAATCAGGGTTCAGATGTCTGCCAGCCATGAAAGAAAACATTTAGACAAAGCAATTCAGGCATTCGTTGAGGTTGGCAGGGAACTGGGGGTGATTAAATAAGTTCAGAGTTCAAAGTACGCGGTTCAGAGTTCAAAGTTTAAAGACGGGAGGCTGAAGTGGGAAGACCGAAGTTGAAAGTGGTTTGATATTAGCGGGAAGCAGGGGCAGGAAACAGCGAAGGCCGATGCGGTCGGCAACTCGCGTCGTTCAAGTCATGCCGGCGAAGGAGGCACCTTCTCTCGAGTAAAGGGGCAAGGTGGGAATTTGGAAGCCGGTAGAATTGAAGATGATAGATGTTAGATATTAGAAGTTAGACGTTAGATAATAGATATTAGATGTTAGATAATAGATAATAGATATTTGACATCAGATGGACAGTAAAATAAAGTGTGAAAAAAGGGAGAAGCCTAAAACGACAATAATTGCTGCTAATCAACATTTTGCAGTCTTCTTTCCGGTCATCCGACTACATGTCACGTCCTGATTTTAGTGGGGTAAAATAGTGGGAAGTTAGCCAAAGTTACATTATAACCAGCGATGACATCTCTCTTAGCTTTTGATTCCTGTAGCTTTTGTTTCACCGCAAATCAGGACAAAATGAGATGTCATCGCTTAGATGTTAAAGCTGGAAGTTCAATTATCAGGCGCTTTTAATTTCCGGATTACCTTGTTCAGCCGCTGAAGATTCTTCTGATTTCTTTTTCTTCTTTATTTTAACGGGTGGCTCTATGACCTCTTCCTCCGATGAACTCTGATCTTCATACAAGTATTCATTGATCTTCTTTCGAAGTTCCTGGGTAGATAGATTGTGGTAAATGGTACCGTTTCTTACAATAGACATCTGTCCAGTTTCTTCTGAAACTACCAGAACCAAAGTGTCAGTGACTTCTGTCATTCCTATAGCGGCACGGTGGCGCAAACCAAACTGCGCAGGCAGGTTTTCCTGGTCGGAAACCGGTAGAATACACCTGGCCGCCTTTATCCTGTTGTTATGGATGATGACGGCCCCATCGTGTAATGGGCTGTATTTGTTAAAAATCGACTGCAACAGCCTTTTTGAAATAACTGCATCAATCATGTCTCCTGAATCCGTATAAAACCTGAGCTCCGAAGTTTTAGAAAAAACGATTAAAGCACCCATATTAGCTCCTCCAAGATTCTTGGCAGCTTCAACAATGGGAGTAATATTCAGGTCTTTCATTGAATTTTTCCGCCAGGGCAGGCCATACAGGAAATTATCGCGGTTAAGGACAGTGGTTTTCCCCACCAACAAAAGAAACTTCCGGATTTCCTGCTGAAAGAGAATGATAGCCGCCAACACACCCACACTCATGAACTGTCCTAAGATGGTGGACAACAATTCCATTTGAGCCGCTCTTACAATAAGGTACAGGAGGTAGAGAGATAGGAAGCCTAAAAAAATCTTTACAGCCACGCTTCCCTTCATTAACTTATAAACCTGATATAATAAAACACTCACCAGGACAATGTCGATGATGTCCTTCCAGTTAATTTCCAGGAATCCTATGGTAAATAAAAAAATCAATGATATATGGTTATAAAAATGTTAAGTTATAAAGCTTCACCGCCTCTACTGCTTCTTTTACATCATGAACCCGTAAAATGGATGCGCCGTTCATTAAAGCGATAGTATTTAGTACAGTTGTACCATTCAATGCTTCTTCAGGCGCTATTTGAAGGCTTTTGTAAATAGTTGATTTTCTTGAAACACCTACTAAAAGAGGCAATTCAAGGATGTCAAAATACCTCAAATTTTTCAGAATTTCGAAGTTTTGCTGAATTGTTTTTGCAAAACCGAAGCCCGGATCAATTATAATATCTTTTACCCCTGCTCTCTGCAAATTTGATACCTTTTCCTGTAGAAAGGTCACCATCTCTGATAAAAGATTATCATACTGAGTTAACTTATTCATAGTCTTAGGGTTTCCACGCATGTGCATTAAAATGTAAGGAACATTCAATTTTGCAACCGTTGGAAACATCTGATCGTCCAAAGTTCCTCCAGAAATATCATTTATCAATGCAGCTCCTCTCAGTACTGCTTCTCTAGCAACACTGCTTCTAAACGTATCAACCGAAATTACAGTATCAGGAAATTCTTTTAAAACAATATCAACGGCTTTCCCTACGCGCGTAATTTCTTCTTCCTCAGAGACTTCTTCTGCCCCAGGCCTGGTAGAATAGCCGCCGATGTCGATGATATCGGCACCTTCCTGTAGCATGGTGCCAACCCGTGTCAGCAAACGCTCATCATCATTATAACGTCCGCCATCAAAAAATGAGTCGGGCGTGACGTTTAAAATTCCCATAACTTTCGGGCTATCTAACATCATTAGATTTCCTCTTAAGTTAAGTGTTTTATTTGGATAAAAAACTTTATCTTTCGTGTTCAAATCGTTATTCTATCACGTTATTTAATTATAAATCAAGAAATTGGCGCATCAAACGGTCAGCGAATATACTCAAGTTATTAAAGCTTGTAAAGACGTTTTTGAAAAGAAGACGAAAGATTACGGAACTGCCTGGCGTATCTTACGCTTACCTTCCATAACCGATCAAATCTATATTAAAGCGCAGCGGATTCGTTCTATTCAGGAGAAAGGAGTGCAAATGGTGGAAGAAGATGTTTCATCTGAATTTATCGGCATGATCAATTATTGCATAATAGCCCTGATGCAATTAGAATTGGAAAAAGACGCAGGCCTGGATGTTCCAGTCGAGATCCTGATCCCACTGTACGACAAAATCGCCGATGATACGCAAACGCTGCTGAGCAACAAGAATCATGATTATGGCGAAGCCTGGCGGGAGATGAGAATTAGTTCTATTACCGATATTATTTTAATGAAATTGTTGAGGGTAAAACAAATAGAAGATAATAAAGGGAAGACTTTGATTTCCGAAGGAATAGGAGCAAATTATCAGGACATTATCAATTATGCGGTATTTTGTCTGATAAAGATGGGTTTCGTACAGCAATTTAATAAAGCATAATATCGCTGTCCTGACTTAGGAATCGAAATGATGAAATCTTTGATTTTATCTGATTTTGGAGAGCCGGGTAGCACCTCAAACGAAAATAGGTTATTCCATCCCGAAACGGATCCGGGACAAGATTCCGACCATTGAAAAACAATATATAAAGATGAAAATATTAGTATTTATAGCAAGAGCATTTGTTGGCGGACTTTTTATCTTTTCGGGGATCATTAAAATCAATGATCCGGTTGGTACTGCGATAAAAATGGAGGAATACTTTCAGGTTTTCTCTACTGATATTGCAGAGTTTTTCCTGGTTTTTGTTCCTTATGCGCTTCCGATTGCCGTTTTTCTAAGTGTTCTTGAGGTGGTATTGGGGGTAGCAGTTTTGATCTGGTACAGGATTAGGCTCACCTCGTGGATCCTTTTGCTCCTCATCATCTTTTTTACTTTTCTTACCTTCTACTCGGCTTATTTCAACAAGGTAACCGACTGTGGATGTTTTGGTGATGCGATCGTACTCACCCCCTGGGAATCATTCTCAAAAGACATCGTTTTACTCATTCTCATCGTCTTGCTGTTTTTTAATCAGAAAATTTTCAAACCCTCGCTTTCTCAGAAAGCAGGCGATATTGTTATTTTGATCTTTGCTGTCATCAACACCATTTTGGCCATTTATGCCATTCAATATCTGCCATACATAGACTTCCGAGCCTATAAAGTGGGAGCTAATATTCCGGCATTGATGGAGCCATCCGCACCTCTTCGGTACAGATACATCATGAAAAAAGATGGTGAGCTGCACGAATTTGATAGTTATCCGTCTGATACAACATACCAGTATGAGGACATGCAAATTGTAAATCCGGAGGACCAGGCTAAAATTTCAGATTATAGTATCTGGAACAATGAGGGCGACTTCACACCTGAAAGTTTTAATGGAAATAAGCTTTTTGTGATCATATACAATTCTGACCTGGCATCATCAGATAACATGGAGGAAATTCAGGGCCTGATCAATGAGGTAGAAGGTACGGTGGAGACCTGGCTGATTACTGCCTCAGATGAAGCATCATTTGAAGAGTTCAGGCATGCGCATCAATTGGCTGCTCCCTATTTTTTTGGTGATGCTACTGTGTTAAAAACAATCATCCGTGCCAATCCTGGCCTGGTCTTATTGCAAAATGGCGTTGTAAAAGGAAAATGGCATCATAATGCTGTTCCCAATGCTAATGACATCAGAGGCTTATTGGCGCAATGATCAGGTTTTTCTGGAAGCGATTATCCTATGGCTTTGCAGTAATTGCCGGCGTTGTGCTGGTCGTTTTTTTTCTCTTTCATGCGCTGCCAGGCGACCCTGTTTCTATGATGGCGGGTCAACGCTCAGATGTTTCTACACGGCAGGCTATTACCGAAGAACTAGGTCTTGACAAATCGCTGCTCAGCCAATTTGTACACTATGTGAATGATCTTTCCCCGCTTAGTTTTCATGAAGACTTAGCAGAAAACCAGGCGAAGTATGCTTACTTTTCATTGATAGAGTTAGGTTCAGGTGTTTTAGTAGTTAAAACGCCCTATTTGCGCCGTTCATTCCAAAGCAACAAGAGAGTAGACGAAATCTTATGGCAAAACCTAAGCAACACCGTGTGGCTGGCTGTTACTGCCATGGCGTTCGCAACAATTGTGGGAATAGGGATGGGAATCATCGCAGCACTGAACAGGAATACCGTATGGGACCACCTACTTGTCTCCGGCTCTGTATTGGGTATTTCAATCCCTTCTTTTGTGTCGGGAATTTTCATCGCTATGATCTTTGGATATTATTTGAGTGAATATACAGGGCTAAGTTTAACAGGACAACTTTGGGTGACGCACCCGATCAGAGGGAAAGAACTGCATCTTGAAAACATTATCCTCCCGGCTTTAACGCTCGGAATCAGGCCGCTCTCCATTATAGTTCAGCTCACGAGAAGCTCTATGCTGGATGTGCTGTCGCAGGACTACATCAGAACAGCCCGTGCTAAGGGTTTAAGGTTCTACAAGGTTGTGGTAAAACATGCGTTAAAGAATGCTTTAAATCCCGTAATAACAGCGGTTTCGGGATGGTTGGCATCTCTCATGGCAGGAGCTTTTTTTGTGGAATATATATTTGACTGGAAAGGGCTGGGTTATGTCACAATCCATGCGGTTCAAAGCCTGGACTTTCCTGTGGTGATGGGGGCAACATTAATGATTGCTGTCATCTTCGTGATGATTAACATTGCGGTAGATCTTTTATATGCCGTTATTGACCCGCGCGTTAGGTTTGGGGGATAGTGGGAATTGAGTAGGCAATAAGCAATATTCGGTCGGCAAAA
>CAZWQB010000131.1:0-9513 GCA_964636035.1 uncultured Roseivirgaceae bacterium
CAGTATGACAGGTGGGGCCATCCGCAACTACTTTAATCAGCAGCGTATCGCCATCGCAGTCGAGGTTGATTTCCTTTAAGTGAAGAAAATTTCCGGAGGTCTCTCCTTTGGTCCAAAGCCTGTTTTTTGTTCTGCTATAGAATGTAACAATTTTGTCAGCGATGGTTTTCTTAAGCGCCTCTTCATTCATATAACCCAACATCAATACCCGCCCGGTTAAAATATCCTGAATAACGGCAGGTATTAAGCCATTCACTTTTTCAAAATTGATTTTTTGCAGCAGTTCACTCATTATAAAGGGACTCAAGAGAAGATGAAATTATTTGAACACAAATTAAAACTAATTAGCACAAAACACCAAGCACCACCTTCAACCGGGCTATTAGGTGTAGATATCGAAAGGTCAGATCATTCAGAAAGAAGTCTGATAGGAATGCCATATTGATGAAGGTGCGCTTTTAGCGCAGGCAGCGGGACTTCTCCAAAATGAAAAATACTGGCTGCCAAAGCCGCGTCGGCATTCCCTTCCACAAATACATCAATAAAATGGTCCATGTTTCCAGCCCCACCGGAAGCAATTACCGGGATGGTAAGCGTGGTAGAAATCAGCGATGTCAACTGGTTGGCGAAGCCTGCCTTGGTTCCGTCATGATCCATAGAGGTCAGCAAAATCTCCCCTCCCCCACGCTCCTGTATTTCCTTAGCCCAAAGGTGCGTTTCAAACTTTGTCGGTTTCGATCCCCCATGGGTATGAACAATATGCTTGTCAGCAATGTGCCTGCTATCGATGGCTACTACGATGCATTGACTGCCAAATTCACGCGCCAACTCGTCGATAAGGTCAGGATTGGTAACGGCAGCAGAATTGATGGATACTTTATCTGCCCCCCTGCTAAGCAATGCAGAAACGTCGTCCATCTTAGAAATTCCACCACCCACTGTGAAAGGAATGTTAATTTCTGCAGCCACGCGATGCACCAGCTCCAGAATGGTTTTTCGTTTCTCAAGCGTGGCCGTAATGTCGAGAAACACCAGTTCGTCTGCTCCCTGATCGGAGTAAATCTTTGCCAACTCTACCGGATCTCCGGCATCTCGCAACTGTCCAAAGTTAATTCCTTTAACAGTACGACCTTCCTTTATATCCAGGCAGGGTATTATTCGTTTAGTGTGCATGCTATTTGATATTATCTGGGACGTGATAAATCACATAGACGTGATAAATCACGTCTCTACGATAAAAATTGTTCTAATTCCATTAAACTAAATCTGTTTTCATAAATCGCCTTCCCAATGATCACGCCGTACATATTCTGCTGCGCTAACTTTTCAAGGTCCGCAATAGAAGAAACTCCCCCACTGGCGATTAAATCAAGCGAAGGAAATGCTTCCATAATTTCTTTGTACAAATCAAAAGAAGGCCCTTCCAGAACCCCATCTTTAGCAACATCAGTACAAATGCTGTATTTTATGCCTTTTTTGATGTAATCGTCTAAAAAGGGAAAAATTTCCACCTTTGAATTTTCCTGCCAGCCACTCACAGCGATCATCCGATCCTTCA
Organism: uncultured Roseivirgaceae bacterium; assembly: GCA_964636035.1. GTDB lineage: Bacteria > Bacteroidota > Bacteroidia > Cytophagales > Cyclobacteriaceae > CAMPJM01. Next base: position 1,559 of record CAZWQB010000131.1, read on the forward strand.
CGTCTGCACCTAAAATAATCTTTTCAGCCCCAAACTCCTCCAGCCAAGCTGTTACCATGGCGGGATTTTTTATAGCTATACTTCCACCGGTAATCTGTCTTGCCCCTGCATTAAAAGCATCTCGGATATCCTGGTCGGATTGTATCCCACCACCAAAATCTATATGCAAGCCTGTTTTAGATGCTATTTTTTCAAGCGTGGAAAGATTGACAATTTTCTTTTTCAACGCACCGTCAAGATCTACCACGTGCAGCCGCTTTATGCCCGCTGCTTCGAACTCCATAGCTACCTCCACAGGATTGCCTCTGTATTCTTTTTTGGTCGCGTAATCGCCGCGTGTAAGCCTTACGCACTTGCCGTCAATGATGTCAATGGCAGGAATTATATGCATTTTTAAAAATTATGGATGATGAATTTAAATTATAAATGGATAGCGGTTTTAGATTAAAGCGATAGAAAGTTCTTCAATATCTGTTCTCCATCTTTCCCGCTTTTTTCAGGATGCGCCTGTACCGCATAAAAGTTATCTTTCTGCAAAACCGCACTAAAATCTACCATATAGTTGGTTGTTGCAGCGGTTTCTTTTCCTCTTTTAGCGTAATAGCTATGAACGTAGTAAAGATAAGTCGGGGATTTCAGTCCGGCAAACAAAGGCCCCTCCATGTCTTCCAACGTATTCCAACCGATATGAGGCACTTTTAAGCCAGCTCCAAATCTGATCACCTCTTCGTCGAAAACACCAAGGCAATCGGTGTTTCCTTCCGTAGAATGCTTACATAAAAGCTGAAGCCCGATACAAATTCCCAAGACAGGTTGTCTTAAACTTAAAATCACTTCATCGAGCCCTCTTTCCCGCAGGTATTTCATGGCGTTACTTGCCTCTCCCTGGCCTGGAAAAATCACCTTGTCAGCGGCCTTAATCATAGCAGGGTCATCCGTCCAAACCGGATCTACCCCAAGTCGTTGTAAAGCAAATAGTACCGATTGAATGTTACCAGCGTTGTATTTTATTACGGCTACCTTCATTTAATTTTGTGGGAATAGTAAGATTAAAATTATAAACGGCGCTGTTAATAGCGCAAAGTACCAGGTGGTCACATCACTGTATTCTCAATGCCTTTTACCTGCTCTACGTATTCTCTGATATCCTTCTTCAGGTTTTTGCTATTGGCAAGCAGTTTTACGAAGGCACTCCCAATAATTGCTCCATTTGAATACTGGCAGGTTTTGCTGAAGGTGGCATGGTCAGATATCCCAAAACCAACGAGCGTGGGCTTTTGAAGTTGCATTGATTTTACTCTTTCAAAATATTTTACCTGCGCCTCCGAAATACCGCTTTTTGCACCGGTAATGCTTGCGGAAGAAACCATGTAGATAAAGCCTTCTGATTCCTGATCGATATACCTGATCCGCTCTTCAGCAGTTTGAGGGGTAATCAGAAAAATATTTTGAATTCCGTGTTCGCTAAAACAGGCTTTATATTCCTTTAGATAAGCCTGCATTGGCAAATCAGGTATAATTACGCCATCCACGCCAATGGCTGCTACGTCCTTCGCAAAACGCGCTACCCCATATTGAACAATAGGATTTAAATAGCCCATCAGAAGAACCGGAATGTGGATTTTTTCCCGCATGTTTTTTAACTGCTCTACAAGCAGCTTTAATGACATCCCATTTTTTAAAGCTTGCTGGTTGCTATCCTGAATGGTCGGGCCGTCGGCAACCGGATCTGAAAAAGGAATGCCTATCTCCACCAGATCTGCACCTGAATCCTCAAGTGCCTGAAGAATGGTCAGCGTATCGTCCAGTTCTGGAAAGCCCGCTGTGAAATATATTGATAAAATATTTTCTTTTTTCTCTTGAAAGAGCTTATCAATTCTATTCATTTTGAAATTGGTAAATTTTTAATTAGCGAATGGGTGAATTAGTGAATGAGTGAATGAGTGAATTATTGAATTAATGAATTAGCTGACACCGTATACATTAGCCTATTAGTAATATCGGTATTCAATATGCACCCCATTTGATATAAGTATCTAAATCTTTATCGCCTCTGCCACTAAGGTTGATCACTACCACATCCTCAGGCATAAAGGTTTTTTTGCCTAAAACAGCCAATGCGTGCGCCGATTCGATAGCAGGTATTATTCCTTCCATTTGGCTCAGCTCCACTCCTGCTTTCATGGCCTCGGCATCTGTAACACTAATAAATTCTGCCCTCCTGCTTTCAAAAAGATGTGCATAGATCGGTCCTATGCCTGGATAATCCAATCCCGCAGAGATTGAATAGGGTTCGGTAATCTGACCATCGTCTGTCTGCATTAATAAAGTTTTGCTGCCATGCAATATGCCCGGTTTTCCCAACGCAATGGTTGCTGCAGACTCTCCCGAATCCACGCCTTTACCAGCGGCTTCCACAGCAATCAATTTCACGGCCTCCTGTTCAAGGTAATGATAAAAGGCACCCGCGGCATTGCTTCCACCACCCACACAGGCTATTACATAATCAGGGTTCTTATTGCCCGTCTTTTCTTCCAACTGCCATTGAATTTCCTCACTGATGATGGACTGAAACCGCGTCACCATATCCGGGTACGGGTGGGGACCAACTACAGATCCGATGATGTAATGGGTATCTACCGGATTGTTGATCCAATGCCGCATGGCTTCATTGGTGGCATCTTTAAGGGTTCTGCTTCCACTTAAAGCAGGAATTACCTGCGCACCCAGCAACTTCATTCGTTCTACATTCGGCTTCTGCCGTTTCATGTCCACCTCGCCCATATAAACCAGACATTCCATCCCCATAAGCGCACAGACAGTAGCTGTTGCCACTCCATGTTGACCCGCACCGGTTTCCGCGATAATTTTTTGCTTTCCAAGTGCTCTCGCCATTAAAATCTGTCCGACGGTATTGTTCACCTTGTGGGCGCCAGTATGATTTAAGTCTTCCCTTTTCAGATATAGCTGCGTGTTGTATAACCCTGAAAGTCTTTTTGCCAGGTATAAGGGGGAAGGTCTCCCCACGTAATCTTTTAGTATCTGGCGAAACTCCTTTTGAAAAGCCGGCGCTTCCAATATATTCAAATAGTTCTGCCTTAACTCTTCAACATTCGGGTACAGCATTTCCGGAATATAAGCCCCTCCAAACTGCCCGTAGTACCCTTCTTCATCAACATTGTACTTTGCCATATATTTGCTTCTTATATTATTCAATTTTCTAGCGTTGCCAAAATCCTTTTCAGCTCCGTTAGCTTTGCAACATCTTTTAATCCTGGAGCAATTTCAAATTTACTGTTTACATCAAGTGCAAAAATATTCAGGTGTAGAAACTTCTTTACTTGTTCGACGTTGTCCAAACTAATGCCTCCACTTAAAAAGAAGGGCACCTTCTGATCATAACTCGTTAATATTTGCCAGTCAAAGGTATAGCCATTTCCTCCTTCCTGCTCGCCTTTGGTGTCGAAAAGGAAGTAAGAGACATAAGGAGCATAATACTGCAACTGGTCAAAATCAAATTGAGGCCTTATTCCAAACGCTTTTATAATCTTCTGCCCTTTTTCTTCCAATTCTTTGCACTGCTTTACAGGCTCGTTTCCGTGCAACTGCAGGTAGTCTAGCTGGTATTTATGCGCCTTTTCCAGCATCAACTCAGTGGTAGCATCTACAAACACTCCCACTTTTTGAGTGCCCGTTGGAATGGAAGGAATTATTTCTAATAACGCCTCTTCATCCACACACCGCGGTGATTTATCAAAGAAAATAAATCCAATAAAATCGGGTGTGGCACCATCGGTAACCTCCCTAATATTCTTATACTCCCGCAATCCACAAACTTTAAGCTGCATATTTTAATCTCTAATATTCATTGTTTAGAAGCGACTGCCATTGAAAACCGCGGCTTTTCATCCGCCGACAATCATTTTCAATTTGTTGATAAAGTCAGCACAAGCCTGTTCCGGCCTCTCATGTTTCATAAAATAGGTACCCATTAAAAACCCCTGATAACCATAGTTTCTCAGTTCAATAATGGTTTCGGGTGATTTTATTCCGCTCTCAGAAACCTTAACAAACTGATCAGGAATTTGATTTGCCAATTCAATGGAAGTTTGAATAGCGGTTTCAAAAGTGCCCAGATTTCTATTGTTCACCCCCAACATGTCAACATCTTCATTAAGATATGCCTTCAACTCCTCTTCATTGTGTACTTCCAGCAATACCTCCATACCCAAAGATTTGGTGAAGGCAGCAAGATTCTTAGCGGCTTCCGGCGTGAGTGCTGAGGCAATCAGCAAAACCGTATCTGCCCCCAGCGCTTTGGTTTCCAATACCTGATATTCCTCGAGAATAAAATCTTTCCTAATGATAGGACACGAATTGTGCTTTCTGGCCAGGAGAATATCTTCATTTTCCCCACCAAAGAACTGCGTATCCGTCAGTACAGATAAAGCAGCAGCACCTGCCTGCACATAGCCAGTTGTGGTTTCATCAACTTTCGCGTGCTCATTGATTATCCCTTCAGAAGGAGATTTTCTTTTAAACTCCGCTATAATACCAGTCTTGTCCTCTCGTTGCAGGTGTTTTTTCATGGAGAGCGGCCTGGTTTCAAAATGAATGCTCTGTTCAAGCATTTTAACGGGCACAAGGTTTTTCTTCTCTTCTACTTCTCTTTTTTTATGAGCTATGATTTCATCCAGAATATTCATTCTTCTATGTTATTTCATTATTGATTCGAGAAACTATGTTTTATACGAGCTGACTATGTATCACTTCAATTCCAGAAACTGCCGCACATGAACAGGCAGCGCTTCATTATCTTTCGGTTCGTTTAGCATAGACAAGTGTATCAGAACAGGTTGTTGGTTAACCCGGCCAAATCCTATAATTTTATATTTTATTTCCTTATCATCTTTATGGGAAATAAGAACCCCTTCTATTTCACTTCCCTTGGAGATTAATCTGACATTCCTCTTTCTAAATTTCCTTAGTCTGTCATTCAACTGATCTACGTACTGTTGGGGTACAAATGTGAGCATATCTTCCTCCAGATACATCCACTGGATCGAAAAATCATCGCAAGTCAACTCGTAATCCGAATCGGCATGACATGCGGTGGGAACAGGAATCCTTTCACCACAAAAGTGAAGCGATGTGACCTGACTGTTGGCTGGAGTCCAGGCCAGGACAGCACCAAAAATAGCGATGATAAATATGTTTATGTTCATAGTTATTTTTTTGAAATTGATCTCCTTGAACCGTGACGAATGAAAACTCCCGTTTTTAGGGCCAACTATCATTTCCCACATCCCTGATACCCTTTCAAGTTAATAATATTTGCACATTTCTTTTTATTTTCCTGCTGAAGATGTATCCATCAGTGCCTTAAATTTTGCATATGCTTTCCCTGATTCAAGAGATTCCCTTGCTGCGGCGATCGCGTCTGCCAGACTTTTGTCCTTATTGCCACAATAAATGGCAAAACCCGCATTGGCAATCACTACTTCGTTCTGCGCAATACTGCCAGCGCCTTTCAGAATATCTACAAATATCTTCGCCGCTTCTTCAACGGTATCGCCTCCCTCTAAGTCTGTAGGGCTGTGGGTTTGGAAGCCTAAAGATTCAGGACTTATGATTTCCTCCTTATTGTCTGAAATCATTTTGAACGGGCCTGTCAAAGATATTTCGTCGTAGCCATCTAAAGCGTGGAGAATTACAAAATCCTTCCCGGTTTTCTGGTATAAATAGCCATATAACCTCGCCAGTTCAAGATTGAAAACACCTACCACCTGATTGGGGGGAAACGCAGGGTTAACCATTGGCCCCAACATGTTAAAAAATGTTTTCACGCCCAACTCCTTCCGAATCGGAGCCACATTTTTCATAGCGGGATGAAATAGCGGTGCATGTAAAAAACTTATGCCCGCGGCATCCATTTCCCTTTTTAGCTGATCCACATTATTGGTAAACGAATAGCCAAACTGCGCCATTAAATTGGAAGAACCACAGATCGACGAAACCCCATTATTCCCATGTTTCGCCACGTTCTGCCCGGCACCAGCAGCAATAAACGAAGCCAGCGTAGAAATATTGAATGTGTTTTTTCCATCTCCACCGGTTCCGCACAGGTCAATTACATCGTAATCGGAAAAATCAACCGCAATACAAAGCTCCAACATGGCATCACGAAAACCTTCCAGCTCTTCAACGGTAATGCTTCGCATGAGGTAAACGGTAAGAAAAGCCGCCACCTGACTGCTGTTATATTTTCCTGAAGCAAGATTGACTAAAATTCTCCTGGCAGTTTCCCTGTCAAGGGCTTTATGTTCAAATAAACTATTGAGTATGTCTTTCATGTCTTTATATCAGGTTATCTATGTATCTCTCACCTTTCCCAATCCGTCCAGCTTTTTTATTCGGCCCAAAACGATGGTTGCGTTTCATGCTGACTTCACCTATATATTTCCTCTACTTTGGAGCTCCCTCTAAGCGATCGGCGTTCTTTTGCAATTCCTGAAGGGTCTGTTTTGAGCCTTCACATGCTGAGGATTTTATTGATTATCATCTACCCTCCAGCCAATTTTGCATAATCTTCACTCCATTTTCTGTCATAATTGATTCCGGATGGAACTGTAAACCTTGAACGTCGTATTGCTTATGTCTGATTCCCATAATATTTCCATCCTGGTCCACTGCCGTTACTTTTAAAACCTCCGTCACCGATTCCGGCTTTACCGCCCAGGAGTGATAAAGCCCGATTTTGAAATTCTGAGGCAGTTCTTTAAACAGGTAGTTTTGCGGCTCAGAAATAGAAGCTACATCTTCAAGTCCATGCTTCACAGTCGATAGATTAAATAGATCTGCACCAAATGCTTCTCCTATCCCCTGATGACCAAGACAAATACCGAGAATGCTCTTCTCAGCACTATACCTCTTGATGAGGGCGGGCATTATTCCGGCATCAGCAGGGACCCCAGGACCCGGCGATAACAGAATTTTATCGTAAGCCGCCACCGCTTCCAGCGTTATTTTATCATTTCTAAACACATCCAGATGCGCAGAATGGCCAAGCTGACGAAGAATATATACCAAATTGTATGTAAAGGAATCGTAATTATCCAGAACTAAAATTTTCATCGATGTCTAATTGAAGGTAGTTATTCGTTTACTTAATCTCTCGCGTTTCCTATTTCTTCGGCCATCTTTAATGCCGAACGGAGGGCTGCTAGTTTATTGTTCACCTCCTGCAGTTCGCTCTCTATGTTAGATTTTGCTACCACACCAGCACCTGCCTGATAAGTCAGCTTATTGTTCCTGCTCAAGAATGACCTGATCATGATCGCGTGGTTGAAGCTGCCATCAAAGCCTATCATTCCGATGGCGCCACCATAGTAACTCCTGGGTGTATTTTCGTACTTATCTATCAGTTGCATGGCCCGGTGTTTGGGCGCCCCGGATAAAGTACCCGCCGGAAAGGTGTCTGCCACTAATTGTAAAATGGGAAAATTATCAGGCAATTGGCCTGTTACCTTCGACACCAGATGAATTACATGCGAATAGTATTGAATTTCTTTTAATGTTTCTACGGCCACCACACTACTGCTTTTGCTCAGATCGTTTCTTGCCAGATCCACCAGCATCAGGTGTTCTGAATTTTCCTTTACATCGCTATGCAATTTCTGCGCAAGTTCCGAATCTGCTACATCATCCCCTGTCCTTAAAAAGGTTCCTGCTATGGGGTATATAGTGGCTTTGCCATTTCGAATGGTAATTTGCGCTTCAGGGGAAGATCCAAAAATCTTAAAATTGCCATAATCAAAATAAAATAGGTACGGACTAGGGTTAATTGAGCGAAGCGCTCTATAGACATTCAGCTCATCCCCTCTAAAGGCAGCCTGGAACCTCCTGGACAATACTATCTGAAAAACATCGCCTACCAGGCAGTGGTGTTTTCCCTT
>CAZWQB010000132.1:0-9437 GCA_964636035.1 uncultured Roseivirgaceae bacterium
GGAGTATTTTGGAGAATCTTAATTTCTTTGAATATTTCGTCAATCGTGTTTTGGGTATTTTCTTTATTCACATCGGTTCCTACTATGAAAAAACCCTCATTTTTTAAGGTAATGATGGACGACGAAATGCCGTATGTGTAACCCTTCTCTTCCCGGATGTTCTTCATCAGGCGAGAGCCAAAATAACCGCCCAAAATCTCATTTAAGATCAGCGTGTCAATTAAATCGGGATGCGCTTTGGTGAACAGCTTTTTTCCCAGTCGTATAGAAGATTGGATATTGTTCTTTTTTTCTTCAACAATAAGCTTATCTGCTGATGAAGCTTCTGCTATGAGAAGAGGCCCTTCCTCCGATTTTTGCAGACTTTTTCTGCCAAAAATTCTATTCAAGAGTGTATGAAAATCCGGTGCTGGTTGTCCTGACACGATGATCTCGAACTGCTGCCTTAGAAACCTGTTATAGAAATTTACCACCTCTTCCAGCTTCAGGTCTTCCACCTCTTGAACTGTCAGATCTTTTCCATAAGGATGTTGGGTTCCAAAAATCGCCTCTCTGAATTTAATTGAAGCCAGGATGCTTGTTTTTTCTTTGTTGACGCGTATTTGCTGAGACTTGATCTTTTTTAGGGTCAGCAATTCATTTTCCGGGAAAACTGAATCGTATAGGAGTTCGTGCACTAGCGGCAATAGGAAAGGAACTTGTTTAGTGAGGCACTCCAGTGTAATAACGGCAAAGTCCATACTGGCGCTGAGATCCAAATGGGCGCCATATTTTTCAATTTCATTGGAGATCGCAGCCGAAGTAAGTTTAGTTGTTCCCTCGCTGAGCATTTTCGTCGTAAAGTAGCTAGCGCCGGGCGTTTGTTCATACCAACTGCCGGCTTTGAAAATGAACTCAATTTTGATTACAGGCTGCTTACCAGCTGCAATGGTGTATACGGGAATCCCATTATCTAGCGCCTGAAAAGCTGCATCAGGAATATTGATACTAGTTATTCTATGAAATTTTGGAGGCGATTTCCTATCGAGCATCATTGACTTTTAATTGACCGTTCCGGGGGCGTTTGCATCTTCAAAATTAAATAACAAAGAAAATCTTAATGTCTCCCCAAGAGGGTTGTCTTCGCCTGTAGGAACCAAATAAGCGAAATCTACACCGAATACCTGGTAACGGAAACCAAGACCTACGGTAAAGTATTTCCAGCTTCCTTTGTCAGGATGTTCGTAAGAATAGCCGAGCCTTGCTGCAAATAGATTGTTGTACCAGTATTCAATACCTGCAGAAGCTGCTATTTCCTTTACTTCTTCGCTGAAGCCGTCGGGAGCATCCGTAAACGACTTGAAAATTCCACTCAGCATAGAAGTTTCATTGGTTGTGTCTGGCAAGGTAGGTACTAGCAACTTGTTAAAATCAACAGCGAAGGTAATTTTATTGTATGGATCTAAATGGGTTGTAAGGGCGGTTCCTATTCTTAAATTCGTAGGCAGGAAATCTCTATTGTCCGTATCGTTATATCCTAATTTTCTACCAATATTGGTAATATGAGCACCAAATGCAATATTTGAAAGGCTGCCTACAAAGTTCGGATTGGAGTTATAGTAGACGCCTATGTCCGCAGCCACACTGGTACCGGGAGAAGCATCCGCCGTACCAATGTCTTCAGAAATATCAGAGTAGATGAAACGGGCAGAAACACCTATCCCTAGATTTTCGCTTAGTTTCCTTGAGTAGGTTCCATCTATAGCATATTCTTTCGGTCTAATCGTATTCAATGGGAGCGCGTCGCGGTTTGTTAACTGAATTTCTCCTAAGTTGAAATACCTTAACGAAAGCGCTACTGCCTGCTCATTGTCAATTTTGTAATACCCGGAGAGGTAGGAGAGGCTCATGTCATTGATGAGTTCAGCCAGCCAGGGAGTATAGGACAAGGAAAATCCATACTCTGATTCAATGAAGGCCAACTTGGCGTTATTCCAATGAATTGAATTTGCATCTGGAGAAATTGCTACGCCCGTGTTGCCCAGTCCCCCTGATCTGGAATCAGGAGTGAGTATCAAAAAAGGTACAGCCGTATTTATAGTTCTGGTGCTAATGGTTGTTGAATTTTGCCCTACGGCTTGTTCTACTTTAGTCACTAAAAATAAGGCAGTAACAATAAGGATATATTTTTTCATTAGAGCTTAAGATTTGCTATAAGTGTCAAATTTAATGATAAATTGATTCTTAGCTAGTTTAATTATTAAACAATTTATTAATTTATTAATACAAGTCTCTGGTATTCCTGCATTTTTGATTGATCTGATAGAGAACGTACAATAACCTTGTAAGTATATACGCCTGCAGATAATTTTAGGCCGTTGAAGGAGGTGCCGTCCCAAACAATGTTCTGAATTCGCGCCCGACTGTTGATATAGGTGTTTTTTAACTCACCCACGAGCGCTCCTTTCTTTGAATAAATCCGGATAACAATTTCCAAATCATCTCCTGCCCTATTATGATTAATACTGAAGGTGGTTTCATCATAAAAAGGATTGGGAAAATTTAAGACTTTATTTAATGCTATTCTCTCGTCAGATGCCACTATGAAATTGATCGACTTTTTTGAAAAGTTGCTGTTGATATCCCATGCGGTTAAACTGATTGAATAATTTCCGTTTTCAAGATTATTGATTGGATAGGTAATCCATCCTTCCTTATAATTGTTTAGGCTGTTCTCGAAAAAGCTGTTCAGCACGAAGCTTTTGCCAGTATTTATCGTTGCTGATAAATCCTGGTTCAGTCCGTTTGAAGTAATGTTAATGCCGCTATCATCTTCAATCTTCGCTAAAAGTATGGTATTTGAGCCGGTAATATCTCCCGGTTGAAAAGACTCATCGTCCATATAGAGCGTAATTAATGGGGGCTCATCATCCGACAAAGGGTGGGAGCTGCCCCCAATTACAATATCAGTAAAGCCAAGATGGGCATCTGACCCATTGTTAGCATCATAGGCATAGATACCTAATTTTCCCTTACCAAAGCTGTAGTTGATATTTTTGGGTACTATAAATCTGATTTCAAAATCCCCCTCGGTAACACTGACTTTTCCTCTGAACAATACCTTATTCTGTTCATCGTAGCGCATGGTGGCTCCATTAGCGGGTAAGGTTTCGGAAAAAGTGGGTTTATCATAGACCGTTATGTTTGCTATGCCCGTAAAATTTAAGTCTTTCGCTTGGCCATCTCTGGTAACATATCCTTTTATCAAGACTTTGCTCGAAGCGCTTAATGTGTCAGTCTCAGAAGTGGATTGATCTGCGGTAATGGAAGTGATTTCAATTTCCTTTTTCGGAAATGCAAGTTTTAAAGACGGATCTCCGAGTAAGCTGAAATTTCTGTTTCTGTACCCACTCAGACTGTTGTTTTTAGTTGACTTGATAATATCTCCCAAACTGAGACTCTCGGCGTCGGCCTTTGAAAATATTACCTTGTACAATGCACTGTTCAGTAAAAAATTAGTGTTAGAATAAACCGGACGTGAGGTGGTGAGCAAGCCAATTGCGCCACCTTTGGGATTCAAAACCAATTGCTCTCCGCCAGAAATTTGTAGCGGATCATCGTATTTACCAAACTCACAGGTGGCCGTGACAAAAAAAGGTAGCCTATCCAGATTGTCCCACTGATTGATCATGCTTGTGGTGAGAATTCTTTCTTCGGCCCATACACTTTCATTTCCATGGCCGCTGTAGTTGATGATGAGTGCACCTTTTTTGATGGCATCATTCAGCGCTTCTTTTGTAGCTTCGGAAGTATTTCCTTCCTGACGAAAAGCCCCCAGGTAAATTTTGTTTGCATGGTAGGCGGTATAGGTGGTGTCAACCAGGGCGGCCAGCCTTTCAGCATCCATTTGATGGGTGTTGTTATCTTCATCATCGGCGACAAAAACCACCTCGTTTCGCCAGGAACCATAGGTATTCGGGTTGGTCTGGTAATGAATGATTTTGTCTACAACCGCAGCTGCTTCGCCTTTAGTCTTCACCGGTAGCCTTCCGATGCCGATATCCAAAATATGGTCGCCGGGGCTTACGTCTTCCGGCCATAGACCTTCTTCTTCATCCAAAAAGCCGAAATAATCGTCTGAAGAATAAGTTTCGACAGGGTGAAGCGAATTGTACGATTGGTAGGTGGGTACGAAGTTCGTATTGTCAAATTCAAACGTTTTGTACGCATAGGAGCATTTTCCGAATAGTAGCAGGTATTTAACTCGTCCGTTGTCATACAAATGTTTGGCAAAATCCCGGATGGCAGTTACATCCTGTCTTCCGGATGAGAACTCATTATAGATTTGAGTGGGCGTTACCACTGTAACTTTCAGGTTGTCATGCGATGCTCTAAAAGCTGCCAGCCGATTAGCCTCTTCAATGAAGTCTGCATAGACAACGATGAGCAATTCTGTATCTAATGCAGCCCTGATGTTTTGGTTGGGCACCTTTATAATCGCATCAGGTGATGGCAGGGAATTGACATCAAAAGCAGCATATTCTTTAAATCCGGCCGATGAAACGCCAAATAAATAACCATTGCCGTTTTTCGAAGCGAGCTGTACTTTTGGCGATCCGGGCGCAGTAACATCCCAGATGAGCAAATTACTTTGGGTCGTATTTGCTAATTCGAAAGTTACAGGACTGCTATTGAGATGCGTTCCATTGTTGAAAATAAGGCTTTTCCCTCTGTAAATCAAAGCCCTTTCCGCCTGGATCAAAAGGCTGTTTAAATAAGCAAAACCATCATTTGAAACGCCGTTGAAGGTGATTGCCAGAGGCAAAGTGTTGTTTGGCAGAACACCAGGGTTTCCAATGAAAAGCCGCTCAGCTTCTTTACCTTTGACTGCATAGGTGTTGAGGCCGGTCGCCTCATTCACCCTCGGAATAGCCTCAACGTCAATATCTCCCCAATGCCTGTTGTTGGCCGAAACAGAAAAGGACGAAGGGGAAGCATTTGAAGACATTACTTTGACGCCAATACTTAAATCACTACCCGTTATCAAATCTGGTAATTCAAAGCTGAGATTCACGGAGGAGCCCGCAGTAAACCTTTCACCATACCACTCGCGTCCCGAACCAAGGATGTTATAAAGGTCCTGTTCATGATAAACCAAATCCTGATAAGACTTTATTTTTGCAGTGTGGATACCGGTGCTCTGTTGCTCTGCAATCCTCAGGCCGGCGTTTCCGTCCACCGAAAGAAAGTAGAATGTTGAGTCTGCGTAAAGATTCTTTTGTACCAAAAAAGAGCCGAGAGTTTCGTCAAAAGCAATCTGGTCCGGGCCTTCTGCAAAAAACAGAATATAGTCGCCCTGGTCAAATTTGCCATCTGATTCCCCATGAACATAAATGGGGACTTCCGGCAGATCCTTTGGCCTCTCCACCTCGTTTGCCTGGGGAAGCATTCCATTTCCATAGCCATGAATGCTTATTTTTTTTGGATCAAGTGCCGATACATTTATTCCGGCATCCTGTAGCTCTTTTGTTGTAATTTTATAGACGCCCCTCTGGGGGACAGGAAAGCGGTACCAATCGCCGGAATTTAATAATGAGGAGCCTCCGGCATTCTCAGAACTCACTGTATATTGCGCACTGGATTTCGAATAAAGAATTCCACTTATTGAATTGCAGATCAAAAAGCAGATCAAAAAGCAAATCCAAAAGGAGCTTATACAGATAGTTTTATAAGTCGGTTTCATTTATCGGTTCAAAGAATCCGGATCAGGAGCCAAGTATTAACGGTAAAGGCTTAAAATTATTGAATCGTTCAAATTACGAGCTAAGCCACTTAATTTATGAGATTTTTTGGAGATAAAAGGTACCTAATTCGAATTATTTGAAGAATAGATCCAGTCCATCATCAAAGGCCAGTTCTGCTACCGGGTATCGACATGATAATGTATAGGAATATAATTACCGGAATCGCCGATATCTGGAGCAGTGGGATAAGAACAATGCTTAACGCAATGAAGGTAAACCGGATTTTATTGTCGGCCCAGGACATGTTTTTGAATTTTAAAGCAAATAGCCTTAACTCTGCTACCAACAGCAGCGAGAAGATTACGGTGATTGCCAACAGGATATATCCGTTTGAGATAATATTTGCCACCAGGTTGTCCTGTGCTAGTACAAAGGGCAAAGCGCTGATCAATAAGGCATTTGCCGGTGTAGGGAGACCAATAAAAGAATCGGACTGTCGGGTATCTATGTTGAATTTTGCGAGCCTTAATGCCGAACATGCCGCTATGGTAAAAGCCATCCAGGGCAAATAAGAATCAGCAAATGCTCCGTTTAAGAGGTGAAACATAATAAAAGCAGGCAAGGCGCCGAAGGTAACCATGTCTGCCAGGGAGTCCAGTTCTTTGCCAATATCAGAATACGCTTTCAGCCATCTTGCCACAAATCCGTCAAAAAAATCAAAAATTGCAGCCAGCCATATCAAATAGGTAGCATAGTACAGATTTCCTTCGAATACCAGAACAATGCCAATACAGCCACAAAGCAGATTGCAAATGGTCAGAAAATTGGGGAGGTGTTTAATCAGTTGCAAGGGCGCGGGGCTTAAGTTTTATCGAAGTGCACAAAACGGATTGTATTTTTTTTCTTCACCAATGGTAGTAGTGCCGCCATGGCCAGGGTAAACGACCATTTGGTCGTCCAGACTGAACATTTTCGTGTGGATGTTTTTGATCAAAGTATCATGATCTCCGCCGGGAAGATCGGTTCTGCCGATGCTTCGCTGAAAGAGTACATCGCCTCCTATGCAAATGTTTTGCTCGCTGTTGTAGAACACGAGGTGTCCGGGTGAGTGGCCTGGCACAAACAATATGTCCAGGGTGGATTCGCCAAATTTGATTTGCTGGCCTTCGTCTATGAACGCATCAATTTTTGCAGGCTGGTATTGATTGAAGCCGTAGTTGGAGGCGTAAGATGCAACTGCTGTTAAAACTTGTTCCTCAATGCGACTGGAGATGAGCGCCACCTTGTATTTCTCTTTTACAAATGAATTTCCTAATACATGATCTATATGACAATGTGTATTGTAGAGCGCTTTTACCTTGAGTTGTTTTTCCTCAATAAAATCCACCAAAATCTGCTGTTCCCTTTTTTCATAACAACCCGGATCTATCACAATGCATTCTCCCGTATCATCGTACAGGACGTATGTATTTTCCATAAAGGGATTAAATTCAAAAGATTTTATCTGAATCATAATTATGTTGTTAGGAGCTAATCAAATTTACTTATCCTAAATTGCAGCCTATGCAAAAATTAGTTTTTAATTCTCAAAATCAAAATTATATCATAAGATAAATGGAGGTAGATTATTTAATCGTGGGGCAGGGGCTTGCTGGAAGCGTAGTGGCATTGACGTTGCTTAAAAAGGGCTGCTCGATCAGGGTGATTGACAATCAGACCGATCAAATCAGTTCATCAATGGTTGCAGCCGGCATTTTCAATCCAATTACGGGCAAAGAAATGAAAAAAACCTGGATGGCTGATACGCTGTTCCCCAAACTACATTCTTTTTATCAGGAACAGGAGCGTCTGTTAGGAGCCCGGTTCTTTTATCCCATGGAAATATACCGCCCTTTTTTGTCGGTTCAAGAGCAAAACGATTGGATAGCAAAAAGTGCCCTTCCAGGATATAATCAGTACATCAGAAATATCTCTTCCACATCCCGGTATGGAGCATTTGTTTACGATGCGTTCGGTGGAATTGAACTGCGTCAAAGTGGCTATTTGGATGTGAAGGGATTTTTAAAAAGCACTAAAGCTTATTTAGAGCAACATCAGATGTTTGAAGATGGTGTTTTTGATGAATCAGTATTGACTTTACAGGCAGATGGTATCCGGTATGAAAATATTGCAGCCCGGAAAGTGATTTACTGCAACGGGAGGGCTGCCATGAATTCAGCGTATTTCAGTTGGTTGCCCTTCAGACCGGTTAAAGGGGAAATATTGCTCGCCGAATTTGCCAGCCCTTTGGATAGAATTTACAATAGAGGTGTTTTTATGGTTCCGAATCCTGATGGATTGAGCCGGATAGGCGCTACTTATGACTGGAGAAATTTGAACAATGAACCGGGAGAAGCGGGAAGAAAAGAACTTTTAGAGAAACTAAATAAGTTGACTCCGATGTCGTTTGAAATTAAGGGTCAGATTGCGGGAGTAAGGCCGGCTACAAAAGACAGAAAACCTTTTATTGGCGTTCATCCCCGGCACAAACCATTATGCATCTTTAATGGTTTAGGTACGAAGGGTGTTTCACTTGCTCCTTACTTCGCTGAGAATTTTATAGATTTTTTAGAAAGAAAAGTAGAACTGGCTCCTGAAGTAAATATTTTTCGTTATTTTTAGTGTATTAGTTCAAAAATTTGCACCTTAATAAATGTCCATTAAATACATTTTTGTTTTAGTGCTTGCGGCGGGACTTTTTTTGCCCCGTCATCAAAGCACTGCGCAATCGTCTGCTACTACTTTTGGCCATAATCGGCTGCAATACAAGAATTTTGACTGGAAGCACTATAGCTCCGAAAATTTTGAAATCTATTTTTACGATGAAGGCGGAAAAAACGCCAGGTTGGCCGCAAGTTATCTGGAGGAGGAATATTACACCCTTACCGACATTTTAGGCTATGCCCCTTACTCAAAAACAAAGATTTTTTTATACAACTCTGTTTCAGACCTTCAGCAAAGCAACGTTGGCATCAACGAAAATAATTATACGCCCGGCGGTCAGACAAATTTTGTAAAATCCCAGGTAGAGGTTGCTTACCCCGGCACGCACATAGGTTTCAAAGAAGAACTTCGCTACAAGGTATCGGAAATTCTGGTTTATGATATGATGTATGGTGGAAGCCTTACAGACATGTTTCAAAATGCCTATCTGCTAAATCTTCCCGACTGGTTTATTGAAGGTGCGGCGCTTTATGTTGCCAGAGGATGGAGCATAGAAATGGATGACTTCGCCAGAGATATGGTCAGCCAGAAGCGGGTTAAAAAACTTTCTAAACTGAGCGGCGAGGAGGCAGGGCTGGCCGGGCAATCTATATGGAATTTTATTGCCGTAAAATACGGAAGAAGTAATGTTGCCAATATTCTGAATCTGACGCGGATCATCAGAAACGAGGAGAGTAGCATTGCAAATACATTGGGTTTGCCTTTCAGGGCTTTTCTTCTTGAGTGGCAGAATTTTTACCTGGAAATGGCCAACCAAACAGAGACGGCATACCGAGAGGCAGGAGATTCTTTGAAGCTCTTCAAAAAGAATAAGAAGGACTTCATTTACAACTCAACCAAAATAAGTCCAAACGGCGACTATATTGCTTACACAAAGAATGATAATAATAAATTCTCCGTGTATGTCAGAAATGTTGCTTCAGGAAAAGAAAGAAAAGTTTTCACTTCAGG
>CAZWQB010000133.1:0-9296 GCA_964636035.1 uncultured Roseivirgaceae bacterium
AAACCTCTCTTAAAATACTTGCTTGCCAATTCGTGGTATTTGCTGGAGGCCAGGCCAGGATAGTTCACACTTTCCACCTGTTCGTGGCTCTCTAGCCACTGGGCCAGCGCAAGGGCGTTTTCAACCGTTCTTTCCATTCGTAGCGACAACGTCTCAAGTCCCTGAATTAATTGTAAAGCATTGAACGGACTTAATGCTGGGCCGAAATCCCTTAGACCTTCAACTCTTGCCCTAATAGTAAATGCGATGTTGGGAAGTCCAAGCGGGTTATTGTCTCCAAAAGTCTCCCAGAAATTCAATCCGTGATAGCCTTCTGATGGTTCAGAAAACTGCGGAAACTTACCATTGCCCCAATTGAAATTGCCACCGTCTACGATTACACCACCAATGCTGGTACCATGTCCTCCAATCCATTTTGTGGCAGATTCTACAACTATATTTGCTCCGTGTTTCAAGGGCTGGAATAAATATCCGCCTGCACCAAAAGTATTGTCAACAATCAATGGAATATTGTGCTTTTGGGCCAATTGACCCAGGGCTTCAAAATCCGGAACGGTAAAGCCGGGGTTTCCGATCGTTTCCACATAAATCGCTTTGGTTTTGTCGTCGATGAGTTTTTCAAATGCCTCTGGACTTTCTGATTCAGCAAACCTCGCCTCTATTGCCAGTCGCTTTAGTGAAACTTTAAACTGATTGAAGGTACCACCATACAAGGATGGCGAGGTCACGAAATTGTCTCCGGCACCCAAAATGTTGAACAAGGCAATAAATTGAGCGGCTTGTCCGGACGCGACGGCAAGCGCCGCTACACCACCTTCTAATGCTGCCACGCGTTTCTCGAATACATCCGTGGTTGGGTTCATTATTCGCGTGTAGATATTTCCAAATTCTTTAAGAGCAAATAAATTAGCACCGTGCTCAGCATTTTTGAAAACGAAAGAAGTAGTTTGATAAAGCGGAACCGCCCTTGACTGCGTAGTAGCGTCTACTTCCTGGCCGGCATGCACTTGTAATGTTTCGAATCTTAAATTTGACATAGTTATAATATTATTTTGATGAAGATAATGTTAAAAATAATGTATTGAGAAGCTGCTGCTTAAAAGCAGATGGCAAAGCATGGCATACAACAACAAGGATTAAGCAAATACTTGTGCCCTATTAGAAAACGGCCAGACTTATGATTGTGAAGTGAAAAGAAAATGTATTTCTTTTTTGAGGTAACTGTTTTTGTCATTTTATTATAATTAATTTATATGCTCTGTCCCGATTTTTTCGGGACTAGATCAGGAATTAGCACCTTGTCTATGACTGATTTAGCCAGGTTGCTAGAGTTTCTCAGAGCCTGTCTCTCCACTCTTCTCTATAAATCAACTACCGGAATAATTGACTTGGAAATGCAATATTATTGGTTTTTTGAATAACTTCCAAATTTAGTGGATTAGGAAATTTACAACCAACCGCTTTTCGGCACTTATCTCTTCAAAGTGACAAAAATATCATCAAGAAGTTTTAATTCGATGGTGCTGTCTGAGGCCTTTTGAATTAGGTACGAAAGCCTGAAATGGTCATTTGGGTTATATAGATATAAACTGTCGTTGCTGACCTTCCACATCAGCTCATTTTTGATGGTATCGCTACTGAAAATACAGCCCGGATAGCCTCGGGCTTCAATGCCCACCACACCGTTTTCATGGAATTCCATCTGGCCTTTCATGTTTCCATTCCGGCCATTGCTATACTCTGAATTTTTGATGATCCAGACAGCATGCCATTTTCCGATAAACAGAGAGTTGAAATTTTCGATAAGTCGAAAGGAAGCAAACAAACAGATGACAACCACACCTAAAATCGAAATCACGCTATTTCCACTTCCCCAAAAAGGATGCCTCATAAATTTTTTTTGTTCATTACAACACCTAAACGGCAATAGATAACAAACATTGTGACAATCGGAAATATAAGCGCAATTTTTATTACATGCTTCTTTGGTTTACTTCAAAGCCTTCTGCCATAATTCGATATTGTTCAAATATGGACCTTACAGCCCTTTTGATATACTTTTCATTATTAAAATAGCTGTTTCCAAACACTCCGGAGGCGTATCCCTGCCATACCGTATTGTTTTTCTTGGTATCGATCAATTGAACTAAAATGGTTCCTTCCCGTAAGTCAATTTTTACCGGATCGTACTGATCCTCACTTATTTCTTTTTCTATCCATTTTTCTAGTTCAGGTTGTACATAGCCTCTGAACTTCATGTCGTCATAATAAATGGTATACGCCACCAGCAACCTGGGCTTTTCTTTTGAGAACTTATAGCCTAGAATTTCCATTCGATTTTGAATAGCCTCTTCTAAGAGAGGATTAAAAGCGGTCTGGGCAGAGTCCTGGTTCACTTTTGCGTTATGCATAAAGTAAAAGGAATTATATTTTTTGAAATTTCCCCGATAATCGTAGTCGTACTCGATTACGTATTCACGGCGCATGCAACTGGAAAAGAGGAAAATAATGAGTATGAAGGTGAGGAAGAGGTATTTTTTAGTCATGGCTATAGGGTTAACATAAGGGTCATTATTATAAATATAATCATCTATTAAATAGAAAGTTATATATTATCCAAATTTTTTATGTGAAGATATAAAGATCGCCCAACTAAAAATTGCTTCCGATGGCTATAGGCTCTTTAAAGGCCTCCACCGCGCCATCGAAATCAAATACTTCTATAAAAATCATATAAACCCCCAACCTTAACTTACGTCCATCGTCGTCTGTACCCCTCCATGAAAAAAAACCTTCCGTAGCAAACGATTGATTTTCTGCGATTGTGCTGACTTTATTTCCGTCTGCATCGAACACATAAACATTGCCGATATAGCTATTGTTTTTAAATGTATACTGTATAGTGGCAAAATCCCGGCTCCCATCATTGTCGGGAATAATTACCTTTGGATGCACCGCTATAGTGCCTCTTGATTCGCTCAGGGTTTGCGACTGGGAATTTAAAATTCCTGGTGTTGCAAACCCAACGGTGCTTGAAGCTGAGGTCCAATTGTTTGAATCCTGTGTAGGATTGTCATAAGATATCCTTTCGAGTGAGACGCCATCCGGTTCAGAAATAATGGGAGAATGGAAATCTTCGTGATAACTAAACTTGTCAATTACCATGTTGCTTTTATTAAGTAGAACAACAGTTCCTGCATCATCCGGATAAGAAGGTAGGCCAGGTAATCGGATCATATCTCTACCTGTCGAGCCGGGATAGTTTTTGTGGATATCCGCCGGGTTTTCGGTCAATACCAGAAACTCCCCAGGTGCAAAAAGATAATGTTGATCCGAAAGATCCTTTCTGTTTGCAATCAACGCTTTGCCACTTTCTTTCTCAATGGCAATATTCGCCAGTTTCCAGTTTTTTAGGTCGATGTATTTATCAGAGTTGTTATAGATTTCAACAAAGTCAGCTCCGCCGGTATTAGGATTAAAAAGTACTTCATTTATAATTATGTCTACAGAGTCAGCTTGCCCGGGGAGCGCGAAACTGTGAATGTTCGCTTCGCCCTCAATAAAATTTCCGTTGCAGTCCTTCACGTTTTTAACAGTAAGGGTATACGTGAGGGGAACCTCAAGAGGAGTGCCCAACTTGATTACTACCACCGTACCATTTGACTCTAAATAAGCCTGAACATCTATGGGTTCACCATTGAGAATATATTGGCCCCTCTCTACAGAAGCTGGATTTAAAACCTCATTAAAAGTAATCAGGAGGGAGTCAGGGGCAGGAAAAATACTTGTAATTTCCGGTCCTTTGTTGTCGGGCTTGCTACCCTGGATAGAATTTGTTGATCCTGGGGTGCCACCGTCATGATGTTCCGAAACGCTCCAGTTTTCCTCCGTCGAACAGGGATTGGACTGATCTATCATTTCTAATGAATAGCCTCCTTCGCTGCGCATGCTGCTTTTATACCAGCTTTTTGTATAATGTACATGATCTATATCTTCCTTCAAGGCGTTGCGCAGATACAAATTATCGCTGTCATTGTTTAATGAAGGAAAATCCGAGACGGATATTACTTTGCCATATCTGCTAAAGGCAAGGGAATCGGAAGGGTTGCATAGGATGATATATTCCTGTGGTAAAATTTCACCGGAACCTAATTTTCCCGAACTTGCAGGATCGCTTACGGTCCAGCCTGTCAGGTTTATTTTATTATTGCTACGGTTGAAAATTTCAATAAATTCGGCTTCCGGCAAACCTATTACTGGCGTTGGGTCAGGCATTAGCTCATTGATGACCACATCACGGAATGCCGCCTGGACAGGAATGTCATAAAAGAAGGGCAGGGAAAGCGAAGCAGCAACGTTGTGGGCCAGGTCGGCGATGTTTTGTGCAGTAAATGAGTATTCTGTGCCTGGAGCGATCGCTTTCTCAAAAAAGAGATCCAGTTGGGCAGGATTCTCCTTAACCTGAATATGGTTTGGATGACCAATTTCAGGCTTTACTTCAAATTGATCAAGCTGCGTAATTGAGGATGGGGATAGAGGCTCAGAAAAGGTCGCCTCTAGTTGATTGGAAGAAACAGCCTTTATTGATACCAATGTAGGTGGATCAGGATCAATATGAGGCTGCCCGATAACCTTTATATCATCAAAATAAAATTTATCGCTCCTGGTACTGGTGTATTCGCAGTAAATTCCAAAATACAAAGCCGTAAGATGCCGGTTGTCTACCGTTTCTCCTTCCTTTACATATTCAGAAGTATCATTCACAGCGGTCAACAGCTCCCACTTTCCGGCTTCATTTCGTGTAACTTTTATTTTGCCAGAAACGCTTGTACTGTTCAGCCTTCCATCTTCCCCATCAATTATTTTTGTAGGTATGCCAGCTTCTATTTTATAAAGGCTGATGTCATCGCTGCTGCCTCCAATTAATACAAAGTAGCCATTGATGGGATTGGATAGCTCACTTCCGTCAGCAGTTAGATAAATCTTCGAAAAATTTTGGGAGGATGGGTTAAAATCGAGCTTAAAATACAGTTCCCAGCTGGCATTGTCATAAGCCTGCGAAGGAGCAGCTATGTAGCTGACGCCCGGGCTGGATGCATTTAGATTTAATTGTAAGTCTTCATTGATTACAAAATCCTGAACATGCCCTTCCCAGGCCGGTGCGTTTTGCAAGTCGCGATCAGAAAAGTCCTCTGAAAACTGTGCACACAGATCCAATGAAGCAGAAAAGAAGAGCAGGATGAGGATATACTTTGTTGAGGCTTTAAAGGTTTCCATAGCTATAGAATGTTCTTTAAAGCCAAAAATATAAAATCTCAGTACATTTTTGTATTATTTATGCATTTTTTCCGACGACACTGTTGATGCTGTTATAAACGCCTTTGCCGTTTCAGTTTACTACTAAAAGTAACAGCTGTTAATCCTGTAGTATTTCTATTTCAACCCTCACGTTTTTCTTGGCATCTACGCTGTATTTATCATAGATCATTTTCTTACCACCCCAACCAACTACCGTCATTCTGTCTTCGGAGATTCCATTGGCTACCAGGTATTTTTTGATTGTCATGGCACGTTCTGTTGAAAGCTTTTTAGCACTTCCGCTTGAAGTCTTATTTTCTTCTGTAATCACAAAGAAATTCGGATTTTCTTCGGCCAGTGCTATTATTTTTCCGCGCTTGTTGCCGTTGGTATGGCCATGAATAACGATTTGATAATCGTCGTTTTCTTTCAGCATTTCCAGCAAACTGTTCAGCTCATATTGAGATCTGCTTTCCATTACCACAGCATCATTTCTGAAGAACACATTGTACATGGTGGCTACATCGCCAGTTTTTAATCTTTCCAGAGGAAATTCAATTAGAATGGTGTCGCCCCTTAAGAAGATAAATGAACTGATACTGTCAGCATTCAGGTCGTTTAACAGGAAATCATGCTGTACTTTTCGGTAGCCAAACACGTCTGCAATCAGCTGAATGGCATGCGAGCCGTTATTCGGGTCTTGGAGAACGCTTAACTCGTGCGCATTCACTGTCTTGATCAATTTTGATCTCACAGGATCAATAATTTGCACTTTTGCGGTGATTTCGTTGTAATTTTTGGCAAAAATTACATTGGGATAGATGAGGTAATCTTCTTCATCTTTATGAAATTTTAGGGAATCTACGCTGGTGTTCAGCTTCTTGGTAGATGATGAGGCGGGGCGAGGTGCTTTAATTTCTTCTACCCGCTGAACCTGCAATGTCGTGTCTTCAATCGGTGCTTCCTGTGGCCCAACCGGTTTTTCCTGTGTTACAACATCTTGCTTGTAATCAAAAAGCCACATGCCGGGGAATATCGATGTACTTGATATTACCTCCTGATAATGGGCTTTCGACTCTTCCCAGTTGCTGGAGCTGTGCAGGTAAACGTAATAGTAATTGTTATCATCATTAAGAGAAAATTGAGCGGGGAAGCCATTTTTTGTGGCAAAATCAGCGAATTTTTCAGCATTGCTTTTGAGGGCAAACACCCCCACCACGAGGTAAATGTTCTGTGGCAGATGTGGAGTTCCGGCTTCTAAATTTTCAGGAAGGTAGCCGTGGATGCTTCTGGTTCTATGTGTGCCGCTATACAACGGTTCTGCTAAAAGTGGGAATCCCGCCATATTGAGCGAGAAGATTACAGTAGCCAGCCAAAATATTCTCCGTATCTTAATTTTCATTTTAGTATCAGCTTAATTTCTATTCAAAACTATCTTCAAATAAAACCATTTAACCCGGTTATATTTTCTTTTTATAGATTGAAACCTTTCATGTGTATATTTTTTATGATATTGGTTTACAACCACTTAGTATATGTTCAACAAGCAAGTTGCTCATGATTTTATGTTGTTATTCTGGACGAGATTCAACGTTCCAAAAAAAAGGGCATTCTGCCGCCCTTTTTCGGGGTATAGCATTGCCAATTCGCCTTTACATTAAATTTTTCGCGAATTCAGGAATAGAAATTTTATTTGTGGTAATTTTGCCTATTGAAGTGATAAAAAATTAGGCGGATTTTGTAAATCGCAAGATCATCTTCGGATTAGACTATAAATCAGTAATCATTTTAAATTCAAAATCATGAAATTAGCAGTTGTAGGCGCTACAGGATTGGTCGGAAGTGAAATCCTGACTGTTTTGGAAGAAAGAAATTTCCTCTTCGATGAACTTATGTTGGTGGCATCGGCCCAGAGTGCGGGTAAGGTTATTCCTTTCAAGGGTAAGGAGCTTACAGTGATAGGAATGCAGGAAGCTGTAGACAGAAAGCCAGACATTGCTATTTTTTCTGCTGGAGGAAGCGTGTCATTGGAATGGGCACCAAAGTTTGAAGCAGCCGGAACCATTGTTGTAGACAATTCTTCGGCCTGGAGAATGAGCCCTAACCACAAACTGGTTGTGCCTGAAATAAATGCAAAACATTTAAGAATCGATGACAGAATTATCGCCAATCCAAATTGTTCTACCATTCAGATGGTAATGGCATTGGCCCCTCTTCACGAGAGGTATAAATTGAAAAGAGTGGTCGTATCCACTTATCAGTCGGTAACTGGCACTGGTAAGAAGGCGGTAGATCAAATGATGGACGAAAGGGCCGGCAGAGACGGCGAGAAAGTTTATCCTTATCAGATCGACATGAATGTGCTGCCCCATATAGATGTATTTCTTGACAATGGCTACACCAAGGAGGAGATGAAGATGATCAACGAAACAAAGAAAATTCTTGGTGACGATTCCATTCAGATTACAGCCACCACCGTAAGAATTCCAGCAATTGGCGGCCATTCTGAAGCCATAAATGTGGAATTTGAAGAGGATTTTGATTTGGATGAAGTAAGGTCAATCCTTTCCAACACAAAAGGTGTGGTTGTGGAAGACGACGTTAAAAATCTAAAATACCCCATGCCTATTACTGCGCATAAAAAGGATGATGTGTTTGTGGGAAGAATCAGGAGAGATGAGTCGCAGGCGAACACCTTGAACATGTGGGTGGTTGCAGATAATCTTAGAAAAGGAGCGGCAACTAACGCAGTGCAAATAGCAGAATATCTGGTAGATCACGACCTTGTTTTAATTCCAGACCATAAGCAGGCTTGATTGAAAAGCTTAAATCGCCTTTAGTTCAGGATTTTATTCAACAGCATCAACATGACGATCCTGCCATGTTGATGCTTCAATCCAGCAAGTACCCGCAGCTTCCCATGAAAGAAGTTGTTTGGCAAGTGCAGGCCCTCCAAAAGGCCAGGCAGAAACTTCCTGAATGGCTTCATCACAAAAACATTATTTTTCCTCCCCCCCTTTCTATTGAACAATGTAGCTCCGAGGTTACTGCGAAGCTTAAAGCGAGTCTTATGAGCGGCCAAACACTTGTTGATTTAACAGGTGGCACGGGAATAGATACCTACTATTTAAGCAAACAGTTCAGTACGGTACATTTTGTAGAAAGAAATCCGTTGTTGTGCGAAATTGCTTCCCATAATTTTTCCGTATTGGGTGCCAATATCAAGGTGCATCATCAGGAAGCGGCAGACTTTTTATCTTCCACGCAGGAAAATGTAGACTTGATTTACATTGATCCGGCCAGAAGAAGCGTCTCAAACAACAAAGTCTTTTTATTGCAGGATTGTGAACCGGATGTGATTGCACTTCAGGATGAACTCCTAAGAAAGGCGCGCGAGGTACTTATAAAAACTTCTCCTATGCTGGATATCCAGCTTGCAGAAAGCGCTTTTCGAAACCTAAAGCATGTCTATATCATAGCGGTTGGCAACGAGGTGAAGGAAGTGCTTTATTTGTGGCAAAACGGCTACGATGGTAAAGTAAAAATTAGCGCTCTAAACCTCAGTAGAACGCCGGGTGGTGCGGAGGAGGAATTTTCTTTCTTCAAAGAAGAGGAACAGCAGGCAAAAACAGAATTTAGCTTGCCATCGAAATACATCTATGAACCCAACAGCGCCATCCTGAAAGCCGGTGCTTTCAAGCTACCCGGCCAGCGATATGATCTGGCTAAACTGCACCTCCACAGCCATTTGTATACCAGCAATAAGCTCCTATCTTTTCCCGGACGGACCTTTGAATGCATTGCGATGGCTCCCTACAACAAAAAAGCCATCTTAAAATATTTACCTGAGAAAAAGGCCAATATCACTACCAGAAATTTTCCTGATTCGGTTCAGGCCATCAGGAAGAAGACAGGGATAAAAGAAGGGGGCTCTAAGTATTTATTTGCAACCACCAATCTGGAAGAGAAGCTGGTTGTGCTGGTGTGTAGGAAAGTTG
>CAZWQB010000134.1:0-9159 GCA_964636035.1 uncultured Roseivirgaceae bacterium
GATTGGATTCCATTGATGCCCTGGAGCTGATTGTCCTCCTGGAAAAAAATTACGGTTTGAAAATAGAAAATGCTGAAGAGGGCCAAAAAGTCTTTAAATCCATCAACTCAATGGCAGCATACATCAACAGTAACAAATAAAGCCCGATGGCGAAAAAGGTTTATATTACCGGCATGGGCATCGTTTCTGCTTTGGGATTCGGCATAGAAGCGCATTTTGCAGCTTTGAAAGCCGGAACTACCGGGATAACCTTTCCGCGATACCTGGACACTGTCCATAAAAATTCTCTGGTAACTGGAGAAGTGAAGATGAGCAATGAATCGCTCGCGGCAAAAGCAGGAAGCAAGGATAATCAACTTTCCAGGACAGCACTCTTGGGAATGATTGCCGCAAAAGAAGCGCTGGAAACGGCGGCTTTAGGAGATGATTTGCCACCTTCTACCGGCTTAATTAATGGCACTTCTGTTGGGGGAATGGATATCTCCGAAAGGAAATATGCCAGCTTCAAGGCCGGAATACTGAGCGACTACAGTGCAGCTTTCGGGGGTCACGATTGCGGCGCCTCTACGGAAACTATAGCCCATTCCTTAGGTTTAAATGGAATCCTCAGCACAATTAGCACAGCTTGTTCCTCGTCCGCAAATGCCATATTACAAGCCAGTCGCCTGATTAAGTCTGGCAGAGCAGAGGCAATGGTAGCAGGAGGCACAGATGCACTTTCTATGTTCACCCTGAATGGATTCAACGCTTTGAAAATCCTGGATCCGAACCCCTGCAAACCTTTTGACAAATACAGGGAAGGACTTAATCTGGGAGAAGGAGCTGCTTATTTGGTTCTGGAGTCGGAAGAACACGTCCTCAAGCGAAAAGGTGAGCCCTTGGCCGAGATAATCGGCTATGGCAATACCAATGATGCCTATCACCAAACGGCCTCATCACCGGAAGGGAAAGGAGCGTTTTTAGCAATGCAGAAAGCAGTAGCATCAACAGGAAAGAATCAATTAACCATAGATTACATCAACGCGCACGGAACTGGCACGGCCAATAATGATTCCTCTGAGGGCGTCGCTTTAGATCTTCTTTTTGGGGATCAGTTGCCAGATTATAGCTCAACGAAACCATTTACCGGCCATACCCTGGGTGCGGCAGGGGCCATTGAAGCAGTAATCTCATTGCTTGCTATCAGCAGAAGAATAAAATTTGCAAACCTGAACCTGAAAGATCCCATGGACTTGAAAAAAGCGCCCCTGCAACATCTGAAGGAAAACACACCAGTAGATTGCGTGCTTTCAAATTCATTTGGCTTTGGCGGCAATTGTACTTCGCTCATATTTTCAAAGCCGGATTATGTTGGATAGTGACAGCAAAATCGAAATAAAAATCAGGAATTCCAGTGCCTACCCGCTTGATTTGGGGTGCTCAATAAATAACTATACAGAATGAAACTGTACATTACCGGTTCCTTTGCCATCGCTCCTAATTTTGATGTAAATAAAGGAGTGAATTTGGCTTCAAGTCCGGCTGAAAACGAATATTTTCAGGCGAAAGAACCGGATTATAAAGCTATCATAGACCCGAAATTGAGTCGCAGAATGGCCCGAATTATAAAAATGGCCATTGCGGCAGCAAGTAAAAGTCTTGAAGAAGCAAAAGTCAAAGAGCTTGGCGCCATCGTAGTCGGAACAGGCTTAGGCTGCTTGCAGGATACCGAAAAATTTCTGGCGGATGTGGTTCAAAACAACGAGAACCTTCCATCCCCAACTGCCTTTATCCAATCTACTCACAATACCATCGCAGGCCAGATTGCGCTGGTATTAAATTGTTTTGCACACAACTTCACATTCGTTCAACGTGGCCACTCCTTCGAATGCGCCCTTGAAGATGCATTTCTTCAGCTTGAGGAAGGGACGGAAAACGTATTGTTGGGCGGCATAGATGAAGTTACGCCTTCACTATTCAAAATTCTATACCAGTCGGGCTGCTTTGGCAAATTGTCAGAAAATCGAAAGGATGACGTTGCCACGCAAAGGCCTATTTTGGGAGAAGGAGCCTCATTCTTCGTTTTATCCGGACAGGAAAGTGATATTGCAAAAGCCTGTGTAGAGGGAATGGACTATTTTTTCAAAACAGATGGGCTTGAAACTATTGAAGAAAGGATTCAAAAATTGCTGCAATCCGTAGGCATGGACATGAAAAACCTCAGCGCCGTGATGCTTGGGAAAACCGGAGGCCAAGAAGATGATAGCATTTATGACATCCTTAGCAAGAAACTGTTTGCTGCAAAGCCGGTCCTGTCTTTTAAAAATATTTGTGGTGAGTATTTTACTGCTTCAGCGTTCGCAATGTACCTGGCAGCAGAAATATTACACTCCCAAAAAATTCCGGAAGAAATCCTGATTTCCGAACAAAAAGCTTCCAGGCTTGAAAACATCCTGATTTACAACCATCATCAGGGAAATTATCATTCACTCATCTTGCTTTCCCGATGTCGGCCTTTGTAATTGCACGGACTGTTTTTTTTGTAATGCTGGGCATGCTTGTGGCGGTAGATGTCTTTTTTATCCCGGTTGATTTCAGCTTTTACCTCCTCCTGGTTTTGCTTTTTTGCTTGTTGATCGCAGCGGGCTCTTCTGTAATGCGTCTTCAGTTTTTCATGCCGGCCTTCACCAACATTTCTACCCCTAATAAAATCATCGCGCTGACTTTCGACGATGGTCCCCATCCGGAATATACGCCTGTCATTTTAGAGCTGCTAGAAAAATACGATGCCAAAGCCTCTTTCTTTTGCATCGGGAAGCATGTGAAGGAGCATCCTCGGCTGACAAAATCCATTAAAGACAAAGGTCATGCTGTCGGAAATCATTCCTATTCCCACAGCAATTTATTTCCTTTGTTCGGGAAGAAAAAAATCAAAGATGAACTGGAATACACCAATGCACTTATCGCAGAAGCTACGGGCAAGGCAGGTACGTTATTTAGACCACCCTTTGGCATTACCAATCCCAAAATTGCTTCAGCGGTAAATTCATTATCTTTGAAAACCATTGGATGGAGCATCCGGTCTTTCGATACTTCTGCAGCCCCGGAAAAGGTCATAAAAAGAGTGACTTCCCGAATTAAACCGGGTTCTGTTATTCTGTTGCATGACAACCGGGTTCAAACGCTAAAAATTTTGGAAGCAATTTTGCTGTACGCTCAGAAAAACAATTACAAGTGTGTACCAATTACTGATGAACTCATTCTAAAATAATTTATGATCATGTTATCACGACTTGCAGTTATAATATTACTCGTTATGCTTTCTTCTTTTACGCCAAAGGCGAATGAATTTGAAGCCATGCAGCATATCGAAAAATTTCGAAAAGGGCTTGCTGACATGGCCGCCAGTACTACATCAATAAAAGCTAACTTCAAACAGGAAAAATACCTGTCAATCCTCGCCAACAAAATAGATTCCGAAGGCACGATTCTCTTTAAAAAACCAAACCTCCTGAAATGGTCTTATACCCGGCCTTTCGAATACACCATTGTGTTAAATGGCAAGGAAATTATTATCAAAGATCAGGAAAAGGTCAACTCGTTCGATATTGGATCCAGTCAGGCCTTTCGACAAATCAACGAGCTGATCATCAACAGTGTGGAAGGGAATATTTTAGATGAAGCAAGGTTTTCTATAGAGTATTTAGAAGGAAAGGATTTATATTTAACAAAGCTCGTACCGAAAGAAGCCCAGTTGAAAGGATTTATTCAAGGGATCGATATTTATTTTGATAAAAAAGACTTTTCTGTCTCGCAGGTGAAGCTTGTGGAGTCAGAAGGCGACTATACCATGATCTCCTTTTTTGATAAAAAGATGAACGAAAATATCCCAGATGAGAATTTCTCTGTCAAATAGATGCTTATGTGCAATATTTTTAATTTTACTTTTAAGTTCCTGCGCATCTCATCAAAGGCTGGATAATTCTGAACTTCCAAAGCCCTATATTTCCCTCGCGCAGGATGGGCTTCTATACGATGCTGCCATCACCTACAAAGATTTTCATGCGAGCGGCCTTTTGGTACTAAAACGAACTAAAGCCTCAGCGTATCACGTGGTGCTACTTTCGAAGTTTGGACCTGCGATTATGGAATTTAAAATGGAGGGAAAGAATTTTACATGGATCAAAACTTTTGATAAACTTGAAAATAAAGTAGTTCAGAACTTTATAGAAAGAGACTTCAAAATGATTCTTCTAAGTGCGCTGGAAAATCCGGGGAAAGTAAGCAGGAAAGCGTCTGCTTCAGATAATCATAAATACAAGTTAAAAGGAGATATCAAGGCGCAAATATTCATAGACCCTGAATCAAACAACGTGCTGTATGCGGAGAACAAAGGTTTCATTAATTTTTTCAAAACCAAGATCAACTTCTCCTACGAGGACAGCAAAATTCCGGAAGCTATTTCCATAAAGCATAACAATCTCAAGCTGAATATCGAGCTTAATTTATTAAGAGAAATTTAATAACGATGCTTCAAAACACGCTATACACCATTGAAAAACTGTCTCAGGAAGGGAACAAACATACTGTGACGGTACAAATAGACGCCGAACATGAAATATTTAAGGGTCATTTTCCAAGTCAACCCATTTTACCAGGCGTTTGTCTGATGGAAATGGTGAGAGAAGTGCTTTCGCAAATAAAACAGCATCCTGTCCTATTAACCCAGGCACAGAACATCAAATTTCTTAAAGTGGTTGACCCAGGTGTAGATGCACGCTTAAAAATTGAGCTGGAAATCGTGGAAAAAGACAACTTACTGCAAGTGACGGTAACTTCCTTTTTGGGAGACGATAGTCCCAATTTTAAAATGAAAGGAACTTACTCCACCGAAATTTAGCAGGGAAACGAATCTACTGCGAGACGCACTCACCCTTCAACAGATATTGGAACTTCCAGAGCCAAAAATGTCGATAAAAGAAAAATTTGCCGGGCTTCGATGTTGTGTAATTATCCCAACATACAACAATGACAAAACCTTAAAAAAGGTCATTGACGATGTGCTTGCCTATACAGATCAGCTAATTATCGTAAACGATGGGGCAACAGATCAGTCAGCGGAAATTTTGGCAGATTATGCTGACCGGGCCAGCATAATTACCCATCCGAAAAACGCCGGAAAAGGAAGTGCGCTGAGGAATGGCTTTAAGAAGGCACTGGCGTTGGGCTATGACTATGCCATCAGCATTGATAGCGACGGACAGCATTTCGCCTCCGATTTGCCCCTATTTCTGGAAGAACTTGAGAAAGATGGTGACACACTGGTGATCGGCGCACGCAATATGGATCAGGAAAATGTACCCGGAAAGAGCAGTTTTGGGAATAAATTTTCAAACTTTTGGTTCAGGTTGGAAACTGGAATAGCCCTTACCGATACACAGTCGGGATACCGGCTGTACCCCATACGAAAGATGGAATCCACCAGATACCTCACCACTAAATTTGAATTCGAAATTGAAGTAATTGTGAAAGCTGCCTGGAAGGGCATCAAGGTCAAAAATATGCCTATTCAGGTGCACTACGAGCCAGGAAAGAACCGCATTTCCCATTTCAGGCCTTTCCAGGATTTTTCCAGAATAAGTTTACTCAATACCTACCTGGTAATTCTAGCACTGTTGTATTACATCCCACTACGAATTTTAAATTTACTTACGCTCGAAAATCTCAAGACTTTTATAAAAAAAAACTTCTTTGATGAGACAGAACCTCCTCACATAAAAGCACTCTCTATTGCTTTCGGTGTTTTTATGGGCATCTTTCCCGTGTGGGGTTACCAGTTGATCATTGGTATTTCCCTGGCACATCTGCTCAAACTCAATAAAGCGTTATTTGTGGTTGCTGCGCATATCAGCATTCCGCCCATGATTCCGATTATAGTGTATGGCAGCTATAAATTAGGGGCGTTTTTTGTTGCAGATCCGCAAAACAACATCCTGTTTCAACAGGGTTTTAATCTGGAGATGGTAAAGGATAATCTCTTTCAATACGTGATTGGCGCCGTTTTTCTTGCCATTGCGTCAGGAATTTTCTTCGGAACCCTGTCCTATATCTATTTCCTGTTGGCCAGAAAAAGGAAACGATAGAGGAGTAATAGGGCATTATTTCTTTTCGCAGATATCTTTTCTTGTTGCAATCGCTTCTTCCATCCCCAGCTCGATCGCAGTTTGCAAATCTGTACAAACTTCCCCATCCAGGTCATCGTCCTGCAGGTTGTTTTTAGCCAATGCCCGGTTATAAAATAATTTTGCATTTTCTTCATCAAGCCGGATCGAAGTATTGTAATCTTTGATCGCTTCCTCGAATTTTTTCATTTTAAACCAGGTATTTCCCCTGAATTGAAAAGCCTGGGCATCGGTACTATTCATTCGGATAGCACGGTTAAAATCCTGTATCGCCCCGGAAAAATTCCCGATTTTATCTTTGGCTAATCCACGATTGACATAAGCTTCCGGAATTTCCGTCGAGATGGATATGGCACTATCGAAATCAGCAATTGCCTCTTTAAAATCTCCTGCTTTGTACTTCAACATGCCTCTTTGGATATAAGCTTCCGGAAAAGCATAATTTCCGGCCAAAACCTTGTCCAACGCTTCCATCGTCAACGATTCATCTCCTGATTGCCGGGCTAGATCAGCGAGCCAGTACAATGCAAGGCTATTATCCGGCTCAAGTCTTACCGCGGTCTTTAAATCGGCCAGTGCTTCCTCCTTTGAAAATCCATCCTTACGCATTAACCCTCTGTCCAGATACAATTCCGCGGAAGGGGACATCGCTATTGCCCTGGAAAAATGATCTTCGGATTTAGGATAGTCGCGCAGCGCATTGTAACTCTTGCCTAGATAATGATGAATGATCACCTTCCGGTCGCCTGCCATGGATTGCACGCCGGTAAGCATCGGCTCCGAACTAGGACTGTATTGTACGCCCTTGAAATAGATGGCTTGCGTAGCTCCTTCCGGTAGTTCTAAAAGCTTGCTAAACAGAGAGACCGCTGCTGAGTAATCGCCGAGGTTATATTCCAGCACTGCACTGCTAAAAAATGCTTCCGTCATTTCCGGGTCTATATGGTGCACGCTGCGGAAATCTGCCAAAGCGCCTTCGAAATCGCCCATTTGTTCGCGGCAGTTGGCTCTGCCAAAGTAAGCAGGTGCGTGGTAAGGTTCCTTTCTGATGATCAGAGAATAGATTTGGCCTGCGTCCTGAAATTCGTTTTGGTTGTATAAAGCGTCGGCCCGGTTCATTAAATTTTCATAATCTCTTTTTGCTAATTCATTTGCGAGATCCCCATTTTCAAGGTCTTCCGGAAAATAAATCGTTTCCTGCGTTTCCTGAGCATGAGCTTCCACGGTAACGCACAATGCGATAATGATTAACAGATATTTTAACACATTATTTAATTAAGGTGAATAGGTTACAAATAAACAATAGCGAAAAGTGGTATGGTTCCCAAAGACTTAGCTTTATCAAAATAAAAAGCTTCTTTCGCTCAGGCAAGAAAAATTTGTCTAATATTTTAAAACAGAGCGCCCACGTAATTGTTGACATTAAGATTGACTTTAAAAAATATAATTTTAGAATATTTTTCTCCTATTAATGCAAAGACGTTTTCAAAAAATATTGTTGGTAGATGATGATGCTGTTGCCAATTTCCTGACCGAGGCGGCTCTACAGGACATGAACCTGACTGATCAGGTTCATGTCTCAGAAAACGGCGAAGAGGCTTTAAATTACATTATTGAGCATTGTGCCAAAGATGATAGCTGTATCGATAATTGTCCTGATCTGATTTTTCTGGACATCAACATGCCCGTGATGGATGGCTTTCAGTTTTTAGAAGAATTTGAAAAAATTCCAACCTTTTATAAAAAGCCGGTAAAAGTGGTGATGCTGACTTCATCCAACGCCACCGAAGACCTGGAACGGGCGAGGAAATTCAATGTGGAAGGTTATATTGTGAAGCCATTATGTGCCGAAAAAATAGAGGCATTGTTTAAGTAGCATTTTATGTTTGTAAAGCATGTAACTACTCAGATGCAAGAAAAAGAAGAATTACACATGTGTTCTATCATAACCACCTCTTAATCTCCTCCTTGGAGAAGGAGGAGAGCTGATGGTATGTGTAATTCTTCTTTAATCTTCCCTAGGCATACACTCTGGAGAAACGAGAATATACTCTAATGCTGCCAAAAGCTGAGTAGTTACTAAAGCATAAGGTCTGCGCGAGGCTGCGGACTGGTGAGCGGTGCAGGGAAATAACCAACGTCAGTGCGATGTCGTTAAGGCAAACCAATCCTTCTCCTCCAGAAGGTCTCCAAGCATTTCTGTCCTCGAGTACGAAGCAAAACTTTGCTCCAGCACTTTCACAATAAAAAAAGCCTGCAAATATTTGCAAGCTTTTACACTGTTAAACCATTCTCAAACGTTAAGCTTTTTCCAGCAATTCTTTTACTTTCAACTGTGTTTTTTCGTCACTATAGTTGATGTCATTCTCCAAGCCAACTCGTAAACTCTTGATATAATATTCAAGTGCTTGCTCAGGCAGGTTGTTTTTCTCGTAATACATACCTTTCAAACGAAGATTGTAAGGCGTTTCTTTTATTGAAAGGGAGGTATCAATCCATTCTGCAGCTTCCTTCAGGTTCACATTTTTTTTCAAACACTTTTCCGCACTGCTTGCATAAGCCATCCAATCGTCAGGACTTGCTTTCTCCACGGCTTCCCGGGCTTTTAAAGTTGTCTTATCTTCTGTAGGATTAGCAAAGGCTGCTGCGCTGACCAATGTGAAGAAACTTAAACAAAGAGCGATACTGAAATAATTTTTTAGATTTTTGATAGTATTCATGACTTCTAATATTTTGATTTTAAAATTGTTGACATCATGTTTAATACCAAGCACGTGCCAATATTTACAATTGATTGATTATCAGCCTTTTGTAAAATTACAATTCGAAATTAATCGGGAAAAGTGTTCATTTTCTATACACTATTGAACGCAAATGAACATCCGGATAAAGGATAGGCCCAATGTCCATAAGTTAGGCCAATTATACTTCTCCTTTAGAGAGGGACCGAGGGTGAGGTAATAATTACGACTTTGGATTCAGCGGGTGAAGAATATAA
>CAZWQB010000135.1:0-2143 GCA_964636035.1 uncultured Roseivirgaceae bacterium
TTGGAACATAAACTAAAGCATTTGGAACAATGTCTAAAGCGCACTGCATGCAATTGATAGATGTTTGTATAAAATCAAATATCTATAAATAAACCACGATGAAAAAGTTATTTACTTCTATTAAATTTAACCTGTTTACGGCTTTAGAAATTGCTCCCCTTAAAAGGTATTCCCGACTGGGGCCCTTTATCTTTTTTGTATGTTGCGCCCTATTAATTTCTTCGTGTGAAGAAAACGAAAAGGTTAGCCCGGCAGATGATCCGGATGTAGAGAATCCGGATTTGGATGAAGATATTGACCTCCCGGATATACCAGTGAGTAAAGGTCATATAGGATTGGTCCTGGATACCCGCTCCATTGTAAAAAAAGGATACAAACCGGCATATGCTTCTGTGGAAATTGATGGGTCTCTGTCGTCCTTTTCTAATAATCACATAGAAATAGATGATTTTACTAATTTAGCTACTTTGCGCATCTCGAGAGATAGTATCCCAGAAGGGGTCCTGGATCAATTTATTAAAGGAGTTCCTGTCTCTATAACGGTTTATGATGACGAAAATCAAGTATTGGCTAAAATGCAAGAAGACAATTTTCCTATAAATGCTTCAGCTAGTGCGCTAGATCTTAAAACTGAAAAACCTAAAATAAAGCTTCCACTAAAAATTATCTCCGGAGCTCGTTATCTGATTGCTGCAAAACCTATAGAAGGATATGAAGGTGGCACTGTTTGGTCTTATCATTCTGACATATACAATCAACCAATAATGCTTTATGATAATTTTATCACCAACAGTCAATCAGTAGGCCAGGAATTTATTTTTGAGCCTACGGGAAATGATTCAACATTCTATATTAAGGCAGTTTCAACGGGATCATACTTGAAAATGAAAGCTGGCAGACTCAGTATGGATCCATTTGGAGATTTATTTGTACTAAGTCCTGATGATGACGGATGGATAACAATCAAAAAAAATGAGGCTCCATTAAGGATTGATGTGGATTACCTCTCTACTGATATAGAGACCACCCTTGAGGCAAAATTTAAACTGGTCTCAGCGGGTATCGAGTGGAAGGCTCAGGATGTGGGCATCACTTTCAGCAACCCCATTATGCCTCCGGCTCAAATAGAATTTGCAATAAATTCTCCTATCCGTAATTGTGCTCCTTCTACTATAAAACAAACCATTGGGAAGGAAGATGTGAGGATTACTACAATAAGTGCTGGTACCCAGGAAAGCTTCTCTGTAACCACAACGCACGAAGCGCGAGTGGACGCATCCGTTAGCATAGGCGTCAGTGTCGATCTATTTGGCGTTGCTGGAGTAGAAAAAAACTATTCCTTGTCTGCCGGATACACCTATACCGACACAGAAACCAAAACCAGTACCAACCATTTTGAAGCAACCAGTACAGTAGAAACGAGGGTGTCATTTGTGAGGGAAGTTACGGTGCATCCATATTCCGCAGTGAATGTATATGATGCGGTACAAACCTATAAGAATGTGCAAATGCCTTATGTTCAAAAGTTAAGGGTATCAGCAGTTTATGAAGGAGTAGCACTTACCGGCGAAGAAATCACATCGCAGCTGATCGCTAATCAATTTGGCGGGGTTGTTACAGAAACCGGTAGCAATTACGTACTTATCACGGTAAGGGGAACGATCCAGATCGAAAATCTAATGGAGGCACGAACCGACTCAACGCCAATTCCGTGTCCAAACGTTCCCGATTAACAATTCACAGCGATGACATCCTTTTTCAATTGCACAGCCTGCAAATGCAAATCGTTAACGGACAAGAAACGAAAGAAGAAGGGTGCCATCGCCTTGGATATGCACCACTTACATCAATTCACTCCATCTTAAAGTAAAGACTATGACAAAAAAATACGAAAATTTTGCAGCACCATGCTTCTAGGTTGCTGCCTCTCATCGGCATACGCACAAGAAGCTTTCACCGTAGCGGGCGGAGAGGCTACAGGCGACAGCGGCATTGCAAGCTATTCCGTAGGGCAAATCACCTATACAACCAGCTCGGCACCCGAAGGATCGGTTTCGGAAGGGATCCAACAAACGTCCAGCGATGACATCCTATTTTGAAGGAAAAGCCTGCAAATTTTAATCGTAAGGGAATAAAAGAAAAA
>CAZWQB010000135.1:2243-9146 GCA_964636035.1 uncultured Roseivirgaceae bacterium
AGAAGGATGTCATCGCTTCAAGATAATCCTACCCTCCCACCTTTTTTACTTTATAGCCTTCGGCTGACAAGAAGCCCATCACCTTGTCGCGGCAGTCTCCCTGGATGATGATTTCAGCATCTTTAGCGCTGCCTCCTGTGCCACATTTGGTCTTTAAGGCTTTTCCCAACGTTTTGAGATCGTCTTCTGAACCTATAAAGCCCGTAACAAGGGTAACCTGTTTCCCACCCCGCTGCTTTTTATCCAGCATCACTTTCAAATTCTGCTGAGCAGGCGGTAAAGTTTCTAAGGTTTCACCCCCTGCCTCTGCATATTCAAAATCATCGCTTGTTGAATAAACGACTCCTTCTCGATTTTTCCAGTTGTTCTTTTTCGCCATTATTTTTTATTCTATTCTAAAATCCTGCACGTCCAAACCGGCCTTTTAGCATGATTGACAACATCTTCAGCGATACTTCCACTTAATAGATGCATCAGACCCGTTCTCCCATGGGTTGCCAGTGCAATTACGTCTGCATTGATTTCATCTGCAAAATAAATAATTCCATCTTCTTCCACCGCGTCGTTATAAATATTATAAGTGATGTTTTCCAGGGAATGCCTCTTTGCGAACTCCCTCATTCTCACCTTCAACTCCCTGTCCGATGTAAAATTATTAGGTGTATTTACTTTTACGAGATGAAGTTTTGCGTCAAATAGCTCCTGAAATTGTTTTATCGCATCCATCACATTGTCGTCGTTTCCTTTGAAGTCTGACGCAAATACGATGTTTTTTACGCTTTCGATGTCCGTTTCATTCTTAATTGTGAGCACCGGACATTTAGCTCTTCGCACAACTTTCTCCGTATTAGAACCAATTAAGGTTTCTTCCAAACCACTTGCACCTTTTGATCCCATGACCACCAGGTTTACTTTGGAAGTAGTGATTTCATTGGCTATGCTGCTGAAGGGATTTCCGACTGTTACCTCAGTTGTGATATTAACGTCGCTATAACGAGAATTTCCAGCCAGCTCCTTTATCCGCCTTTTCATCTGGTTGAGCATTTCCATCATAAATACGTTATCCATTGGGTCCACAGTAGTGATTTCGCCCATAGAATTGAATGAACCTCCACCCGGAGCTTCAACAATATTCAGCAACTTTATGGAAGCATTGCTTTTCTTTGCGATGGCATACGCTACATCTAATGCGAAATTGGCTTGTTCAGAAAAATCGGTTGGAACGAGTATGGTTTTCATAATCAGAATATTTTGGATGAGTTATAATTCTAAACCATTGTTTAGTTTATTCACCTTAACGGATTCTGCCTACCCTTGTTTGGCCTGAAAAAGGCTATTTTAGCCTGAACATTACCTCTGGACTGCACTCACAACAGGCCACGATTATTCAAGAAGCAATCCAATGCCAAAGCTCAGGACAAAGAGCAAAGTGGTCATGGCCATTTGTTTCAGGTACGGATCAAGGGCTGCAGCGCTGTTATGACGCTGTACTGCAAGCCCGTTCCTGAATAACAAAGGGATGGTAATCAAAAAAAGTAGCTGCCAGTAACTTTCGAAATTGGATATTGTATAAAACAAGGCTGAAAGTATTCCGCAAACCAACAAAAGCCAGTGATATATTACAGCCTTCTGCTTTCCAAGCCTCACCGGGATGGACTTTTTACCGGCCATTTTATCCGACTTTATATCGCGAATGTTGTTTACGTTGAGTACTGCGGTGGCAAAAAAACCACTGCTCAATGCCGGCCAGATGTTTATTGAAATAAAGCTGCCGGTATGTAGATAATAAGTTCCCAGCACCCCCACAAGGCCGAAAAAGAGCATCACCGATAAATCGCCCAGACCAGCATAACCATAGGGCTTTTTACCGGCAGTATAGGCAATGGCAGCGACAATGCAGAGGAGCCCGAGTATTAAAAAGAAAAGAAAAGTTTGCCAGTTGAACCCTAAAGCGAGGTAAATTAAAAGGATACCGCTGCTCAGCGACAGCACTACAAACAGGAATATTGCCCTGAGCATGCTTGCCGAAGAAATTGTGCCCGCCTGGACACTTCTTTGCGGACCCTCCCTGAAAGTACTGTCTGCTCCGTGATAGGAATCGCCATAATCATTGGCCAGATTGGAGAGTATTTGGAGGAAAACGGTGGTAAGCGCACTCAGGAGTAATACTGTACCATCGTACTGTCCTGCATCGGCTGCCAAAAAGCTGCCCATGCCTATACTAGCCAGTGCCAATGGCAGAGTTCTAAGGCGCATGGCAGATAACCATGGCTTAAAACCTATAAAACTATTGGAGGATGCATTCAAAGCTATTGAATTTGTAAGACCTTAATTTCATCAAGAAGCAAACTGCGTTAATTACATTCTTTCTGGTACATCAATCCCCAAAAGACCCATTGCTTTCCTGATAGTTCTTGCCACAATAAAGGAGATTGCAACCCGCAGGGTTCTGGTAGCTTCATCTTCTTCATTGAATATCGAAAGCTCAGCATAGAACCTGTTGTATTCCTTGGCTAAGTCATAGACATATTGTGCAATCAGGGCTGGGGAATAGTCTTCTGCAGCCAAGTGGACTTTTGCGGGGAAATCTGATAACATAAAGATCAATTCTTTTTCCACGCTGTGGAAACCTTCGTTTGGAACACTTAATCCGGCCTGATAATTGATTCCTAACTGATTTGCTTTTCGCAAAATGGCAGCTATTCTGGCATGTGTATATTGTATGAATGGGGCGGTATTTCCCTGGAATTGAATTGATTCTTCAGGGTTGAACAGCATTCGCTTTTTCGGGTCAACTTTTAGCAGGAAGTACTTTAAAGCACCCAAACCCAGAATTTCATAAAGCGATGCAGCTTGCTCCGAAGAAAAATCCTCTATTTTGCCAAGTTCAATGGTGTGCCGCTCTGCTGTCGCAACCATTTCCTGTATTAAATCATCAGCATCAACAACGGTTCCTTCACGAGATTTCATTCTTCCGGATGGCAGGTCAACCATCCCATAAGAGAGATGGAATAATCCCTCGCTGTACGGCCTGCCTAGTTTTTTCAAAATTTTGAACAGGACTTCAAAATGGTAGTCCTGCTCGTTGCCCACTACATACACCGACTTATCGAAGCCATAATCTTTGTATTTAAGCTCGGCGGTTCCCAAATCCTGTGTGATGTACACCGAAGTACCGTCAGCGCGAAGCAGCAGTTTTTCGTCCAGGCCTTCGTTGGTTAAATCTACCCACACAGAATTATCTGCCTTTTTAAAGAAGAGTTCTTTTTCAAGCCCTTCGGCAACAATGTCTTTTCCTAAGAGGTAGGTTTCTGACTCCTTATAGAACTTGTTAAAATCCACACCCATGCGCTGATAAGTCTTATCGAATCCATCATACACCCAGTTATTCATTTTTTTCCATAAGCTTACTGTTGCTTCATCGCCATTCTCCCATTTTTGCAGCATTTCCTGCGCTTCCAGCATAAGCGGCGCCTTTTTCTCTGCTTCTTCCGGCGATAAGCCTTGTTGCTTCAATGTTTCTACTTCTGCTTTGTACTCCTTGTCGAATACCACATAATATTTTCCAACCAGATGATCGCCTTTCACACCGGCTGATTCAGGTGTTTCTCCAGATCCAAATTTCTGATACGCCAGCATAGATTTGCAGATGTGAATGCCGCGGTCGTTTACAAGGTTTACTTTTATTACCTCGTAACCATCCGCCTCCAAAATTCTGGACACAGAGTAGCCCAAAAAGTTGTTTCGCAGGTGCCCCAAATGGAGTGGCTTGTTGGTATTTGGCGATGAATATTCAACCACCACTTTTTTTCCATTGGAGGAATGTTGTCCGAAATCCGAACTGTTCAGAATTTCAAAAAAGATATTGCTCCAGATTTCCTCTGCCAGCACCAGATTCAAAAAACCCTTCACTACATTGAAAGCCCGTACGCTTGACGAATTTGCCACAAGATGTTCGCCAATGGCTACCGCAGATTCATCTGGCTTTTTCCTGGTGATTTTTGAAAATGGAAACGTGACAAAAGTATAGGCACCTTCAAATTCCTTGCGTGTTGGTTGAAGAACAATCTCCTCTAAAGGGAGGTCTGCCCCATAAATTTCGTGAAATGCCTTTTGAATATCTGATTTGATTGTGGATTGTATTCCCATTAATTATGTAAGTTTCTGGTCAGTTATTTATCTGCCCTTGTTTAATATAGTCAATTTTATCGTTCTAATAGCTGGTTGGTGGTAGACTCTAAAATATCGAAAGCATTTTCCGCCATCAGGTTCAGCGAGTCCAGCGTTGGGTTAACCTCAACCATTTCCCAGGCCACGACTTTTTTGTCTGCTATAAGGGCAGCATTTAGCGCTTTCGCCTCTTCCACGGTGAGGCCGTTTGGGACCGGTGTACCCGTACCCTCGGAAATGTTTGAGTCCATACTGTCTACATCAAAGGAAACATAGATGATATCGCATTCCCGCAATGCCTGCAGTGCCTCTTCGGCTATCAGCTTCACGCCCTTTTGTTTTACCTCTTCAGTTTTTATTTTTAGAATATTGTATTTATCAATAATGATATCCTCCGGTTCCTCTGTATCTCTGATTGCTATAAAAACCAGGTCGGAAGGATTTACTTTAGGCCCCTCGAGTCCTACGTTTTTCAACTTCTCCCAATACTCGAGCACCTCCTGAGGAGGGTGGTTTACTTTACTTTCCAGGTTATCTATGCCACAAACCATAGCAAGCGGCATGCCATGCATGTTGCCTGAAGGCGTGGTATATGGTGAATGGAGATCAGCATGGGCGTCTATCCAAATTACGCCCAGGCGCTTATCCGGGTATGCTTTTTTTATCCCGCAGATAGAACCCGCTGCAGTTGAGTGGTCCCCCGCAAGTATGATGGGGAAATAACCTTCTTTAAGTGTATTATATGTAGCCTCGCAAAGCCTTTCTTCCATGATAAGCACGCCGTCTACATATTTGGCATGCTCGTATTGATAGTCTTCAAATAACAAATCATTCTCATTCTCTACCTCCACCACATCATATAAAGCAAAATAATCTGAACCCTTGTCCAGACATGCTGTCTTCAATGCATCTACCCCCAAACTGGCACCCCTGGTTCCGGCGGCAATCTCAGATTTTGATTCAATTAATTTTACCATTTCCATTTTGCAAAGATTATAAAAATATACCAATATTGCATTGAGAAAAGCTAATTTACCTCAGAAAAACGGCACCGAATTAACACTTTTTCAATAACCTGACAACAATATGAAACCAGGGAGGTTTGGTAAGTTGTAAAACAAAAAAAATAACAGACAGGCAGAATTCCAGATTGATTTGTTTCTTACTTTTGCCGGGAAATTTCGAT
The DNA here is from genome assembly GCA_964636035.1 of uncultured Roseivirgaceae bacterium. Lineage (GTDB taxonomy): Bacteria > Bacteroidota > Bacteroidia > Cytophagales > Cyclobacteriaceae > CAMPJM01. The sequence continues at coordinate 7,600 of CAZWQB010000135.1, forward strand.
TTTCATCGACCGCTTGATCCGGAATCCGTATGGGTGGAAAACATTTTCAAAAATCTATTATCTGACATTTAAAACAAATTGTGAAACTGATGAAATGCAATGGGATTTAGGTTGCAGCAGTCAAATTCATACCGAACCAAACCTTAGAAATGAAAAGTTACATTGATCTGATTGAACAAACCTTTTACTTTCCTACAAAGGAATTTAGAGTAGAGAATGGAGAACTGTACTTTAATGAAGTCCGGCTTATGGACATCATTAAAGAATACGGAACACCCTTAAAATTGACTTATCTACCAAAGATCAGTGAAAACATTCAGAATGCGAAGCTGTATTTCAAAAACGCCTTCGAAAAACATAAATATCCGGCAAATTATACCTATTGCTATTGCACAAAATCTTCACACTTTCAATTTGTGCTGGAAGAGGCATTGAAAAATGATATACATATAGAAACCTCGTCTACTTTTGATATTCCTATTATCAGAAAATTACACGAGAACGGGAAGATCAGCAAAGACATATTTGTGGTTTGCAATGGCTTCAAAAGAGATTTGTACAAGCAATACATTGCGGAACTTATTAATGACGGTTTCAAAAACTGTATACCTGTTCTGGATTACATGAAGGAACTGGATTATTATCATGATCATATAAATGGCGAGTTCAATGTGGGAATCAGGATTGCCGCAGATGAAGAACCCAATTTTGCATTTTACACCTCCAGGCTTGGGATCAGATACAATGATGTGCTTGATTTTTACAGGAATGAGATTAAACCTAAGCCCAATGCCAGGTTAAAGATGTTGCATTTCTTCATTAACACTGGCATTAAAGATACTGCCTATTATTGGAGTGAGCTGAGCCGTTTTATATATAAATATTGCGAACTTAAAAAGATATGCCCCGAACTAGACACCATTGATATCGGTGGCGGGTTTCCTATCAAGACCTCTATCCATTTTGAGTATGACTACCAATACATGGCAGACCAGATCGTGGAAAATATTCAGTGGATTTGCGAGAAAAATCACGTTCCCGTACCGCACATTATGACAGAATTCGGCAGCTATACGGTTGGGGAAAGTGGTGCCGTGATTTACTCTGTTTTGGAACAAAAATTGCAAAATGACAAAGAGCTTTGGTACATGATCGACGGCTCTTTTATCACGCACCTGCCTGATGCCTGGGGTCTCAACCAAAAATATATCATGCTGGCCATCAACAAATGGGAGGAGAACTTCCATAAGGTAAACCTGGGAGGGCTTACATGCGACAGTATGGACTATTACAATTCTGAAGCGCATACCTCAGAAGTGTTTATGCCAAAGATGGAGAACGGGGAAAAACTATATCTGGGTTTTTTCCATACGGGAGCCTATCAGGAATCACTGGGTGGCTATGGAGGCATTCAACATTGTCTGATCCCTGCTCCAAAGCACATACTAATAGATAAAGACCAAGACGGGAATATTGTGACAGAACTTTTTGCCCCCGAACAAAGCAGCGACTCTATGCTGAAAACGCTTGGGTATATGTAGGGAAGT